>CAYTIK010000016.1:0-22905 GCA_964438025.1 uncultured Bdellovibrionales bacterium
TGGCGGTTTCAATTTTCTTCTCGTCGCCGGCCGAAAAAATATACATCAATCCGCCGATGACGATGAAAAGAATGGCCAAGACCGCGACGATATCTTTCAGACTGGATAATATGCCCTTGGCGACATCGTTGACATTATCGTATTTGAGAGGATTGATAAATGATGCTGCATCCCCTCCCTTAGAAAATTGAGCGTTGGCTGAATTAATAAAACTTAAAGAAAAAATTAAAACCAACAAAATTAAAATCCAAAGTATTTTTTTCTTTTTCATTTTTTAATTATTTTAGAATATTTAAGATTAATCGCAATTAAGATTGCCAAATTCAGCCCATTTTTTGCTAATTCCTAAACTCCCTCCCACATCAGAATCTGTTTGCGTCGGCATTAAGACAGTGATTACCGTATTAACAATCACCCAGGAGCAAAGTACTACCGCCAGCCCGATTAAGCTCCCTTTCAAAAAAGCTTTAGCTGATTCCATCATCTTTTCGCTACCAGAAGAAACCACATACATCACTCCGGCAAAAGTGGCACAGGCTAAACAAATAATTATGATGGTTTTTATGCCGTAATCAAAAAGTTTTTTAAAACCCGAGATTAAATCACACAAAGTACAGCGATCCGTATATTCTTTAGTTAGTCCGCAAGGCACAATGCCCTCGGCCGCTAAAACCGGAGTAACAAAAAAAAATATCAATCCCACTAATAAAATTATGCCTAAAATTTTCCGCTTTAAAAAAAATTTCATAATTATCGGCTCATTAGTTGTCCCACTTGGGCAGCGGCTGCGCGGATCGCTTCCTGCGCTCCCGCTTGGCCGCGGTTAACTTTGTCGATCATTTCCGCCAGAATTATCTCAATAGCTTCCGGATCGACTTGATACCAGCTTTTAGCAATCAGGTTCTGCGAGGCAAACACGCCGATTTGCGGATCGGTTTTCTGCAATTCGATCAAATCTTTGCGTCCGGAAGGCTTCTGGGTGTTTTGCAAATAAGTTTTGGCCGGATCAAAATCCGGTGCAATGGTATTTTTTATGCCGGCAGCTGTCGCAGTTTGCCCGATGCTTTTTTCCGGGCGAGTGGTTAGATAATCGAGCAGCTTCCAGGATTCCGCCACTCGGACTTCATCCGTCACCGGCAAGAGGTTTGGATTAGCCGAACCGGGATCGCTGATTTTTTTATTTTTCGCCACGGCGAAGGCCCAATAATTGGCATAATCGACAGCCGGATTACCGGCTAATTGAGGCACGGGAGCCACTTCAAAATTCAGCTTGGGCGATTTGGCGGTCAGAGTGTCGCGATGCCAGGAATAATTGAACATCATCGCCAGATTGCCTTCGGAAAAAGCATCAATCGAATAATGCATCTGCGGATTCCAGGAATAAGGGCTCTCGCCTCCGCTGCGGGCAAATTGGGTGTAGAATTTCAGGGAATTTTCTCCGGGCGAAACACTTTCCCCTTTGCGGTTTAAAAAGCGGTCAAAAGTGGCCTGCCGGCTGCCTAAATCTACCATCTCGGTTTGATTTTGCAGCATCAGCAACCCCAAAACATCCGTGGAACGGTTGATATTATAAGCGGTTCCCATCGCTACGGCAGCTTGCAGAATTCGGCCATCGTTGGAAATCTTGGAAAGTTTTTTACAATCCGTGATAAATTCCTCCCAATTTTTCGGCGGCGCCGTAATGCCAGCTTCATTAAAAAGATCTTTATTATAATATAATCCCAGGGAATCAACGGTCAGCGGAACTGCAAAAACCTTTCCCTCATAAAGAAAATCCTTAATCACCACATCCACAAAATTATTTCGGAATCTTTGTTCATTCAGAACAGCTGCCGGCGCGGAATAAACTTTATCCAAAAATCCCGGCAACCAAGTATTGCCGATGAGAAAAATATCCGGACCTTGCCCGGAAGCCAGCGCTTCCAATAAATCTTTTTTATAAGTATCTGGCGTAAATTTGCGGTATTCCACCTTGGAAACATTCGGATTGACTTTGACGTAAGTTTCAAAAATTTCACTGAAAACGTCGCTGTCGTCAAAAAGGCCCCAGACTTCCAGCTGGAGATCATATTGTTTGGCTGATTGCTGTTTGCAGCCGCAGCCGGAAACCAGCGTGAGCGCCAGCAGAATGAATATCCCGATAAATATTTTTTTGCTTTTCATTTTTTTAAAATCAAGCCATAGTGGAAATTTCCGGCGGCAATTTCTTTATCAACTGTCCAGCCGTTTTTGGTTGCCAAATCGACCAATGTTTCTTTAAAAATTCTTAATTCTTTCTCCGGCCCGATATTCGCGTCTTCTTTGTTCCACTCAATAATTAAAGTCCGCCCGCCTGGTTTCAAAATCCGCTTAGCTTCCTCCAGAATTTTATCTTTACCCTTATTTTGAAAAAGAATATCTTTCATGATGACCCAATCGGCGCTTCCTGCTTCCAGTTTGGAGCCGGCGGGAGCTTCCAGATTGACCCGGCGGGTAATAATATTGTTTAAATTAGCAGTTTTCGCCTGGCTTTCAACTGATTCCAATTTAGCCGGCAGGACATCCAGCGCATAAACCTTGCCTTCTTCTCCAATTTTCCTGGCTATCGGCAAAGAAAAAAAACCAGCTCCGCAGCCAAAATCAACCACAACCATTCCTGGATTAATTTCCAACTGATCAATAATAGATTGGGGATCAGCAAATTTTATCTGAAAAAAATCTTCGCGCGGGGAATTGGTTTGCGCAGAAGAGTTGGTATTTAAAAGCATAGGGAATATTTTTAAGACTTATCTCCTGAATATATTTTACAACAAAATCCAAAAACCCACAACTGGCCATAATAATTTTCCTAAGAAAAGGATAAACTGTGCTACAATATTAAAACAAAATCAAAAAACAACTATTTTCGAGTTATTCGAGTGGCCATTCGTAGATTCGAGTTGCATTAAGACTCTCTGTATAACCCGAATTTACGAATCAATATCCGAATGACCCGAATATTGCCTCGAATTATCTAAATATCAAGCTATGACTAACCTCCTGGAAAAACTTAATCCTTCCCAAAAAGAGGCTGTGGAAACCACCAGCGGACCAGTTTTGATTATCGCCGGCGCCGGCTCAGGCAAAACCCGGGCCCTCACCCACCGGGTGGCTTACCTTATTTTGGAAAAAAATATCTCTCCGGAAAATATTCTGGCCGTGACTTTTACTAATAAGGCAGCTGAGGAAATGAAAAAACGCGTAGCCGAACTTCTCGTCGGCACAACCAAGTCCTTACCGCATATCGGCACTTTTCATGCCATCTGTTCCCGAATTTTACGCCGGGAAATCGATAAAATCGGCTATGGAAAAAATTTTTCCATTCTGGACCAACAGGATCAACTAGCACTCCTCAAAAATATTTGTAAAGAATTAATGCTCGATCCGGAACAATTCCGCCCCCAAAGCGCCGCGGAGACTATCTCCAAAGCGAAGAACGAATTACTGGGTGCCCAGGATTTTGCCCGGCAAGCCGCTGGCCTTTATGAAGAAACTGCCGCTAAAATTTACAGTCTTTACCAAAAAAGATTGCATTCCCAATTGGCTTTGGATTTTGACGATTTGATCATGCTGACCGTTAAAATTTTCCAAACTTTTCCGGCCGTTTTAGAAAAATATCAAAATTTTTTCCGTTACATCATGATTGATGAATACCAGGATACCAACCACGCTCAATATCTGCTCGCTAAGCTCTTGGCGCAAAAACACCGCCAGCTCTGCGTCGTCGGCGATGACTGGCAGGGAATTTATTCCTGGCGCGGCGCCAATATCCAAAATATTCTGGATTTTGAAAAAGATTATCCGGAAGCCAAAGTCATCAAATTGGAACAAAATTACCGTTCCACGCAGAACATTCTGGATGCCGCTTATGGCGTGATTTCCAAAAATATCCGGAGGAAAGACAAAAAAATCTGGACCGCGCAGAAAGGCGGCCAGTTATTATCTTCTTATGAAGCGGGCGATGAAAAAGATGAAGCGGACTTTATCGCCGCTACTATAAAAAATAAGCTTAAACGAGAAAAGACTAACTTGAATGATTTTGTCGTATTGTATCGCACTAATACCCAATCCCGCATGATTGAAGATTCGCTGTTGCGTTTTTCCTTGCCTTACCGCATCATCGGCGGAGTAAAATTTTATCAAAGGAAAGAAATTAAAGACGCCGTAGCTTACCTTCGGCTGATTAAAAATTTTCAAGATGAAATTTCCTTGAGTAGAATTTTGGACGAATCCACCCGCGGTATCGGTAAAATTACTCTGCAGAAATGGCTGGATTTTTCTCATTCGAGTGATTCAGATCCGATTACTGCCGGAAAAAAAATCACTGAAAATTCTGAACTGCCTTCTGCCAAAATTTTAGAAATTAAAAAATTCTGTGATTTTATAATTCTCGGGCAAACCAAATCCCAAGAAGAAAAACTTTCCCAATTGCTCGAATTTGTCATCACGCAAAGTGGTTACGAAAAAGGTTTGCTCGATGGCACCTCCGAAGGCCTGACCCGCCAAGAAAATCTGCGCGAATTATTAACGGTCGCGCAAAAATACGATGCGCAATCCGGTGTGATCGGCCTAGAACTTTTCTTGGAAGAAGTGGCTTTATCTTCGGAAACGGATAATATTGGCCGCGATGCCGAAGCTATTCACTTAATGACGCTCCACAGCGCCAAGGGCTTGGAATTCCGCTTTGTTTTTATCGCCGGTCTGGAAGAAGGACTTTTCCCTCATTCCCGCAGTTTTTTGAGCGAGGAAGAAATGGAAGAAGAGAGACGTTTAATGTATGTTGGTATTACCCGAGCCCAGGAGAAAGTTTATTTACTTTTTACCCGGGAAAGAAATATATTCGGCTCTTCTCAAGCCAATGCGCCTTCTCGCTTTTTAGACGATATTCCGGAGCACTTGATTGATAACTGCCAACGAGATCCTGCGGAAAAAAATCCTAAAGGTATTTTAGATAAGGTTTCCCGCTTTTCTTACACTCTCACACACAAAAGACAACCTAAAATAATTCTGCCGGAAAGAAAGCCTAACCAATTTTCTCTCAAAGATGGCGATCGGATTATTCATGAAAAATTCGGACCAGGACTTATCATCGCCTCTCAAGGAGATACTTTGACTGTGGCTTTTTCCCAAATCGGCCTCAAAAAAATCTCCGCCTCCATCGCCCCGATCAAAAAAGTTTAGCCAAATATTTTAATAAACACTTTCGAAAATAATTTGATATCATTTTCTGGCCTGCCCGAAATGCTTCGATACTCAATAAATCGGAATTAATTTAAAATAAACTAAGAAAAATAACAAAAGCACTAACGCTATAATTATATTTCGAAGCAGGCGGGCATATGCAACCAAGTGATATCTTTTTGTAACGATCAGACCGCTACAAATAATAAAAAGTTTAACTATGCAAATGTTTAAAAATTAATTCATTGAAAATTGATTGTAAATTGAAAATTGATAGTTGAAAATTACAGGCTCAATAAATCACATAAGCAAAAAGAGTTCTTCTCGCGAAAAACTCTTTTTTATGTTACATACTACATGTTTTATGTTCTATGCCTAGTAAATAAAGCCTTTAATCACCCGGCTGCTGGCATTTAAAGTCCGCGTCGATCTTTTGCCCCAGCCTCTGTAATTCATTTCCGAAATGGTTATTTGCCCGCCTTTCACGCTTTCGACGATGGCGACATGGCCCCACCAGGATTCCGAAGAGACCATGATCGCTCCCGGCCGTGGAGTTTTGCCCGTGGCATAACCCATGGATTTGGCATTGTACAGCCAGGCGCCGGCATTGCCGCCCCAGGGAATGTATCTTTTTTGCGATACATACCAGGTGCAATAACCGTAAGGAAAACGGTGGCCAGTTCCTGGAATACCGGAAAGTTTTTTGCCGCTTACCGCAAAAGGTTCATAAGTCCGCGCCGCGATTCCGGTGCTAGCCGCCGGCGCAGGTATATCTTTTTTTCCACCAGGGATGATAATCGACTGGCCTTCTTTGATTTCGCCGTTAGCCGGCAAATTATTATAAGCAATGATTCTTTCTTTATCGGATTTATATTTTTTGGCAATAGCGTCCAGATTATCGTTTTTCGCAATAGTATAAGAAATGCCGTCTGTTGGCAAAATAAATATCTTATCTCCCGGCTTGATAGAATTGATATCATCAATTGCATTGGCCCATAAAATAGTGTTGGCTGTAATTTTATATTGCGCTGCGATGCCGCTGACTGTATCTCCCGGCTGCACTTCATAGATTTGCACTCCGCCTTCTTCTTCCGGATCTTTCCTGACCGGACTGGTTCCCGCCACCAAGGATTGGCCCTGGACATTCAGCACCATCTCTTCTTCCGCTTCTTTGGCTAATTGGGGATTCAGTGCCAGATCTGCTTCTAATAATTCCACCAAGGCCAGATTGTTTTTTTGGTTATTGGTAATGACCGAAATTTTGTTTTTTAAAGGATTTTCATAATTTTCCTTTTCGCCAAAATAGCCGAACAAAAAACCGCTGGATTCTTTGCCAGCGGACAAATTGGTCGCCGAAACTAAAAAAGCGCTGCTTAAAACAACTCCGAGGGCGGAATAACTCCTAAAAAGATGAAGGATTTTTATCGTCCGATGTTCTTTAATAAATTTTACAATGTCTTTTTGCCAGATATGAAAGCGGCCGTTCCAGTCTTTAAAATCCGTCCTGCCAGGAAAACATTGCTTGATAAGTTCAATAAACTTACTAATAAAATTATTCCTTCTTTTTGGTTTTAAGCTTAAGAGCTTTTTGAAATTTAACTGGTATTGCCCATCGGCCAAAACCCTAATTGCTTAAATATCGCCTGCAACCTCCGAAAATGACTAAATGCCTGTTAAACAGGCACTTTCAAGCGGATATGAGGGTTATGCTTGCCTCGTTAAAAAGGCAGAAATAACCACTATTAATGGTAGCTTGGGAGATATTTTTTGTCAACCCCGTAGTGAATTTTCGGCCATTCCATTTTAGAGGCTAAGCCTCTAGCCGAAAATCTACTACGGGGTCAAACCCCTTTTAGGAATAAATGCCTTAAATAAGCCCTTTTAGATTGCAGCAGGATTTCCTTCCAATTTCAAATCAGACAATTTTATCCATTATTTCTCAATTTAAGATTCTAGGTGTAGAATATAAATAACCTTAAGTGTCGCAAAAGATAATTGAGCATTTTTTATGGATCTCCAGCAACTGAAAAACCAATTTTTAGATTATTTAGAAATTGAGAGGGGCCGTTCGGCCCAGACTACCGCTAATTACCAAGCGTATTTGGATCGTTTCTTAAATTGGGCTAAAATCAGCCAGCCGGAAAAAATATCAGAAGATTTAGTTAGCCGCTTTCGCCTTTTTCTTAATCGTTATCAGAGTCCTTCCGGCAAAAATTTAAAAAAGGCTACCCAAAACTACTATATTATCGCCTTGCGCAGTTTTCTGAAATATTTAGCCAAAAAAAACATCCCCAGCTTGCAGGCGGAAAAAATTGAAATCGGCAAGACCACCCGGCCAGAAATTGAATTTTTAGAACCTGTAGAAATTAAACGAATTATTGAATCAGCTCGAGGAGAAACTTTAAAATTATTACGAGACCGCGCTATCTTGGAATTACTTTTTTCTTCCGGACTCCGCGTTTCCGAACTGACCAACCTTAATCGGGATAAAATTGACCTCAAAAATCAAGAATTCAGTGTACGCGGCAAGGGCGATAAAATCCGCCTGGTTTTTATTTCCGATTCAGCCAAAAATGCTTTGGAAAGATACTTGAACAAAAGAACCGACATTGATCCCGCCGCTTTTGTGCGGGATGTGAAAGGCTTGAAAAAATTCTCTTCAAAATCAATCTCCCCTGCTAGAGGGGAGATGTCCGAAGGACAGAGAGGTGGGAGTAAAAAAACGGAGAACAAGGACGACCTCCGCCTCACTCCCCGCAGTGTCCAAAGAATCGTCAAATATTACGCCGCCAAAGCCGGCATCATTAAGGATGTCCACCCGCATACTTTCCGCCATTCTTTCGCCACTGATTTATTATCCAACGGGGCGGATATCCGCAGCGTGCAAACCATGCTCGGCCATTCTTCCATCACCACCACGCAAATTTACACCCATATCACCAATCCGCGCCTCAAAGAAATCCACAAAAACTTCCATTCGAAAAAATAATCCGCTATTTCATTGACTGTTTAGCCTTTTTAAAATAAACTTAAAAAAAAGCCGTAGCTCAGCTTGCCCCGCACCATCTGGGTGTATAGCTCAGTTGGTTAGAGCGTTTCCTTGACATGGAAAAGGTCTCCCGTTCGAGTCGGGATACACCCACCCAGATGGTGCGGGGTTGAAGTTAGAGTGTTTCCTTGACATGGAAAAGGTTCAGAGGTTCGAGTCCTCTTGCGCCCACCAAAATTTTTTAGCAGAGGGACTGTAGCTCAGTGGTTAGAGCGAACGACTCATAATCGTTTGGTCGCTGGTTCGACCCCAGCCAGTCCCACTATGCAAAAACTGCCTTCATTGGCAGTTTTTAAATTTCTCTACTTCAACTATATTTTTACGCCACAACTTCTGTAATTCCCGCCGGTTTTATTTCCTTAACGACTTCCACAACTTTTTCCTCCTCTTTCGGCAACGCGATCTGGCGGAAAAATAAAATCCATAAAGCTTGCGCGAAAACCGCATAAATGGAATTTATAGCTAAAATGCCGGCCACTAAAATCAAAATCCCTAAAATTGACAGCAGGATAATAATTAACTTTCCCAGCAAAAAATAAGCGAGCAATCCGGGAATCAGGAAAATTAACAAGCAGGCCAAGATAAACATGAGCGCCGCTAATCCTGCTAGCAGGCTTAGCGGAATAAAAATCGCTCCCATAATTATGCTTGGCAAAAGATGTTGCCGGAAAAGCCGATAAGCATTCTCCAGCGCCGCCCAGAAAGAAACTTTCCCTAAAACCAAATAGAGAATCCCGTATTTCTGCAAATAAGTAAACAAAACAACGAGTAGAAAAAAGATTAACAGACCGACAAAGGCGAGAAAACCGCCGACCCAGTAAGCTTTTAGCAAGAACAGGATAGCCACCGGCGTGCCTAAAATAATCAGCGCTGCCAGACCCATTCCCAAAAGGAAAAGATTCAAGCTTAAAATTGACCAAAAAAATTTTCTGCCCTCTTTTAGGCCGGTTTTAAAATCGGTCGGTTCTTTAACCGTTATCTTGCCCAGTGAAGCTATTAGCGCGCCTCGTCCCCAAATATTCAAAATCAAAAAAACTACCATCAATAAAAACAATAAAATACATCCTAAAATGATCCATTCCCAATAAAGCGCTACCCAATCGGAAATTTTTTGTTGCACATTTTCTTCCCAGCCGCCTTTTTCTCCCCAGCCACCAGAAGAAAAATTAGAACTGGTTCCTCCGGAAAGGGCCACCAAAAATCCGAACCACCATAGATATTTGTTTTTCCAGGTAATCTGCCAGGCTTCTTTGATTAAATTTCCGTAATTAATTTGATCATTCATCTTTTTGAGCTTTAATTCCTCCTATAATTTCATTGAATTCATCCTGTTCGATGGTTTCTTTTTCCAAAAGCACCGCCACCAGTTTTTCCAGAATTTCTTTTTTCTCGGCTAGAATTTTTTCCGTCACCTGATAAGCTTCTTGAATAAATTGCGTGACTTGCTTATCTATTTCCCGGGCGGTTTCTTCCGAATAATTTTTTTCTTCATGGATTTCCCGGCCCAAAAAAACCATCTCTTCCTTGTGTCCATAAGTCCGCGGCCCCAATTCGCTCATACCGTAGCGCGTGACTAAATTCCGCGCCATCGTCGTGGCTCTTTCCAAATCATTGGAAGAGCCGGTAGTTACATCGCCGAATTTTAATTTCTCGCTGACATAGCCGCCCAGAAAAACCGACAGCCCGTCAATAAAATAACTGCGGGAATACAAAGTTTTATCCTTAGCGGGAGAATTTAAAGTATAGCCGCCAAACTGGCCGCGGGAAATGATAGAAACTTTTTGTACCGGATCGACATTTTTCAGGCTCGCTCCGACTAGCGCATGGCCGGCTTCGTGGTAAGCGATGATTTTTTTCTCATCTTCGTCGATCCGGCGGCTTTTTCTTTCCGGACCGAGAATGACTTTTTCAATTGATTCTAAAAGTTCGCTCATGCCGACTTTTTTCTGGCCTCTTCTGACAGCCAAGATAGCCGCTTCGTTCAGAAGATTAGCCAGGTCCGCTCCGGAAAAACCCGAAGTCCGCACGGCCACTTTCCGCAATTCCACGCCTTCTTCCAAAGGCTTGGTCTTGGAATGGATTTTTAAAATTTCCAAACGCTCTTCAATATCCGGAAAATCCATCACTACCCGGCGGTCAAAACGCCCGGGACGGAGTAGCGCCGGATCTAAGACATCCGGACGATTAGTGGCCGCCATCACAATCACATTGGTGTTCGTATCAAATCCATCCATCTCCACTAAAATCTGGTTAAGCGTCTGCTCTCTTTCGTCATGGCCGCCGCCCAAACCGGCTCCGCGCTGGCGTCCAACGGCGTCAATTTCATCGATAAACACAATTGCCGGAGCGTTCTTCTTGGCTTGCTTGAAAAGATCGCGTACGCGGGATGCGCCCACGCCGACAAACATTTCCACAAATTCCGAACCGGAAATATTAAAGAAAGGCACGCAAGCTTCACCGGCCACCGCTTTAGCGATCAAAGTTTTTCCGGTTCCCGGCGAACCTAAAAGTAAAACACCTTTAGGAATTTTGGCGCCCATTTTCAAAAATTTTCCCGGACTTTTTAAAAATTCTACGATTTCCATCAATTCTTCCTTAGCTTCTTTGGCGCCCGCCACATCCGCAAAAGTTATGCGTTTGTTTTTATCTTTGGGATCTACCATCCGAGCGCGGGAATTGCCGAAAGTCAGAGCTTGATTATTGCCTTTTTGCGCCTGGCGGAACATGAACCAGATAAAAATTCCAATAAAGAAAAACGGCACGATAAACGGCAGGAAAGTTCCCATCCAGAAACTGGCGGAAGAATCGCTTTTGATTTCAATCGCTACGGCTTTGAGTTTTTCCTGATCAACATTGTAATTTTTCAGTGATTCAGTAAGGCCTGCTTCTTTTTCCTTGATAGATTTCTGCAATTGGCCGTCCTGCAGTTCAATTTCCAGTTTTTCATTGTCTACCAAGATTTTTTTCACCTGGCTCTGATTGATTTCTTCCACCAAAGCGCTGAAGGAAATCTCCGCCGGCTTGGTTTTCGGTGCGCTGTAAAGCACTAAAATTCCCGAAATAACCACGAAAAAAAGCAACAACAAGCCAATATTTTTGACTAAATTCTTCATTGATTTTAAATTATTTAATTTTTAAAATTATTCTTAACTATGGTAACTTTATCACCCTTTCGTTCTATTTTCAACCCTTGGAAACTGATACCTTGATTTTTATTTTTTAGACTTTTTAAAACCTTAAGTATCTCTTCCATATGCGCTGACTCAATATTCTTAAGATTGACGGCTACTTTTTGCAAAAACTTCAAAATGATTCTTTTTTGTATTGCTTTGGGTAGTAACAATATTTTTTTCACACTCAAATTATGGCTTTGCCGGAAAAAATTTTCGGCCGTTTCTTCAATCAAGGCATAATCTTCTCCCAGCGAAACCGCCGTCTCAAAAATAGTTTTTTTAAATTTGGGATTGAAATTTTTTTCGAAGTAAGGAATCAATTGATGGCGGATACGATTACGTAGAAAAATATTTTCCTGATTGGTTTTATCCGTTCGGTATTTGAGTTTACGCATTTTTAAATATTCCAAAATTTCTTGGCGCGAAAATCCCAACAGCGGCCGGATGATTCTGCCGTTTTTAAATTGCATACCGCGGAGTCCCGCCATGCCCGCGCCGCGGATTAATCTTTGCAAAAAAGTTTCCGCCTGATCGTCTAAATTATGCCCAACGGCAACCCAATCGTAACCCCGCTCTTTTCTGATTTTTTCAAAAAAAGCATAGCGGATATCCCGCAAATTATTTTCCAAATTCTTTCGAGTTTTTATTTTTGGATGCAAAATTATCGTTTCTAAGCCATACTTTTCGGCTAATTTTAGGACGAATCTTTCATCAGCCGCGCTATCTTGGCCCCGTAAATTATAGTTAATATGCGCCACGATTAGCTCCAAAGCATATTTATCTTTTAATTGGTTGAGCACATCCAAAAGACAGGCCGAATCCGGCCCGCCCGAAACCGCCACGACAATACTAGAGCCTCTCTCGAAAAGCTCGTTTTGAAAAATAATATTTTGAGTTTTTTTAATTAAGTTCATAGCCTTCTTTTTTGAGAATACTAACAATTTTATCAGCTGTTTCTTTTATTTTTCCTTCTTTATTCGTTACTATAAAATTATAAAACTTCTTCTCCTTTTTTATTTCACTTTTGGCATTTTTTAATCTTCTTTCTAATTCTTCTTTAGAAATTTCTGGTTGTCTTTTAATTAATCTGCCTCTCAAATTTTTCATCGAATCTGGCATTAAAAAAATTGCTGTGGCATTATATTTTTTCTTATAATATTTTGCTCCAACTACATCCGGATTAACAATAACATTCAGCCCGGCTTTTAATTTTTTATCTAAATCTTTTTTGTAGCTTCCATAATAAACATCTCGGTTTTTTATATAAGTATATTCAATAATGTTTCCTTTTTTTATTTCATTCTTAAATCTTTTTTCGGAAAAAAAATAATAAGCTATCCCGTTTTTGTCCTTGCCCCTAGGTTTACGCGTCGTAGCCGTAACTAATCTGCGAAAAATAGGATATTTTTTAATAATTTCTAAGGTAAGCGTGGTTTCACCAGAGCCAGTTGGGCCGGCGATGACTAAGACTCTCCTGTTTTTTACTTTTTCAGCTTGTTTTGTTCTCATATTTTTGATAATTTTATTTTATTATACTTTCTCCCTTTGCAAAAAGCAAAAACCCTCGTTTTAGGGAGGGTCTTTGGCAGATTGAAATTACTCTTTGACTTCTTCCCTTGCCTCTTCTTCTTTTTCCGGCTTTTCGGTTTTCTTTTCTTTTTTCTCAACCGCTTTTTTCAGCTTTTTATCTTCCAAGAGTAAGCCCATCCGATGGTCTTTGGGTTCAATGGACAGAATTTTCCAATCGTACTCTTCGCCGACCTTAATCAGCTCTTCGATATTCTTGCCCGGGTAAGTTTCCGTCATTTCGCTGATATGCGCCAAGCCGTGGATATCTTTGTTTAAATAAACGAAAGCGCCAAAATGATTAATTTTATGCACGCGACCCTTCACCACATCGTCCACTTTATACTTAATGAGCGACCAGGGATCTTTTTCCAAAGCCCGGATGGACAGTGAAATTTTATCCTCGTCAATGCCGATAATCTGCGCCTTAACTTTATTGCCAACTTTGATAATATCGCGAGGATTTTCAATTAATTGCCAGGCCAATTCGGAAATATGCACCAAGCCTTCCAATTTTTCTTCCTCCGTCACCTCGGCGGCCTTTTTATCCAGCGGCAAAAATTTAATAAAAGCCCCAAAATCCACTACGCCGCTCACTTCGCCGGAAACGACATCGCCAATTTTTAAATTGGAAATAACTGCGCGGTCTTTTTCTTTCTGTGCCGCTTTTTCACTGACAATTAATTTTTCGGTTTCTTTGTCTGCATCCAGCACCCGCACTTCCAATTCTTGATTAATCAGTTTTTTCAGCATGCCCAGAATCTTATTTTTATCTCCATCCTCTACACGGGGATAATTTTTGCTCGAAAGTTGGGAAACCGGCAAAAATCCGGAAATACCATTAACTTCAATGAGCAGTCCGCCTTTATTGGCGTTAATAACACGGGTTTTCACTTTTTCTTGCGAAGACATTTTTCTGGCCAAATCTTCCCAAGCTTTTTCGTGCGACGCTTCGCGGATAGAAAGTTCGATAAAACCTTCTTCGCTTTCCAAATCGGTAATCGTGGCCGTTACTTTTTCGTCCACCGCTAACTTTCCGGAGCTCATCCCGTCTTTCATTTCCCGGCCCAGCACAATGCCGGTGCCAAAAGGCGTAATGTCGAGATAAATCGCGCTGGAAGTGATCTCGATGATTTTACCCTCTACTACATCACCGACTTCGGGATATGCGATTTCGTCATTTTCCATCAAGTCTTCCATGGAAGTAGCCGTAGATTTTTTTTCAGTTACATCTTTGATCTTTTTGGCTTTCTGAACTTTAGCGGGAGCTTCGACAACCACATCTTCGGTTGTTTCCTCTTTATCATCAGAAATTTTATCAATTTCTTCCGCTAATTTGTCTAAAATGTCAGCCATTTAATTTAATAATATTGCGCGGCCGCGTCAATCCGCTCATTTTAATAATTAATAACGCATTGAGAAAATAATCTATAATAAAAAAATTTCCTCAAAAAAGGAAATTACCAAGAATTTGGACGAGGATTAAATTTACCCCGATCAATCGGGGGCATCCTCTATTCAATTTTCTTAATAATTAACCTTAGAAACAGTATATATCAACTAAAATATTTTGGCAAGAGCTATTTTATTTGAGAAACTACCCTATAGAACCCCTCAAAATTTTCATAAAGATAGCTTCGCCATCCAAGTTCTCTACCGGCCATGACATTTTTTTCATCGTCGTCCCAAAACATAATTTCCTCCGGCTGGATATTTTCTTTATTTTTCAAATCATTAGTTATAATTTCAAAAAATTCCTTGTCCGGTTTTTTATAGCCCATTTCCGCTGAAGAATAAATTTTATCAAATATTTTTTCCAAGCCCATATCTTCCCTGATATATTTCGTCCGGTATTTTTCTTGATCCGTGCCTAAATAACATTTTATGCCCATTTTTTTGAGTCTTGCAATCTCTGCAACTATTTTTTCATCAATATAATGTTCCGACTTGAACCAATAATCCAGCAGTTCCTCCACCAAACCTGGCCACGCCCACTTTTTTAATAAGGGTTCTAATTCTTCTTTTAAATCCGCCTTACCTACCAAGCAATCCTGAAATCGGCCCTTGAAAAATGGCAGCATGACATCATTGGAAATTCCGAATTCTTTTTGATATTGGACGCTAAACATATCCGGCTTATTGATTATCACGCCATCGGCATCCAACACAATAACCTTTATTTTATTTTCCATATCTATATATTTGCATCTTGATATAATAAATTGCCTTGCAGATAAATATCAATATATACATTCTGGCTTTCTGCACCTGCCTGCCGGCAGGCAGGGAATATCAGAATGTCTTAATAAATTTGAAGAAGCGTCGGCCGTAAGGAGACAGGGAATGACCCACTTCTCTGCCATGCCGGTTTTTATTCAACAAGCCGGCTTGCACCAATTTTTTGGTATGCTCGGAAATAGTTTTGGGATTTCCCTTAGTCGCTTCGCATATGCCGTCCAGAGTTATCCCGTCTTGTTTTGAAATCAGAGATAAAATTTCAATCCGATGATAATTAGCCACTCCCTTAAAATGGCGCTCCATTTGCTTGGGTGTTTTTTGTTCTGGTCGTTTTATCTGTTCCGACCAGATTGATGATTTTTTTCTTTTTTTATAAACCAACATGTTTTTATTTTTTTACCCAGCCCCTAAAACAATTATACCACAACATTCTGGCTTTCTGCAGAATGTTGGAATATTGTATTTATTATTACGATTATCATTTCTTTCTCCAGTCGGCAATCTCAATCTTGCCATTCCCCTTGTCTTTGATAGTTAATTTCTGTTTCTCTTTCCAGCCGTATTTCTCGATTATTTTCTTGGGAATAGTCACGCTGTAGCTATAGGCACTGGATTTTTTTAACTTGTGGACACTTTTTTGTTCGGTCATAGAATTTAAAAAAATTAGAAATTAGATATTAGAAATTAGATATTTTTTTCGAGGCCTCTATAGAAGCTTCTATTTTTTAATTGAATTTTTTCCAGATCCCTTCCGATATGACCTCCGTTTTTTTATCCACAACCTTAATAGCCGTATTATCATCAATAGCATAAAAAGTTTTCGGAAGCTCTTTTGACATCTCTTCTAAATTCTCCAAATTCACCTTGGGGAAATATGGAGAATTCAGATGCGGACGGATCAAAAAATCAACGAAGCCGAGGCCTTCATCTTTTTTATATTCTCCGACTGCCTCTGAATATAATCGCTCTGACGTGCTGAGATCCAAACTTTTACAGGCAACCATACTGCCAGCACTGACTCCCACATACACCTTCGTTTTTAGCATTTCCGGCAAAAGTTCTTTAAGACCAGATTCTTCTATCCAACGCATCAGATGGAAAGTATTTCCTCCTTCAAAAAATAGTATATCAGCTTGCGCTAGTCGTGGTTTCCAAACATCTTGCGGCACAGCAGAAATATCCACAACATCAATCTGTTTAAAGCCAAGTTTTTTACAATTAACCAAATCCTCAATCAGCCAATCCTTGTCGCCTTCTTCAACATTAGATGCTGTCGGAATAAAGGCTATATTAAGCTGTGAAAATGGTTTTTCGGTCAATTCCAAAAGAGCATTGACAATCGATTTATTGGATAGCCCTGCTGATGTTAACAATAATTTCATAAAATTATTTTTATTTTTAAAATTTATCGTAGAAGCCTCTATAGAAGCTTCTATTTTTTTTATCAAACTTATCTCTAAAAAAATATTACTTATCGGTTGGATAGTATTTTTTCAAAGATAAAAATATACCCCTGATTTCATTACTTAGCTCTTTACTAATCCTTTCGCAATTATTCATGAATAAGTTTCCTTTTAATAATTTATTGTCATTTTCCTCAATGTTTTTAATATTTTCTGCAAATATTACAATCCTTTTCTCTCTTAATTTCATTTTAGTCAAGGTATCTTTCTCGGCTTCGATTCCATAAGTTAAGCTTTGAAGCGATTTCCAGATCGCACTATCATCAATAGTAGTGTCATACAAACATGCTTCAATATAGGGAAATTTAGTTATCAATACCTTATAATAATATCCGCCGGTTCTTGTTAGATACACGACTGAGTCAATGGTAATTGGCTTGGCATCTGTTGATTTTAGCAAATTATACCTTTTCAAATCGTTAATAACGGAGATTATTTGATCTGTATTTGCCCCAAGCTTAGAAAAAATGTCTAAGCACGTTTTAACTTCGACCTCCACTGTTTTGTCAGACTTAGAATTTATATAGAGAAAAGCTAAAATATAAAGCCGCATAAGTCTCAGCTTTTTAGCGCTTAGTTTTGAATCAAAAATATTTAAACACTTTGTGCGATTCTCTTTATAATATTTCCACATTCCCAAGATAGAGCCTTTAAATACTTCATGAAATGGGAAATCATAGTCAAAGCTTTGCAAAGTCATCTTGAGAGCTTTATCTGCATGAATATGACCAGACATTAAAAAGTTTCTAATATAAGACAATCCCTGTCTAATATCTAGACCTGCCATAGCTTCAACAAAATCTCCTGCTTTCCCTGATAAAACGCTCTTCCTGACGATGTCAAAGAAAACGCCTAGATTTGGAACATCCAAAACAATCCCCTTGGAAAAAGGAATCTTAACATGTTGACCTTCTAAAATTTTCTTTGATAAAGCGAGTCTTTTTGATAGAACCTCCTTGAACGGCGGAGGGTCTAGCCATAATTTTCGTAATTCAAAAGCATTAAAAAGAGAATCGTCTTTATGCTTAACAAATGTTGTATCTCGAATTGATATTATAACATTACAAAAGATTCTTTTTGACAAAGCAAGACCTTCAGACAAGACAGTCCGTTCCAATTCGTCATCCTCATACAAATCTATATTATCTAATACTAGAACACATAATTCCTTACTAGAAATATATCCGAGTATTTTATCTACGTAGGGCTCTACCTGCTCATAATCTTTCATGATATGATCAGTAATTCTTTTTTTTATTTCAGTACCGTCCTTTGGCAAAAGTGCAAGTGGCCCTTTTTTTAAAGAATCAATGTCGTTTTTATAAGCTGGCTCTATAGCAGATTCAAAATCAGTAGAAATATCCTTTTTGCAATTCTGAATATAATCTCTTAACTTTTCATAAATAAAATCGCGAACTTTTTTTTCTCTTCCCATAGAATAAAAGTCAACATAAATCCAGTGTGCTTTCTTTTTTTCAAGAATATCTTTTCCATAAACTAATTCGAAATGTTTCAAATATGTTGATTTTCCAACACCTACTGGAGCAATTACTAATGTCACAGGGGGAGCAAAGGAAATTTTTCCATCAGATACAATTTTTTCAATTGTTCCTCCGCCCTTACCAACTTTTATTCTTTTGGCAGGCTGGACAGAAATCGGCTTACTATCTACTAGGTGCATTTCGAGTGTTTTATCGAATTTCATTCTTGCACTTGTTAAAACATAGCACTTTTGTAGATATTCAGAACTATTCAAAAAAGCATCTGAATACAATGCTCCATCCAAGGCTGGTGCAAGAAAATCAGCTACATTATTTCTATCAACTCTCGTTTCTGAATCTGGCACTATCGTCAAAAGCTTATTGTCATTAATTACCTCTGCTTCATTAGTAAAAAGACTTGTGCCTGATTTAGTAATACTCACATTTGAAAGAAAATAAAATAATTTTTCAATATCTTGATTATCATCGAAAGGAAATAGAAGATTAGCAAAACCCTCTTCTTCTCTATTTAAGTATTGATAAGTAAGCATAGCACACCAACATCTACCATTAGTAACAACAGTAATTTGCGCACTTTTGTTCTTTGAATACTCAATAGCCTGCTTAATTGCTTCTGAGATTTCTCCGTTTCCTATCAAGCTACCCGTTAATTTTAATTTATTTTTCTTTGTAGGATTTGGAAAAGAAGACCCAATTTTTTTTGCTTCTATTACAATTGTCACATCACCTGCCCTTAATATGTAATCAACATATTTATCACCACTTTGTCCTATACATCTTTCCTCAACCTTAATTTGTCCATAGTTCCACCCCAATACATTTCGTATTATTCTGTCAATTATAGCAAACCTCGTCTGTGCTTCTGATGCCTTTTCTAGATCTTGAGCAGTAAGCTTCTTGAAATCAACTAGAATCAAATCCCAATTTTCAGATATTAGCCCCCAGTCATTTGTTTGTTTTTCCATAAAGTTAATAGAAATAATTTATATTTTAAACCTATTAAATGCAATATAATATTCGCTATTTACCATTATATAAGAGGAATTTAATTTTACAGGAAGCTTCTGTAGAGGCCTCTATTCCTCCACTCTACCACTGCTATCGTCTACCCGCAATACTTCGCATCGCCAATGCAGGCGGGCAAAAAACAAGCCAAAAATATAATGACACTACCTTTTCTGCACCACATATACTATTCTATGCCTTGGTAATTCAATTCCCTTCTTGGTTTTGTAAAGTTTGGTATATTTTTCTAAACATTTCTTGTCTTTTCTCGCATTAAAATCTTCAAATATTGGAACGCCTTCAAGAAAAGTTTTTAAGTCTTTCTCTGTTTTGTAATATTCATCATAAAAATACTCCTGAGAAAAAATGATTTTAAATCCAATATCTCTTAATTCTTCCTTGTGTTTTTTTAATCTCGATTCATTCCATTCTCCAAAATCCTGCCCTCTGCCAAATATTTCTTTTATTTTTTGAGTATCTTTTTCTCCAATCTTAATTTCAACAAAATATCCTTTATTCTTGAGAAGTCGGAAAATTTCTGAAAATTTTGACGGACCACGTCTGGAATATATAACATCAAATGTCCTGTCCTTGTATTTAGTTTTATAAGCATCTGCTTTTTTAAACGAAATGTTCTTTATTCTTTGTTCTTTTTGCCATTTAATTCCAGCGTCAAGCATTCCCCGAGACAAATCAATCGCAATTATTTTTTTAAAATATGGAGACATCGAAAGACTGAATTTTCCATCAGCACAGCCAATATCCAAAGCAACTTTATTTTTTCCAGAAACTTTAATCAATTTCTGTTTAAAAACTTCTTCTGGTTCTTCCTTTGGATATTCCGTTATTGATTTATAGCTATGGCTAGAATAGCTTCCGAATTTTTTGGCAACTTTGTTATAAAATTTATAATTTCCAGTTTTTCAGAAATCATGATTATTTATTTAGCAATAAAAAAACCACTGGCTTTTTCTTTTGTTCTACCTCCACTGTCACAAAAACAAGTCGAATTTTAATCATCCGAAATAATTTCCCACGGCGAACTCAAACTGTTTCAAAAACAGTTCTTTGAAATAGGAAGCATTATTTTGTTCATAAAACAAAAGTATCGCTTTTTTGTATTCTATTTCATCCATACTTCTGTAAGAAAGCGGGCAACAGTCAAAAGACTGCAAAATAGCATTGCCGGCCAGTCGGCTGGTGCGTTTATTGCCGTCCGCAAACGGCTGGATATAGGCGATAAGCAACATTAAAATAACCGCCTTTTCAAAAGCATTTCCTATTTTATTAACCCTTTGGCAGGATTTTTCCAGAGCCTCTTTGATCTGGAACTCATTGTCCAGCGGCGTATATTTTGTTCCGGTTATCCTCACCAGCGTTTTTCGGAGATTTTTTGCCACCGCCAAATCCTCGGTCAAAAGCGCGTGGATATCTTCAATTTTTTTAACAGTTATCTCTTGGAAGGACTCCTTACTTTCACGAATATATTCCAGCGCAGCTTTATGATTAAGAATCATCGTAGCCTCCTCCTGCGTGTGGCCAGCGGCCCTCTGGCTATTCTTGATTAGTTGTTCAGTTTCTAGGAGATTGTACGTGTTGCCTTCAATCTTGGAAGACTTCCAGCTAAAATCAATGTTCAGCCTTTCTATTTCTTTTTTTAGTCCCTCCGTGGAAATGTTTTTAATTTTCTCTTTGTAAATTTCATCCAACTGCGCAAGTTTATTTTTTTCGTCATCGGTAAAAATATCTTTCAATTGACTAAATATGTCAAAATTAAATTTTTCTTTTATCTCTCGCTTATCGGTATCTATGGCAAAATATTTTTCGACATTGATTTTTTTCACGATTGAATATTGGGCAGAAGACTGATAAGCGACCGCGCGCCCAGCACCTTGCCTCTCAATTAAATTGAGCTCTAGCAATTTTTCCAAATCTCGGGAAATGGTTATTCTAGTAATTTTGTCTAACTCTTTTTGAATATATTCAACTATTTGACCAATAGAAATAGCCCCCCTTTCGGAAATAAAGGCTAAAATAGCGTCTTGTCTTTTGTTTAATTCACTGTTTTTCATATGGTTTTTTATATCATTTTTATGTCTTAATTGTATCACTTTTGATATGATTAGTCAAGAAAAAGAGGTTTAATGTTATCGCCCCTCTTTGTTGGCTATTCTAAGGCTTTATGTCTATGCATAAAGGCCAAAGAAATCAGCCCTAAAACCAGGAAGGTTAATCCGGAAGACAGCAGTGCCGCTTTAAGCGAAAAAGCATCACTCACATAGCCAATCAATGGTCCGATGACCGAAAACATGACCCGGCCTACCAGATTTTTCACCGACAAAACAGTCGCTCTGATATCCGAAGGAATCAGCCCGTTGATATAATCCAACGTTATCGGATTATTCATTCCTCTAACTATATAGAAGAATAAAATAAACACTCCAGACCAGACAAACCACACTGAGCTTAAAAGCAGATATCCCAAAGCCGGCAAGACAATTAACAGGATCAGCGAGTTCTTTTTGCCTAAAATCTTCTCTATTTTATGCGCGTTCCAAGAAAAGAACGCGGCAGTCAATAGAAGTCCAGCCAAGATAACTCCGAAAAATCCCAAGGGAACTTTGGTTGCCAACAAATACGGTTGGATAAACCAAAACATCGTGAATGTCGAAGCAGCCACTGAGGCTGAATAAATAATCAGCCATTTTATTTCCTTGTGGTCGTGCAGTGAAAATTTAATCAGTCTCCACATGCCTTTCAAACTGCTTTCGGTTTTTTTAGCTCTCTGAATTTTTGGTTCCACGAGAGTTAAGGCTACCGGAATAATCAAGAAAGTAACGGCTGCATCGCAATACAGCGGAAAACGCAAGCTGATTAAAGCTAGCAATCCGCCCAAAACACTCGCCAAACTTTCTGACAGCATCCCAATACTCAAACCCCTGCCTTCCCGCTTCTGATATTCCAATTCTCTGCCTTTTTCCAGCAAGGTATCGTAGAGCATCGCCGAGTCGGCTCCCGAAATAAAGCTGATTCCAAATCCCAAAGTTATCTCCGCCAAGAGAAATCCCCAAAAAGTGTAAGCTTGGGAATAAATGGCAAATCCCGTGGTCGCCAAAATTCCCCCAATGATGATGGATTTTTTCCGGCCAAAAATATCCGAAAAATATCCGGTCGGCACTTCCAAACTGATGACCGCAACGGAAAACAGCGCCTGCAACAAAAATACTTGCTGCATCGACAAACCGTTCTCCTGAAAAAACAACACGATAATTGGGATGGCCAGCATGAAACTTCGTAGCCCTTTGATGAGATACAACTTCCAGATATTGGCACTTAACTTTTCCTGATTCATAATTTTTTTCTCCTTTAGATTAAATTGTTTAAGAACTTTGCTCAAACAAAAACTCGGCTTTTGTTTAGCCGAGTTTATCCAAAGAAGTTTTTATACTAAAGGTTAGAATTTAGGCGCAGTAGTATGTTTTAGATAATCCCAGCTAAGCGAAATATTTTCGACCATCGGAGACACGAAAATATGACCGTTTTTATAAGCGGCCCGATCGGTTCTATTTAGCTGGCAATTACGCTGTTGCATAAAAGCTGTTTACTAATTACGCTTAATTATTAACATTATTAGGAGGATTTGTCAAATTTTAGGACCTACATTCTACCCACAAGTGCAACATTGGGATGAAAAAGAACTTTCTATCGGT
>CAYTIK010000017.1:0-21217 GCA_964438025.1 uncultured Bdellovibrionales bacterium
CCTTTGAGGCGATCCCGCTCATCAAGCCACCGCCTTCGGCGGGGGTGTACTGACTTAATTTAATTTTGTTTTCTGAATTCCCGTTTTCACGGGAATGACATATGGGAAATAACAATCTATGGAAAGCAAGGAACCTTCCAAGCAATATGATCGTCCGGCTGTTGAGAATAAGATCAAGGAGTTTTGGGAGAAAGAAAAAATTTTTGAATTTTCCTGGGACGGCCGCAAGCCGCTTTTTAGCGTGGATACGCCGCCGCCGTATGTTTCGGCCGACCATTTGCATGCTGGACATATTATGTCTTACGCCCAAGCCGAATTTATCGTCCGCTACAAAAGAATGCGAGGCTTTGCGGTTTTTTATCCAATGGGTTTTGATGATAATGGATTGCCGACCGAAAGATTTGTGGAAAAAAAATATAAGGTGGATAAAAGCAAAATAACGCAGTCGGAATTTGTCAAAATTTGTTTGAAGGAAACAACAATTGGCGCACAGACTTATAAAAAACTGTGGGATAATTTAGGCATCTCGGTGGATTGGAGCAAGACTTATAGCACTATTAGTCCGATGGCGACCAAAGTTTCTCAAGCCTCTTTAATTGATCTCTATAAAAAAGGCGTGCTTTATCGCCAAGAAGCGCCGGTGCTCTGGTGTCCTCAATGCCAAACGGCAGTTGCGCAGGCTGATTTGGAAGATCAGGCAGAGAAATCACAAATCAATTATTTGAATTTTAAATCAGCCGATGGAAAAGATTTGACAGTCGCGACGACCCGTCCGGAATTATTGCCGGCGTGTGTGGCACTGTACGTTAATCCCAAAGACAAGCGCTATCAAAAATTAATCGGAACAGTGGCGCGAGTGTCGCTATTTGATTATGCTGTTCCCATTCGTGAGAGTGAAAAAGTGGAAATTGGATTTGGTACGGGGCTCATGATGGTTTGCACTTGGGGCGATAAAGACGATTTGGAAAAATGGCAAGAAGATAAATTGGAAACGCGGGCTTTAATTCAAGAAAATGGAAGATTAAATGAACGGGGCGGTCAATTTGCCGGATTGAAATTAAACAAAGCGCGCGAGGCGATTATCGCCCAGTTGCAAGCGCAAAATCTTTTAGTGAAACAAGAACCAGTGGAACACACTTTAAACGTGCACGAGCGCTGCGGCACGCCAACGGAATTTGTTTTGAGCCAGCAGTGGTTTATCAAAATTGCCGATCAAAAAAAGATCTGGCTGGAACAGGGCCGGAAAATCAATTGGTATCCGGAATATAAAATCAAAGATTATGAAATGTGGGTGAAATCCATCAAATGGGATTGGTGTATTTCCCGCCAGCGTTATTATGGCGTGCCTTTTCCGGTTTGGTATTGCGCTAAGTGCAAAAAGCCGATTTTTGCCGAGGTTGATGAGCTACCAGTTAATCCGCAAGAAAGCCAGCCCAGAGTTGGAAAATGTCCCTATTGTGAAAGCACGGAATTTATCCCGGAAAAAGACGTGTTGGACACATGGGCTACTTCTTCTTGTACGCCTTTCTTTTTACGCGAAATGGTAGGTGATAAAGCGGCTAAGGAGACGCTTTATCCGCCGACTTTGCGGCCGAACGCTTTTGAAATTATCCGCACTTGGGATTTTTATTCTATTGTTAAAAGCTGGTATAATTTTCAAAGCCTGCCATTTAAAGATTTAATGATTTCCGGCCATGGCTTGGATGAGCAGGGACGCAAAATCGCGAAACGCCTGGGCAATTATACTCCTTCCGATAAATTATTAGAGGATTACGGCGCCGATGCGATCCGTTATTGGGCGACGGGCGCGACATTGGGACAGAATTTGCGCTTTAATCCACAAGAAGTGAAAAAAGGCAAGCGGACGACTATCAAGCTTTGGAATGTAGCGCGTTTCCTGCAAATGAATTTACAAAATTTTTCTTGGGACAGCGAAGAAGGCAAGTTGGAAACTCCGGATATTTGGATTATTCAAGAATTAAATAAGACCATTGAAAAAGTTACGCAAGCTTTTGACGCCTACACTTATGCCAAAGCGCGCGATGAAATGGACGAGTTTTTTTGGGGGAAGCTCGCCGATTATTATTTGGAATTTGTGAAATATCGTTTAGCCAGACAGAACGAAGCTTCGCGCCAAGCTGTTTTATTTACGCTGACACGAGTCTTTCTGGCGGTAATAAAAATGTACGCGCCGATTCTGCCTTTTGTGACGGAAGAAATTTATCAGATGCTGTTTCAAACTTGGGACGGCCAAAGAAGCTTGCATCTTTCCCGCTGGCCGGAACCGCTGTCAATTTTATCCACGGAAAATATGGCCGATTTTGAAAAGGCGATTGAGGCGGTGGCGGAAATTCGAAAATATAAATCAGAAAAAGATCTGTCTTTAGCCGTGGAATTAGAAGATTATAAATTAAAAACCGAAGTGGATCTGGATAAATACGGTGATTTTATCCAAAAAGTTGTACGGGTGAAAAATTTAAAGTAGAAATAGTAATTTTATAAAATTTATTAGAGATGTAAAATCTAGCATATGCGGGATTTTACATCAAAATATTTATACGGAGTGTGGTATAACGGTATTACGCACGATTCGGGTTCGTGTAATCTGGGTTCAATTCCCAGCACTCCGACAGTTTCAATTTAATTTGTAAAACTCAATGAGCAAAAAAACCAACTTCGGTGATTTGTCGAAGGAAAATTCGGAATTAAAATCGGCGAAAATTGTTATTGTGCCGGTACCTTATGATGGAACCAGTACTTGGGTGAAAGGAGCGGACAAAGGGCCGGAAGCCATAATTGAAGCCTCGGCCAATATGGAACTTTATGATATTGAAACAGATGCGGAAGTTTTTCGGCAGGGAATTTTTACCGATAAGCCGATAAAAGAAAAATCAACTCCTGAAAAAATGGCTGGCGCAGTGGAAAAAGTAATTTCCCAGCACATAAAAAATAAAAAATTTACCGTGCTTTTGGGCGGAGAGCATTCGGTGAGTATTGGTGCGATTAAAGCTTATGCCGAAAATTATTCCGATCTGACTATCTTGCAGTTGGACGCTCATTTGGATACACGCGATGAATATTTAGGCTCCAAATTCAGCCATGCCTGTGTGATGGCCAGAGCTAAGGATGTTATGACCAGCGCCAAAGAATTGTGTCCTGTTGTTCAAGTTGGAATAAGAAGTTTAGATGTTGCCGAAAAGAAAAATGTTGACCTAGAAAGAGTCTTTTTTGCGGAAAAAATAAGAACGCAAAAAAATTGGCGGGACGAAGCCATTGCGAAAATGACTGCCAAAGTATATATTACGATTGATTTGGATGTTTTTGATTCAGGAATATTGCCGTCAACCGGAACTCCGGAACCCGGCGGACTAGGGTGGTATAAAACGCTGGAATTTTTGAAAGAAGTTAACAAAAAAAGAGAAATTGTAGGTTTTGACGTGGTAGAGCTTTGTCCCAATAAACTGGAAAAATCCTCTGATTTTTTAGCAGCCAAGTTGATTTATAAACTACTAAGTTATAAATTTAATAAATTATAAATTTTATGAAAGAAAATAAATTAAATAAACTTTCTCCAGATTTGAGAAAATTAATCATCCCAGAAAGTAATAAATCATCAATCGGAGAATTGAGCGCTGACATCAAAAAAAGTAAGGCGCCGGTTTCGGCATTTGCCGAAAGAACACTGAATCATTGTAATGGCGGATCCACTTTACGGGCCGCTCTGTGGCTCAAAAATCATTTAGCACATGGCGGAAAACTAGTTGTTACTTTGGCCGGAGCTTTAAGTTCATTTCAGATTGGAGTAATGCTCTCTGAATTGATTAGAAAAAATAAAGTTCATTTAATTTCTGCTACAGCTGCTAATCATGAAGAATCCTATTACCGCTATGTGGCGCACTCGCATTACGCTAATATCCCTCGTTATACCGAACTGACTCCGGAACAAGAAGAAGAATTGCGCGATGCAGGACTTCGGCGCATTACAGATACTTTTTTACCCGAAGACGAAAGTGTGCGCATTATGGAACCACATTTATTAAAAATGTGGCAGGAAGCTGAAAAAAAAGCGAAAGCTATTTTCCACATGAATATTTTCGCCGCTTATTTTCCGAAAAATTAATTTTTCCAGACAAACAAGCTAATCCGGCTGATTGTTGGGCCTATACAGCTTATAAAAAAAATATTCCGATTGTTATCCCAGGCTTTGAAGATTCGACTATGGGAAATATTTTTTCCAGCTATGTTTATAGCGGACCGCACAAGAAAAAGAGCGATATTATAATCAATGGCAAGATTATGAAAACTGGGTTGGAATATTTTCATTTGCTGTATGATTGGTACATGCGAGAATCCAAAAATAGCCCAATTGCCTTTTTACAATTAGGCGGAGGCATTTCTGCTGACTTTCCAATTTGCGCGGTTCCTTCGCTTAAACATGATCTGAAACTCCATGATAAAGTTAGAGACTGGGCGGGCTTTATTGAAATCGGTTCTTCGCCCATGTCTTATGGTTCCTATTCGGGAGCTGGCGATAAGGAAAAAATAACTTGGGATAAGTTATCCACAAAAAGTTATTATCAAATTATTCAAAGCGATGTGACCGTAGCTTTCCCTTGGATTGCAGCGGTATTGTTGGATTTATAAAGCTTACTTCGTTAATATTATGGACTGGTCAAAATTTAAAAGGGGTGTTTTTCTGGTTAATGTTTTAGGCATTGTTTACGATCCCCAAAAACGAAAAATATTGATTGGAAAAAGAGAAAATGATCCAAATATAAAAAAGTTATTTTGGTGTTTTCCCGGAGGAAGGCCGGATTATAAAAAAGATCTGGAGTTCTATCTGGCAAAGGAAATTAAAAAGAAAACAAATCTGAATGTAAAAATCAAAGAAATTATTTTTGCTAAAACTTATCCGGAAAAAAGAGAATTTCTATCCATTTATTACTGCTGTAAAACTTCTGAATGTAAGGGAAAGGCTGGTGAAAAATTTAAAGAAGTAAAATGGATAAAACCTTCCAACGCCGCAAAATATTTTACCACTTCTTTGCATCCCAAAATACTCGAATATTTGAAAAAATTAGATTAATTAAACAAAAACCATGGATGTTTTTTCTCATGCTCTCTGGGGTGGAGTAGTGGCTGGCCGCAAAAGTAAAAATTATTTTTGGTGGGCTTTTGGCATCGGTCTTTTCCCGGACGTCGCTTCTTTCGGAATTTTGATGGCGGCGGAATTATTGGGTTTGGCTAATCGTCCAGATTGGTCAGCCGATCATCCGGACATGAGCCAAATTCCCGCTTTCGTAAATAGTTTATATAATTTTACTCATAGTTTCATATCTTTTGGTTTGGTTTTTTTACTGATCTGGTGGTTGTTAAAAAAACCATTCTGGCCGCTTTTGGCTTGGGGCTTCCATATTTTTTTGGATATTCCCTCGCATTCTTTTCAATTTTTTCCTACGCCCTTCTTATGGCC
Source organism: uncultured Bdellovibrionales bacterium (assembly GCA_964438025.1). Taxonomy (GTDB): domain Bacteria; phylum Patescibacteriota; class Minisyncoccia; order Moranbacterales; family UBA2206. The sequence goes on from CAYTIK010000017.1 coordinate 5,474, forward strand.
AGTATCTAATTTTATGGTCAATGGTATTAATTGGGGTGAAAATATTGTTTTTATTCCTGATGTCATATTTTTAATTTTACTGTATGTGGTTTGGGGTACAAGTTGGTGGAAAAATCGTAAAAGGCAATTGTAAAAAACATTTTTAGAGGATAATCTGTGGATAACTCAATTTAAAGTAGCTGAAATAAGCTATTTTTTATTTTTTTCCAAAATGTTGACGAATGTGGACTGGTGGTTTAAAATAGGGATGTTATATAGATAAGTGGTTAAAAGTGGGGAATTCTCTACGAATTACTAATCTGTACGAATATACGAATATTTAAAAATTCGTAATTAGTATATTAGTAAAGCGTAGCGTATTCGTAATTCGTAAAGAATATCATGTTTATCGGAGAATATTTGCATTCGATTGATTTGAAAAAGAGGATGGCGGTTCCCTCGAAATTCAGGGCGGATTTGAAAAATAAAGTGGTAGTAACGCGTGGATTGGATAAATGTTTATTTATTTATCCGCTGAAAGTTTGGGCAGAGTTGGCGGGGAAATTGGGCACATTACCGGTGGGTGAATCAGCGACGCGCAGTTTTATCCGCCTGATGCTAGCCGGAGCGGTGGATGTCGAAGTAGACAAGCAAGGCAGAATTTTAATTCCGGATTTTCTGAAAAGTTATGCTGGCCTTAATAAAAATGTGATTGTCGCCGGAATTTACAACCGTTTGGAAATTTGGGATGAAAAGAAATGGCAAGAATATAAAAAGAAAGCCGAAAAAAATACGGACGAAATCGCAGAGCAGTTGGGAAAACTCGGAGTCTACTAAAGTTTGAAATTTGATGAGTATTCATAAACCCGTATTGCTAAAAGAGGTGTTGGCAGGACTTAATCTAAAAGCTGGAGATGTAGTAGTGGATGCTACATTGGGAGGTGGAGGCCATAGCCGGGCGATATTGGAAAAAATTGGAAAACAAGGGAAGTTGATTGCCATCGATTGGGACGCGAAAGCGCTGGAAAGCTTTCAAGAATCCTTTTTGGTTGGTCAATCAAAAGTAGTTAATCTCGTTCAAGACAATTTTGCCAGATTGAATAATATTTTAGGGGGGTTGCAGATTAAAAAAGCTACCGCCATTTTGGCTGACCTGGGTTTTTCTTCCGATCAGCTGGAAGATGCCAGTCGCGGATTGAGCTTTCAAAAAGATGGACCACTGGATATGCGGCTGGACGCAGCAGGCGAACTGCCGGCCTGGAAAATCGTCAATCAGTATCCGCTAAAAGATTTAGAAAAAGTAATTCGTGAATCAGGAGAAGAGTGCTGGGCAGGCAGGATTGCCAGAAAAATTTGCGAAGAGCGAAAAAAGAAAAGAATTTTAACTGTCGGAGAATTGGTGGCACTGATAGAATCGGCAGTTCCGAAAAGATATTTTTCCAAAATTCATCCGGCCACCAAAACCTTTCAGGCATTACGGATCGAGGTCAACCGGGAATTAGAAAATTTGCAGAGTTTTATTCCGCAAGCCATTGATAATTTGGCTCCAGGCGGGAGATTGGCGATCATCGCCTTCCATTCGTTGGAAGACCGAATCGTCAAAAATATTTTTCGGGAAAATGCTAGGGGATGCATTTGCCCGCCTGCTCAGCAGATACAAAAATTGCAGGAAAAATATATAAATGCAGTCTCTCGCGATGATTCTTCAGCGGATTCGCTGGAAAAAGCATTGCGGGCAGGCCCAAAAAGCTTTCTCAAATGTGTTTGCGGGCGGGAAGCTAAAATTAAAATTATCACTCGCAAGCCGATCGTTTCTTCAAACGAGGAAGTTAGCAATAATCCTCGTTCAAGATCCGCCAAGCTTCGAGTAGCAGAAAAAGTATAAAATGTCATTCGCTACAGCGAATGAATCCGTTCTACTTAGATGGGCGGAAAAAATAAACATACAATCAAATTTATCCCCCACCAATTCTGCCGATAATTTACCGGCGACGCCGCGGGCGAATAGCCCGGCCCTATTCGGGCCAGGCGTCGCCAATACTAGCAATACCAATAATAATTTTCAGTTTATCGAAGTAATTTCAGCAGAATTGGTGGGGGATGAAGGGGGACCGAAAAAATATGGTCAGGAATTTGGTTATTAACGGTTCCAGTTTCGGCAGCCGTGTTAATAAAAGCCGGCCAAGCCAAGGAGAAAAAAGACTGGTGGCCGGAGGAAGTGCGAGGATCAGCCTAGTGGCCTGGTCTTTGATTTTGGCGGCAGCAGTTATTTTTTCCGGAGCTTTTTATCTTTTCCAGGTTAATTCTATCGCGACGCAAGGATTTGAAATTAAGAAAATTGAAAATAAAATTCAAGATGCAGAAAAAGAAAACAAGAAACTTAAAATAAAAGAAATTGAACTCAAATCGATGCAGAACATAGAAAAAGCTACCCAAGAATTTAATCTGGTCAGCCCGGAGGGCATTTCTTATGTAGAGATCGACGGTCCGGTTGCCATGAAATAATTTTATGCTGGCCTTTTTCAAGAATAAACTGTTAGTTTCAGCCAAACGCTGTCCTAAAGATAATCCCGCTGATTGTCCATGGAGGATTCATGTCATAACATTCTCTTTTTTAAGCGTTCTGGCGCTGATTTTTTTTCGATTCTATTTTCTGCAAGTTATAGATTATTCTTCTTTTCGTGCGTTAGCGGATAATCAGCACAATATTTTTAAAAAACTGATTCCCGAACGGGGAGAAATCTTCCTTAAAGATAAAGATGGATTTTTTCCTATCGCGCTCAATCGCGAAGCTAAGATGGCCTATGCTGTTCCCCAGGAAATAGACAATCCGCAAAAAACCTCCGAGGAAATAGCTAGCATTTTAAATCTCGATCAAGGAGAATTAGCAGTTAAATTTTCTAAAGCAGAAGATTTATACGAAGTGGTCAAGCGCCGCTTAAGCGATGAAGAAATAGAAAAATTAAAAAATCTCAATCGAAAAGGCATCCACCTGGCTGATGAAATTTATCGTTATTATCCTTCCGGCGGACTAGCTTCTCAAGTGGTGGGTTTTGTTGGCTGGGAAAAAGAAAATTTGGCGGGAAAATACGGGATTGAGGCTTCTTTTGAAAAAGAACTAGGCGGAGAAGCGGGCGATGTTTTTCAGAATCGGGACTCGGCTGGCAATTGGATAACGGTCGGAGAAAGAGAAATAATTGAAGCCAAAAACGGAAAAAGCCTGATTCTGACTATCGATCATATTGTCCAGTATGAAACTGAAAAAATTCTGCAAAGCGCAGTTGAACAGTTTGAAGCTGAGAGCGGCAGCGTGATTGTGATGGAAACATTGACCGGCAAAATCTTGGCGCTAACTAATTATCCAACTTTCAATCTTAATGAATACTCGCAAGTGGAAAGCATGGATTTGTATCGCAATCCGGCGGTAAGCGATGCTTATGAATGTGGCAGTGTTTTTAAACCGATTACGATGGCGGGAGCGCTCGACAGCGGCCATTTGGCTCCGGAAACGATTTATATTGATTCCGGCGTCGTCAAGGAAGCCGGTTATAGCATCCGCAATTCTGATTTAAAATCCTACGGACGGCAGACGATGACAGAAGTTTTGGAAAAATCGCTCAATACCGGGGCTATTTTCGCCCAAAAATCTTTGGGTAATAAGAATTTTTTGGAATACTTAAAAAGATTCGGTTTTGGGGAAGAAACAGGCATTGAATTGATTGGAGAAAATTCAGGCAATATCAGCAATTTAAAAAATTTAAGAAGCAGTATAGAATTTTTTACCGCTTCTTTCGGCCAAGGCATAACTGTCACGCCTTTGCAGCTGATTTCCGCTTATAACACTTTGGCCAATGGCGGAGTACTGCTCAAACCGCAAATCGTGGAAAGAGTGATTCATCCCAATGGTAGCAACGAAGAAATATTGCCACAAGAAGTGCGGCGGGTTATTTCCCAAAAAGCTGCGTTGCAAATTTCTCAAATGCTTCGCAGCGTCGTAGTCAAAGGACACGGAAAAAGAGCCGACGTGCCAGGCTATCTGGTGGCCGGCAAAACTGGGACGGCGCAAGTGGCCAATACTGGGAAAAAAGGTTACGCTGAAGGACAACACATCGGCTCTTTCGCCGGATTTGCGCCGATGAATAATCCGCGCTTTACTATTCTAGTCAAAATAAATAATCCGCAAGCGGTCGAATGGGCGGAATCCAGCGCGGCGCCGGCTTTCGGAGAATTGATGAAATTTTTGCTGGATTATTATAAAATCGAGCCGACGGAAGAATATACCCAGGCCAGCATCGACGCTTTCAACGCTACGCATAAACTGAGAGAAAATTTAATTAAAAAAGAGCAAGCCGCTGAAAAATTAAAGAATGAGCAAAATCAAAAAAATAACAACTGAAAAATCTTTGGCTTTTCTCATGCTGATTAAATTGTTGCGCTTCGTAGCCTTGAGAATTTTAAAGAAATACCGGCCACAGATTGTCGGAATTACCGGATCAATCGGAAAAACTTCCGCCAAAGAAGCGGTGGCTTGGATTTTGGCGGAAAAATTTTTTCTGCGCCGGAGCGATAAAAATTATAATAATGAAATTGGCTTGCCGCTCACTATTATTGGCGCTGAAAGCGGAGGAAAATCGCTTGGAGGCTGGTTGAGAGTTTTTGCTTATGGATTTTGGGAAATTATTTTTCCAATCAGATATCCCAAGGTTTTAATTTTAGAAATGGGCGCCGATCGCCCGGGAGATATCGGGTATTTGACTAATTTTGTGCAGTGCCGAGTGGGTGTGGTAACAGAAGTGGCGCAAAGCCACATCGAGTTTTTTGGCAGTTTGGAAAATATTGCTAAAGAGAAAGGCGAATTAGTCAAAAGTTTAGAAGATAAGGGTTTGGCGATTCTGAATGCGGATAATCCTCTGGTTTTGGCGATGGCGGAAAATTTAAAAAGCGCGGTGGTAACTTTCGGTTTTGGAGAAACTGCCGATCTGCGGGCGACTGACATTGCTTTTAATTATTCCGAAAACGGAAAAATCCAAGGCTTAAGCTTTAAGCTTAATTTCCGCGGCACGTCTATTCCGGTCCGATTGAATAACATTTTAGCTAAACATCAGATATATTCCGCGCTGATTGCCGCGGCGGTGGCCGAAGAATTAGAAATGAATCTAGTGGAAATTTCCGCCCGTCTAGCTGATTTTTCTCCACCTCCGGGCCGATTGAATTTAATAGTAGGTATCAAAAAAACTTTTATCATTGATGATACTTATAACGCTTCTCCGGATTCAACCCGGGCAGCATTGGAAGTTTTACAGGAAATTAAAGCCGGCCGGAAAATTGCGGTTTTAGGCGATATGCTGGAATTGGGCGCGGAAACGGAAAAAAGCCATCGTCAAATTGGGCGAAAACTTTTTGACATAAAAGCAGACTTGGTTTTTTTCCTGGGAAATAGGATGAAATTTGCGGCCGAAGAACTACAAAAGCATAATTTTAACCCGGAAAATATATTTCATTTTGAAAATCATGCTGATTTGGGTCGGAAACTACAAGCGGAAATGCGAGAAGGGGATTTGGTTTTAATCAAAGGCTCGCAATCCATGCGGATGGAAAAAATAGTGGAAGAAGTGATGTTTAATCCACAAGTGGCGGAAAAACTGCTTTGCCGGCAAGATTTAGAGTGGAAAAGAAAAGAATTTAAACCGGTTTAAGAATGTTCTAAGGTTCTAAAGTTGTAATGTTTGAACGTTCTAATTTTTTCGGTACCACCAAGGGGAATCGGACCCCTGTTACCAGGATGAGAACCTGGCGTCCTAGCCGCTAGACGATGGTGGCAGGTTTGATGAGATAAAAAATAAAATACAACGCACAAGCATTTTAATACTTTAATAAAAAATTAGCAACTATTGTCAGAAATTGTAGCGGTCCGACCCCTACAAAAAAATATGAGAAAGAGGATTCCTTTTAAAAATGGAGAATATTATCATATTTATAATCGCGGCGTAGAAAAACGGGAAATATTTCTGTGTGATTTTGATTATTTCAGATTTTTTAGATCATTGAAAGAATTTAATCAAACAGACCCAGTAGTAAGTCTGTATATAAAAGACAGAGCGTTAGGGGTCCGACCCCTACGAATGCTGCAGAAGGATGAAAAAATAGTTGAAATTATTTCTTATTGCTTAAATCCCAATCATTTCCATCTAATTCTTAAACAATTAAAAGATGGGGGAATATCCGAATTTGTGAAAAGATTAAGCGGCGGCTATACGGGATATTTTAATTACAAATACAAAAGAACCGGAGTATTGTTTCAAGGAAAATTTAAATCCATCCATATAGACTCGAATGAATATTTGTTATATCTATCGGCCTATGTTAATGGAAATTATATAATTCACAAGATAGATGATAAAAAATGGAGATTTTCCAGTTTAAATAGCAATGATGGTTTCTCCAACTTAAAGTTAATTTCTGATCAATTTAAAAATGCGGATGATTACAAGAGGTATGTGTATTCTGTGGCTAAGCAGGTGAGAGAAAAAAGGGAAGAAATGAAGAAATATTTGCTGGAATAGGCCGTAGCGGTCCGACCGCTACGGGAAATTAAATTCCATATGCGACACGAATAAAAAAAGCTAACTCAAATCTTGTTTTTTGTATGCTTGGGAATAGTTGGAACTTTTTATGGCAAACATTTAATAGATTTGCATTCTGTGCTATTTAGTGCTTAAATAATTTAACCGTAGTTATTTTAAATATTAAAATAGATCTCATCCTTAAACTATTAACATTACAAATAGGAGGTGACATATGTTAAATTTTGAATGTGCAAATTGTGGACGGATAGAAATGTTACATCTAGGACGTGATGTAATTGAAAAATTCGTACGTATGGCGCTCTGGACTGCAGACTGGGAATATCGCGAGGATCCGCCTCCCATACCATCAGAATTACAAACTGTTGAAGAAGTTATGGGGTTTTTGTTTGAGCATGAAAAAGGGTACAGATATTCACTGGAAAAGTGTCCCGGATTTAGTTATCGCAAGCATGAACGTGCTGAGATAATAGACATGTTTTGTCGCACTGCGTCAAATATGTTGGATTTCTTGCCAGAAGAATGGCAACGATTTTCGGAAAGAAAAATGAAACTGCTTGAAAAGGAAGAGGACAAGAAGTTTAGTGGTCCATATTATCCTCCAAGCCACGTCGTCATTCTTATTGATTCAAAAACAGGACGAAGTCGGGTAGTTCAAATAGAGTAAATCCACCATAAGATAAATCCACCAATGGAAAATCCATTTCGGTGGATTTTCTGTTTTTATAAATAATAACCAATAAATAATCGTTATATTAGTACTAACAAAAAATCCCGAGTACTCGGGATTTTTTAAGTTTCAGTAAAAAGATGTTTTAGGAAAGGTGCTTGGAAACCAATTTGGTCATTTCAAACATATCGACAGTCGCTTTTCCTCCGAAAACTTTTTTTAAGTTTTCATCGGCATTGATATTGCGCTTGTTTTTCGGGTCTTGCAGATTTTTTCCTTTGATGTAGACCCAGAGTTTTTTCACAACTTCGGATCTGGGCATTGGACCAGCGCCAACTACCGCGGCCAGATCCTCACTGACTTTGAGCGGCTTCATGAACGCAGAATTAGTCTTCTTCGCCATAGTTTTTTATTTATCTGCTTTAGGCAGACAGATTAATTATTACTAAACCTGCTTTCAGTATAGCACTAAAGCCTTAAAAAAACAAAGGGCGGTTTATTTTAAGTCAAATTTATACAAAAAGAGCTAAAAATGGATTATTGAATTTTCTTGTCAAAAAAGCTTATTTAAGCTATGCTGATTGTAATAAGGGAGAATAAAAATAGAATTGGATGGACATTAAAAAGTTTTTTGAGGGCTTTAAAAAAGAAATCGACCAAGAACTTACTGCCTATTTGGATGATAAGATAAGAGAGACCCAAAAATTGGACTTTTTTACAGCCAATTTGGCCAAACAAGCCAAAAAAATAATTCTTTCCGGCGGGAAAAGACTCCGGCCGGCTTTTATGTATTGGGGTTATATAGCCGGCGGCGGACGAGAGCGGAAAAAAATTATCAAGGCAGCTATAAGTATCGAATTGGTACATAATTTTTTATTAATGCATGACGATATTATCGATCATGGGCAAAGGCGGCACGGAGTAGCCACGCTGAATGCTCACTATGCCAAAATAGGGCGGCTTTTTTTCAATCAGGAAGATGCCCAGCATTTCGGCAATTCTCTGGCGTTAATTTTTGGTGATATGCTATCGGCCACAAGCAATCAGGTTATTTTTACTTCTGATTTTCCAGCGGGTTTAATCGTTAAAGCGCTTAAGCAAATCCAAGCTATTGTCTCGCAGACGGTTATTGGGGAAATCCAGGATGTTTATATGGACAGTTCCGGCAAGGTTTCCGAAAAAGCTATCCTAAAGATGTATCAAAATAAAACAGCCCGCTATACTATCGAAGGGCCACTTAATTTGGGAGCGATTTTAGCCGGAGCCGACGGAAAAATACTGCAAGGCTTAAGCGCTTACGCCTTACCTTTAGGCGTAGCTTTCCAGATCCGGGACGATATTTTGGGGATTTTCGGTTCGGAAAAAGAATTAGGCAAAGAAGTAGGATTGGATATCCAAGAAGGCAAAAAAACTTTGCTCTTAGTTAGGGCGTTAGAACTAGGCAGTCGGGAGCAGAAAGTTTTTCTCAAGAAAATTTTAGGAAAAAAAGGCATCTCTTTAGGAGAAATAAAAAAATTTCAAGAAATTATGATTGCCAGCGGAGCCTTGGCATACGTTGAAGAGCTGGCAAATAGCCTAGTAAAGAAAGCCAAAAAATCCTTGATTAAGGCCGATTTTGATCCGATAGCAAAAGATTTTTTGCTTTCTGTGGCGGATTACATGGTAGCTCGGAAAAAATAGCTATCCAAAGCTAGCCAAGCGGATTGTTTATTTTGTTATTTTAAGCTAATATTTATTCATTATGGAAAAAATAATTGAAAAGCTGCCTCAACACGTGGCCATTATTCCTGATGGCAATCGGCGCTGGGCCAAAAAAAGAGGCCTAGCTGCCTGGGAAGGCCATGAAGCTGGCGCGCAAAACTTGGAAAAATTAATAAAGTTTTCTGCGCAAAAAGGTATCTATTGCCTTTCTTTTTGGGGCTCTTCCCTGGATAATCTCAAAAAAAGGCCGTTGCCGGAAAAAAGAGCTTTACTCAAGATTTACGAAAAATATTTTTCGCGCTTAATTGAAAATCAGGATATTGCCGAAAAAGAAGTCAGAATCAATTTTATCGGACGCTGGCAAGAGCAATTTCCCCGGTCGCTCCAGGAAATAATCAATCAAGTTATCCAAAGAACCCGGAATTATCGGAAAAAAATCTTAAATTTCTTTCTGGCTTACAGCGGGACGGACGAAATGATCCAGGCTATCGGCCGGATGGCGGAAAAATATAATTCGCAAAAAGAAATAACTGCTGCTACCATCAAGGATAATTTGCTAACTCGGGAAATTCCGGCTGTAGATTTAATCATTCGTACCGGCGGCGAACCACACTTAAGTTCTGGTTTTATGATGTGGGACGCGGCCGATGCCCAGCTTTATTTTTCCAATGAGTATTATCCAGATTTTAATGAGGAAAAATTCGCTGAGGCATTGCAGGATTATGCTCAGAGGCAAAGGCGGTTTGGAAAATAACTCCCCCCACCAATTCCGGTAAAAAATAGACTCTTATGAAAAAATTTTTCTTATTCTCATTGGTAGGATTTATTTTTCTGGTGTCAGGCAGTAAGCCGCTTTGGGCCGCTGAAGGCCAGAAGAAGGTGCTTTATTTTTTCAGCCAGGATTGTGTGCATTGCCGACGGGTAGACAATTTTTTCCGGGAAAAAAACATTTACCTTGATTATGAAATAAAAGCCATCGAAGCTTCCGATTATTATAATCTGGATTATCTAAATGGCTTTTTTGAAGCTTTTTCAGTGACGGAAGAAAAACGCGGCTGGCCAGTGGTTATTTTTGAAGACAAGATGTTATTAGGGGATCAGCCGATTATCGATAATTTTCAGGTAGAAATCGAAAAAGTACCAGCCACCGAATTTTCCAATCCTCAAAAGATAAAGAATCTCAACCAAGCGGGACTGCCTTCGGAAAAAACGGGAAGGGATAATTTTTCTCCGGGGTTCCTGTTGAGTACGGCAATCCTCGATGCATTCAATCCTTGTTCTTTGTCAGTCATGGTTTTTCTGCTGGCGTTATTTATTTTTTTCCGTAACGGGAAAAAACCTCACTGGCTGGGATTTTTCTTTACCGGAGCGATTGGGCTTTCTTATTTTCTTTTAGGCTTTTGGAATTTCGGGATTGAGAATCCCTTTAAAGTTGCCTGGTTTTTTTCCGTGCTAGTGGGCTTTTTAGCTATTTTTTGCGGCTGGCTGAGTTTAATCGGTTTTTTAAGCCGGGAAAGAAGACTGGCTGCCTTTCTGCCTTCTCTAACTGGATTAAAAATGATTGGGGAATTTCCCCAAATAGATTTATTCCGCCGGACCGGACATTGGATTGTTTTTATTTTTTTGGGATTGGCGAGTAGTTTTCTGCTTTTCCCATGCGCTGACCGGCCTTATATCAATTTAATTTCCGTCCTCTCGCAAAAAAACACGCTGCCAGCTTTTTTGCGGCAGCTTATTTTTTACGATCTGGTTTTTATTTTTCCGCTGCTGGCGCTTTCCGGCTGGCTTTTTTTTCTCTCGCGCAGAGGAAAGGCCGAAGCTTTTTTGCAGAAAAATTTCATGTTTATTGATCTAGTCATCGGAATTGTGCTAATCTTTATAGGTATCTATTTTATCCATAATCGAATTTAAAAAAAATATATGACAATGATCTTAGACGAGAAGAATTTTCAAGCAGCAGTCGCAGAGAGTCCCGTCCCGGTGTTGGTTGATTTTTGGGCGCCGTGGTGCGGACCGTGCCTAACTATGGTTCCTTTGATGGACGAATTAGCGAAAAAAATGGGAGATAAATTTAAAATCGGGAAAGTCAATGTGGACGAAAATCCGGAACTGGCCTCCCGTTATGGGATAATGTCGATTCCGGCCTTCAAGATTTTCAAAGGCGGAAAAATAATCAAAGAGCTAGTCGGCGTTCAGGCTGAAGAAACGCTCAAAAATGAATTGGAGGAATGCCTTTAAATTCAAATTTGATAAAAATTCCGAAAGTTGGTAGAATAACGGCATAAACAGCTGGGTTTTCTAAAGCCCGAGCTATTAAAAAAATAAAATGAAAATCTACAAACAAAAAATAAAAGTCCAGTCTAAGAGCCAGGTAGAATTTTTAGACATTACCGATAAGGTGGAAGAAATTGTGGGTGATTCGGGCGTACGGGAAGGCCAAGTGCTGATCTATGCTCCGCACACCAGCGCCGGCATCATCGTCAATCACAATGAAACGATGCTGTTGCAGGATTTTATGCGGATCCTTTACCGCCTGGTGCCCATTAGCGATCGTTATTCGCATGATCTTTTCGAGCTTAATCGTTCGCGCAAGTCCGATGGCCGGAGCAACGGCCACTCCCATTGCAAGACTATCCTGATCGGAGTAAGTGAAACTTTGCCGATTGAAGGTGGGAAAATGTTACTAACCGAAAGGCAGAATATTTTTTTAGCCGAAATGGACGGAGCAAGAAATAGGGAAGTGATTGTCCAGATTATCGGAGAATAAGAAAAGAAATCTCCTTGAAAATTATGAGCAAGTTAATTCACAGCCTGATAAGAAAAGGCTATTTGAAATCGGATGCTTTAATTGAAGCTTTTTTAAAAATTGGAAGAAAAGAATTTTTACCTAAAGAATTTGAAAAACAAGCGGAAGTCGACATTGCATTGCCAATCGGCTACGGGCAGACCATTTCCCAGCCTTTAACAGTAGCTTTTATGCTGGAATTGCTCGATCCTCGAGCAGGCCAGAAAATCCTAGATGTGGGTAGCGGCTCCGGATGGACAACGGCTCTGCTGGCTTATATTGTGAAAGAAGAAGGCAAGGTCATAGCATTGGAAAAAATAAAAAATTTAGTAGAATTTGGAAAAAATAATGTGGAAAAATTCGGCTTTTGCGAAAGAGGTATTGTCGAATTTTATGAAGCGGACGGATCCTTGGGTTTTCCGACGAAAGCGCCGTTTGACCGGATTTTGGTTTCCGCGGCAGCGAAAGAAGTCCCGTTGGCGCTTAGAGACCAATTACAGATCGGCGGCAAGCTAGTCATTCCGGTCGGCCAAGAACTCTGGTATTTGGAAAAAAAGACAGCCGATAACTTTTGCGAAGAAAAATTCCCTGGTTTTGAATTCGTTCCGTTAATAATGAATTAAGATCAAGAATGAAAGCTAAAGTTATTATTTTTTTGACAATCATTATTTCGCTTATCAGCGGGATTTTTTATTTTTACTTCGAAACTTATTATGGCCAAACCAACAGGAAGAGCGAGATTATTTTTGAAGTGGAAGAAGGGGAAGGGGTGGCGTTGATTGCGGACAACCTTAAAAAAGAGAACCTAATCGCCGGCAAAACCTTTTTCTTTTTTTATCTCAAAACCAAAGGTATCAGCGGGAAAATCATTCCCGGCCAGTATCGTTTAAGCGGGCAGATGGCGATTCCGGAAATTGCCGCACGTCTGACGCAAAAAGAAACCACCGTCCCCAAAGAAATAATTCTAACTTTTCCGGAAGGCTGGACTTTGGAAAAAATTACCCAAAGGATCCAAAAAAGCGATTTGCAAAATACGGCTGATTTTTCAATTTTGGCTAAAAATCCAGCTTTCTTTAAAGAAAAATACCATTATGCCTTTTTAAGCGGATTACCTCAGGGAGCGACGCTGGAAGGCTTCCTTTTTCCTGACACTTATTTTTTCGCTCCGGAATCAACTGCCGAAGAAATAATCAAAAAAATGCTCGATAATTTTGACCAAAAATTATCTCCAGAGCTGAAGAAAGAGATGGTTTTAAAGAAAAAAAATCTTTATGAAATTATTATACTGGCCAGTATCTTGGAAATGGAAGTCAAAACGCAAGCCGACCGGGAAATCGTCAGTGGCATCTTTTGGAGCCGGCTTAAAATCGGCCAGCCGCTGCAAAGCTGCGCCACCCTGGCTTATGTTTTGGGCGTCAATAAAAAACAGTACACTTATCAAGACACGCAGACCGTTTCCCCATATAATACTTATTTAAACAAGGGTCTGCCGCCCGGCCCGATCGGCAATCCGGGTATCGCCACAATGCAAGCCGCCATTTTTCCCAAAGATTCCAATTTTAATTATTTCTTAAGCGATCCGGAAACGGGGCAAACGATTTTCTCTCGAACTTTCGAGGAACACATCCAAAATAAAGCCAAATACGGATTGTAAATAGAATATTTCTATATCTTTGGAATTGTTGCCTCCCATCGGCGGGAGGTTTTTACATTTTGACTTAAACTCGTGTAAATTTGCAAAAAGGGGTAGTTGTTTTATACTTAAATTAAGCTAATTTTTGAGATAATAATATAAAAAGACATTCTCTGATAAAAATTTTTGAAGCCAAACAAGCCAGTTTTTTTCCTATTTATCTGATGGAGTTGGGAAAAAAATAAAAGAATTTTCTGGCGCAGTGGCGTCCCAGGGCCAGGGTGAAAATATTCAAGGCCGAGTTCGGGTTGTTATTGATCCGAAAAATGATAAATTTTCCGAAGGCGCTATTTTAGTGACCAGCATGACACGAGTTATAGTTGGGTTAAATTGCTAGGTGATTTACAGGGAAAAAAAGCTTTAGATTTGGCTTGTGGGGAGGGTGTTTCTAGCCGGTTAGCCAGGGATTTGGGGGCAGAGCAAGTTGTGGGTGTGGATATTTCAGAAAAATTGATAAGTAAAGCGGCGGCAGAAGAAAAGAAAATAAATTCAGCTAAACCCATAAAGTATATTGTGGGCGATATAACCAAGCTACCGGTAAAAGATAAATTTGATCTAGTAACTGGAGCAATGGCGCTTAATTATTCCAAATCCGCAGAAATGATGAGAGGGATAATTAAGAGTGCTAAGGATTGTTTACAGGACAATGGAGTTTTTTATGCTTCCATTCCCAATCCGGAAAGGATGAAAGGCTCGGATTCTTATGGCGCAAAAATGACTCCGGATTCAGAAAAAGAAGGCAGCGCAGTAAAAATAGAATTGAGTGATTTTGCCGGAAAAAAAATATGCGAATTCACTAATTATTATTGGACCAAGGAAACTTACGAAAGGATTTTTCAGGAAGCAGGATTTGAAACGGAATGGATTAAGAGTGAAGTTTCGCCGGAAGGCAAGAAAGAATACGGCGAAGATTTTTGGAAAGAATATGAAGCCAAGCCGGTTTATGTAATAATAAAAGCTAGATTAAAAGATAAATAAAAAATATGTTCATAAAAAACTTTAAACAATTGTCCAAATCAGATGTGGCGATTGCCGGCGGCAAAGGGGCTAGTTTAGGAGAAATGACACGCATTGGCTTGCAAGTGCCGCCGGGTTTTGTCGTTTTGGCGGCAGCTTTTGATAAATTTCTGGCTGCAACGGATTTGGGCGTGGAAATTGCGGCGACGCTTAAAAAAACCAAGTATAAAGAAATGGATTCCGTGGAAGAGGCTTCGGAAAAAATCAGGGATATGATCGCGGATACCAAGTTTCCCGAAGATTTGGGCCAAAAAATCCTGGCCGATTTTAAGCAGCTCAAGGCCAGTTTAGTGGCGGTGCATTCCAGCGCGACGGCGGAAGACTCATCGGTGGCCTCTTGGGCCGGCGAGCTGGAAAGTTATTTAAATGTAACGGATAAAAATTTACTAGACTCGGTCAAAAAATGTTGGTCGTCGCTTTTTACGCCGCGGGCCATTTTTTACCGTTTTGAAAAAAAATTAGCCGATCAGCATGTTTCCGTGGCAGTCGTAGTGCAAAAAATGATCCAATCAGAAATTTCCGGAATTACTTTTACAGTCCATCCCGTGACTCGGGATAAAAATCAAATGATAATCGAAGCGGGCTATGGGCTAGGAGAGGCGATTGTCGGCGGGATGATTACGCCGGATACATATGTTATAAACAAATCCCAAATCCAATCCGCCAGCTGGCGGACTAAATCCCAAATATCAAATAAACAAAATATAATAATTGATAAGAATATTTCTGAACAGGCGATGATGATTGTGAGAAGCGCGCAAGGCACAAAAAAACAAGCGGTGCCAAAAAATAAACAAGCCAAACAAAAATTGACCGATCAACAGACAATTCAATTAGCAGAAGTTTGCCAGCATATTGAAAAGCATTATAAAAAACCGCAGGATATTGAATGGGCGCTGGAAAAAGGGAAATTTTATATCGTGCAATCGAGACCGATAACCACGCTTTAGTTAAAAAATATTATCTTAACTTTTCTTTGCCGCAATAATCTTTCCACCTTCTTTTTAAAAAGAAGGTGGGCTAAGAAAATCCCGCCCAGCTCGTAAAATGATAAATTCGGACTCATTCATTAAAACTTCTCAAGACGCTGACGCTTTAAGAGAAGTTTTTTTACATTCATTTCGTCTCGGATTTATAGCATTTTGCTACGCTAAGGCGGAAAAGTTTATAATAAATTTAATTTTATGCTCAATCAGTGGAATTTGTTCCTAAGTCTTCCGTGAGGCTGAAAGATTTTTGATTATTAAATTTAAGGTGCAAAGTCTAAGATTCTATTCTGAAGTGCAACATCGTCGTTTTCAGAGTTTAACATTGT
>CAYTIK010000018.1:0-21002 GCA_964438025.1 uncultured Bdellovibrionales bacterium
ACCGATAGAAAGTTCTTTTTCATCCCAATGTTGCACTTGTGGGTAGAATGTAGGAATTTTGTATTGACAGAAAGTCTTAAATATGCTACTATCTACAGTTAAGTTAATAACTCTACTGCCCTTAAACAAGCCTAAAATTATGGATAAATTATTACAAACATATTGCCTCGATTCAGGTTTTATTAGGTATTCTTTGGAAATCGAACAATCAGTGTCGCGTGAATTCGAAAATTCCATCAAAAGAATTTTTGATGTTGTTTTTTCTATGGTAATTTTAATATTATTGTCTCCACTTTATGCTCTTATAGCCATTCTGATTAGAATGGATTCTGATGGCCCTATAATTTTTAAACAAACACGCGTTGGCAAATATGGCAAATACTTTACGATTTATAAATTCCGATCAATGAAGCTTGACTCCGATCCTAATCCTGAAAATTATCAGCCCATAAGTTTAGATGACAAAAGAATTACTAAGTTAGGAAAATTTTTGCGGATAACTTGTTTAGATGAACTCCCTCAATTTTTCAATGTCATTAATGGAGATATGAGCATTGTCGGACCTCGCCCGGAAATAAAATTTATAGCAGAGGGGTATAATGCAATCCAAAGAAAAAGACTTTTGGTAAAACCGGGCATAACCGGAATATGGCAATTACTGGCAAATAGAAGCCAGCCAATACACGAGAATCTGCATTTTGATTTGTGCTACATCGAAAATATGTCCCTTTCTTTAGATTTGGAAATTATAGCTAAAACAATATCCTTGATGCTCAGAGGCTTAAAAAAACAATAAAATGAAAAAATCAGTTTTATTCATAACACAAAATCTTCCGGTTCCTCAAGACAGAAGAGTCTGGATGGAAGCCAGAACTCTCAAGCAGAGAGGTTTTTTGGTTTCCATTATATCTCCCGGCAATCCGGAGCAAAAAAAATTCGAACAAATCAATAATATTTTTGTGTATCGCTATGCTAGACCGCCGAAAACCAGTGGTTATTTGAGCTATCTCTGGGAATATGCGTATTCTTTTTTAGCTACTTTATATTTAGCTGTGAAAGTGTATCGGAAACATGGATTTTCCGTTCTGCATGTAGCCAATCCGCCGGATATCTTTTTTATCCTTGGCTTGATTTTTAAATTGGCCGGAGTCAAATTTGTTTACGACCAGCACGACTTGATGCCGGAAATGCTGCTGTGTAAATTCCAGAAAAATATTCAGAATTATCTCTATCGGTTGCTTCTATTATCAGAACGCCTAAGTTATGCCGTTGCGGATATTCATATTTCCACTTGCGAATCGGGACAAAAAGTTGTTTTATCCAGAGTTAATTCTCAAGAAAAAAATTTCATCGTCCGTTCGGCTCCTGATTTGGATGTAATCAATTCAAAATTAGTAAACAAAGAAATTATAAATGTTTTAAGAAAAAGATATTCCTATATAGCCTGCTATTTAGGCGTTATGGGACCGCAAGATGGCGTAGATAAGCTCTTAAGAAGCATTCGCTTTATCGTGCATGATTTAAGAAGGACGGACATCGGTTTTGTTTTAATGGGCGATGGCGATGATTTGGAAAGATTAAAAAAACTTTCCGAAGAGTATAAAATTGCCAAACAAATAATTTTTACCGGTTGGGCTGAAAAAAACATCATCTCGACTTATTTTTGGGCGGCTGATCTTGGCTTGATGCCGGAACCGAAAAATGAGTATACGGACAATTCACTCCACAATAAAGTGCTGGAATATATGGCAGCCGGCTT
Organism: uncultured Bdellovibrionales bacterium; assembly: GCA_964438025.1. Lineage (GTDB taxonomy): Bacteria > Patescibacteriota > Minisyncoccia > Moranbacterales > UBA2206. Next base: position 1,760 of record CAYTIK010000018.1, read on the forward strand.
GCCGATCGTATCTTATGACCTGAAAGAAGCCAAAAAAAGTGCAACCAAAGCGGCGCTTTTCATTCCTTTTAACAATGAGCGAGAATTTGCTAAAGCTATCTGTAAATTAATGGACAATCCGGAGCAACGAAATACCATGAGCCGGGTAGCATCGGAAAGATTTAAGCAAAATTTCCGCCAAGAATTTTCTCAAAAAGAATTAATAAGCGCTTATAATTTGATTTACGCTAATCAACTTTTTTAATATGAAAAAAGTTTTTCTCATTTGGGTTAGGGAAATAAAACTTAGCGAATTTTTAGCTAAGAGTCTTGAAGCCAAATTGATTATTTCCTATAAAAAGAAATGGCGGGGATGCAATATCCCGGTAGTTTTACGTTATCTTATTCAAGGAGTAGATTCCTACTCCAAGCTTAGAAAGATCCGGCCGGAAATTATTTTTATCCAAAATCCGCCTATTGCAGCGGCTCTTTTGGCCTATATCTATTGCCGTTTCAATAAAGGAACCCGTTATATTATTGACACTCACACGGCTGGTTTTTTGGATAAAAAATGGATATTTTTCCATCCTTTGCACTGTTTTTTGGCGCACCGAGCGCTTTACAACACAGCGCATAATTATAAGAATTTGGAAATTTTGAAGCAGTGGGGAGTAAATCACAGCCGTGTTTTACAATTTTACAACCCGCTTAAAGATGAAATTTTGGATGAAAAAGCGATTTTACCCGAAAGAATAGAAAGAAAAATTTCTTTAAAATTGGGTTATAAAATTTTTATGGTCAACCGCTTTGCCAATGATGATGCTTGGCAAGAAGTAATTGCCACGGCCAGAATTATGCCCTGGGCGCTTTTTTTCATCACAGGAGGCTCAGAAAAGATAAGCGATAATCTCAAAAAAACCTTTCCCTCTAATATTATTTTGACTGGATATTTGGATCATAAAGATTTTATCTCTCTTATGCATCGTTGCGACATAATTCTCGCTTTAACGAAGCGTTCTGATACTGTTTTGTGGTCTATTAGGGAAATCATGGCTTTGGGAAAACCTTTCGTTACCAGTAATACGGAGGTCTTAAATCATTATTTTGGAGAAGTAGCTTTATTTTCCAGCCACAATCCAAAAGATCTTAAGAAAAAAATTAAAGAAGCCTGGGATAAGCGCTTTGAAATCAAGGGTAAAATTGAAACGTTTTTGGAAAAAGATAAGCAGCGCTGGCAAAAAGACATTGATTGCTTAGAAAACATCATTCAGAATGGTTATATTAGGTCTGAAGAAAAATTGGAAAAAACCTTACCAAAAAGAACGGAAGGCGCGTTCAAATAAATCTAAATACAGCGGAAGTACTCGCAAAGATGAGTAAGCTGAAAATATTTGCAAATTTCCATTGTTTTTTTGAAATAACTTGGAAAAATCTATTTGAGAAATGGAACGCTCCCAATTGGCATAATCTATAACTGCTCCCATGCCAGATTGGCGGATGATAGCCACGGCCGCGGAAACGTCCTGATTTATAATGACTGGCAGACCGGCTCCCCAAAAATCGACAATCTTTAAATAAAGCATCTGAGTTTTAAATTTCTGCGCCGTAGTCAGACAAATTCCGGCATCACAGGCAGCCAAATATAAATAACGTTCGGCAGACGGATAGGCCGATATGGCAAAAGCAGTTTTTTCCTGGAAGCCCTTCTCTTGAAGTTTTTTACGAAGCGACTCTAGCAGACCGAGAGACTCCGACCGGGCGTAATCTTCTTTTAAAAATAATTGGAAAAAAATCTGCGGATCTTTTTTGCGTAATTGCGCCACCAAATCGATCATTTTTTCAAAATCATACCAAACTTCGATTGTGCCGGCGTAAACAATTACTTTTTTGCCGATAAAGCCCAGCTTTTTTCTCATCTCTTCCCGATTCCAAGAAAAACCCGGGAGAAGCGCAGCGTCATAATAATTAGGAACAATTGTCATATTCGATCCCGAAATATGATAAATTTTTTCCAGATGTTCCTTAAATTTATCCGTTTCCACAATTGTCTGAAAACTAGCTTGAATAGCTTTTTTTTCCAGATAGGCAATAAAAGGAGTAAATAATAAATCTTTTACTCTCCGATAATATTTTCTTTCCGCCACATAAGCTCCGTGCGGACTGTAGATGAAGGGGATTTTCCAGAATTTATGGGCCATTAGCAAAATAGGTGTGAATTTATAATTCCGAGCGTATATTATCAATTGGCCATCCGGCAAACATTTTTTCATCAACAGATATAATTTAACGGTAAAATAAATAATTGAAGGAAGGAGAGTAAAGCGGGGGACAAAGATTTTTTCCAAAAGAATATTAAATTTTTTCAGCCGATCTTCAATAATTTTTCGTTCTTCCTCTTGAGTATCGAAGCGTCCTGCCGTTTCTATAATTTTCGTCTGATAGCCATTTTTAGCCGCTGCCAAAATAATCGGCAACAATTGCGCCTGAATGACTCCATTCGTAATAGGCATCTCCGAAAGAAACAAAATTGATTTTTTACCGCTCATATAATAAGTTTCAACTTTTTATATATTATAACATTAGCACAAGCCTAAAAAGTTTCAAAATAAGCCTAGATATGATATTATTAATTTAAAGAAAAAAGTGCCATGCTACAAATTCTTCCAAAAAATAACCCTCGCTCTCCGATTTATGCTTATGCACTAATTGCCTTTGTCATCTTTTTGATGTTAAGCGTAATCTTTGGTTATGTACCAGGAAATCCTAAATTGTTAGTTGGTTCATTTGTTTTTCTTTTTCTTTTGGTGGGAGCTTATCTAAATGTCAGTAGTATATTCTTGACTGTAATTTTTTTCCTGCCGATTTTGATAGGCGCTGATCGTTATCAGATAAATATTGGGACATTTTTTCAAAATTTGCTTCCTATCGAAGAACTCTATGCCAATCCATTTTCCTTGGGCTGCTTGTTTTTATTTTTTTTGGCCGCTATCGAATTTTCCAAAAGAATCACCAAAATAGCCAGCGCGCCGCTTTTTTATATTCTTTCATTATCGATAATCCTTAGTTTGATTACCTTTGGGCAATCGCAATACAAGCTCACTGGAGTGGTTTTTGAAATATACCTGCTGGCTGGTTTTTTGGCTTATTTTCTGGGATATTTTTTATTGGGCAACAAAAAAAATTATTTAAAATTAATTTTTATTATCATTTTTTCTACCATCATTCCTATCGGGGTGGGCTTTTATCAATTTGTGAGTGGCAGTTATTTTTTTGAGACCGACTCTGCGCTGGGACGCATCGCCAGTACCTTTCCTCATTCCAATACTTTTGGTTCTTTTTTATTTGTAACTTTAACTATTGCCTTGATTGCTTTTTTAGCTATTAAAATAAAAAGTGCTGCTGACCAAAAAAAATTATCCCAAAGTCCCAGTGGTTTTTCCATTGGCATTTATATTTTTTTAAGCCTCCTGGCTTTGCTTTTGCTGTTAACTTATTCCCGTACCGCTTGGGCCGGAATGGCTATCACTATCTTGGCCATAGCTGTTTTAAAGCCCCGCCTGCGATGGCCGGTAATTTATGGCGGCTCTCTTTTCCTCTTTTTAGGTATGTTTCTGGAAAAAATTCAGCAGCGGTTTTTGGGAATTTTCCAGCATTATATGTTCGATTCTATGTACGGCCGCCGCGAAATTTGGGATATGGCTATTTTCGCGGCTAAAAAGAAGCTGCTGCTGGGATACGGCATTGGATCATTTGGAGACGTTATTATGGGAGTGCAAGGCAAAGAAACCGGCAACGTTTATCCGCATAACGACACTATCCGCTTCTTTTTAGAGGGCGGAATTGCTGGAATTCTAAGTTATGTATTATACATGCTAGGCGCGCTTTATTACGCCATCCGCAGTTATTTCCGTTATCCAAAAAACGTCGAATCGCTAGAATTTTTTGGCCAACAGCTGGAAATTGATTTTAAACTTCTAGGCATTATTCCGCTACTACTCTTTGGCAGTATGGTGGTGATTTCCATAGTGGAAGCGCCTTCTATGGATTTTGTTTATCAAATTTTGGCTTGGACAATGCTGGGCAGCTGGTTAGGCATGAGCCAGGAACATTGGAAGAGGGTTTAAATTTTTTTATAAATACTAAATTACTTATGGAAATAAAATCTCCGGAAAAAAAAGATTACGCTAAAATTGCCATGTGGCTTTTAAATTTGGAATGTAATTTTCAGTGCCCTTATTGTTTTTTTAATGATTCGCAGCGCGGTTTGAAAACCAGAGTCGGGGATTGGGTCAGAGATAAAATTCCGGCTCTTAATCCTTACAAAACTCGCTTTATTACTCCAGAGGAAATTGGTAATTTTTTCGATCAGACTAATAAGCGCTGGTGGTTAGTTATTTCCGGAGGTGAACCTTTTGTTTATCCTAAATTCGTGGAAATTGTGGAAAGGCTTTCCCAAAAACATTTAATTACCATTGGAACCAACCTAGGATTGCCCATTGATAAATTTATCGAAAAAATCAGCCCCCAAAATATTTGGTCATTCTATGTCTCTATGCATTTAGCCGAAAGGGAACGCCAAGGTTTAACCGTAGATGATTTACTGGAAAAAGTTAAGCGATTGCGGGACGCTAGTTTTCGTGTGGAAATAAATTATGTGATGTATCCGCCCGACTTGCAGCGCTTCCCGGCTATCTATAAAAAGTTTAAGAAAGAAGGTTTTATTTTGGAAGCCCGTTCCTTTCGGGGAACTTATGCGGGCAAAACTTATCCACAAGATTATACCCAAGAAGAACGCCAAATATTTTATGATTATATTCCATCGGATGTCGATAAGGCGGCTAGTTTTGAAAGTTTGTCATTTTTAGGCGTACCTTGCACGGCCGGAAAAGATTTAATCCGCATCCGTCCCGACGGTTCTATTACACGTTGTCCGCACGATCATGAAATTCTCGGCAATATGTTCACGGGAAAATTAAATCTACATCCGAAAGTTAAAAAATGCATTGTCAAAAATTGTAAATGTACGCTAGCCATTAAAGAAGGTTGTGTGGATTTTAAAGCGAGAAAAAAATTCCATTAAAATCACTGAAAAAAAACTGTCATTGCGAGGGAGTTTCGCCTCGGAACGACCGTGGCAATCTAATTATCAAAAATTAAAAAACCCCGGGAGAATCGATCTCCGATTGGGGTTTTTCTTTGTGTCAATTTTGACTTTATACTCTTTTGAAATCGACCCAGACCTGGATGAGACCGCGACTGGGTTTATGCCATTGGCACTTGCGAAGTTCGGATTTAATTTCATCAAGCGTAGGATTAATTGGATCCATAATCCATTTTTCAGCCTCTGATTCTGTGGGAAAGAAAATATTTTTCCCGATGAAAAATCCATCTTGAACATGAAACTGAGCCGCAGCTGATTTATTTTCCACCATCCAGAAAAACACACCCCAGTCATCGCGAATATGCCCAACACATCTTCGCGGTGTAAATTGCCCCTTGGGTGGATTTCCATTCCATTTTCCGCAGGTAAAGATTACTTTTTTTTCGGTCATAACCACCTCCTAAAAAAATCCCCCGGAACTCGCTAGAGCCCGGGGGTGGAACTGTGATGATGCGGAGTGGCATCGGTTAGAAAACCAACCACTTCTGTCCTTTGCCGACGGAGCTTGGACAGAGCGGCTCGGCCGCTGCCCTTGCTCGCAGTTCGACAGGCGAGGGATAAGGCGAAACGCAATACCGCTCTAATGCTTCCCTGGTGGGAAACAGAAGCGAGAATTTGCCGCCTTGACCGTCCCATCTTCCGTCCTCATGGAACCATAACTGCGCTCCATTACTGCGTAAGTTGGGACGAATCTCGACCGCGTCTACTCCGAGCCAGAACTGGCTGCCAGGCCGGGTGTTATTGTAGGTCCCAACCCGCAGAGTCACCTGCCCGGGTGCCGGCTGCCGCAGATCACTCTGATTCCATCCCTGTTTGCAATCTTTGCCGACGCAGGGATTCTGGGCGAATGCCGAGATGGCGAATAGCCCGACCGCAACCATAACCATAACAACGAACAATACTTTCTTCATGATTCTTTCCTCCTTCTTCGTTTGGTTTTTGCCTGGACAAGATTTTCCTGCCAGACAGACCGTTTATTTTAACCCTTGTCGGACCGTTTCCGTTTTTGGGTTTTTTACTCGAAGCTCATGCTTCTTATAAAATGTGCGAGAGAAATAAAACATTCGCATATTTGAAAGATTCACGAACCAAATAATCGGAAAAAATAATTCTGGTTAACTTTGTATACTAGCATTTGTTGACACTTTTGTCAATAAGCCATTTTTTGTTAAAAGATTTTCCGGGCTCTCTTGATGGTTTTCGCATGAATGCAAATTCCATACTTGAGAGCCCGGAGGTAGAGTGTTTGTTTAATAGATTCTCCTGGACACCTGGCCCGGCAACGGTTGCCGAGGATGATCCCGCGGATCCCACACGTCCGTTTTTCCCTTGCACCTGTCGTCACAAGGGGCGATTCCATTCATCGGCAGAGGCGGATAGTCTATCGGTTTTGCCACTCCGCGATTTAGATCCGGAGGCGGATAGTCGATTGGCTTCGCCGCTGCGGTAACCGGTTTTTGGATGTTTTTTACAACCGGCCTTTGGTCCTCCTTGGCTTTGTGTGGTTTTCTGGCCGCCCTCTCCGGACAACAGTTTACAATAATCTGCTGACTGAAAGGCGGAGTTCCAGATTGTACAACCCCGGGTTGAGTTATTGCCAATGCAGCAACCCGCTCTTTCACAGGCGGTGCAGATTGACCAGCCTCATCCCTCAAAACCGGAGAAGTAGCTGCCGGAAACGTCTTTGCTTCGGGCGGTGGCACAATTATCCCGGTCTGAGATGATGAAGGGGCAGATGCCGATCCTCTTCTGATGTCTTTGGAGAAGTAGGCATACATGCCCACCAGGAACAGACAGATCGCCAGTGCTACAATCAAGTATGTCCTATTTCTGTCCTCTCTTGCTCCTTGCGTTATCGGATTCATCTCTTTTTTCCCTACCACTGTTTTTACTATCTTTTCTTCCGCCATGATGTCCTCCTTTTCTTTCTTTTTTTTCGTCAGCAATCTTTTAATCTTCCAGCCAGCATATGTCAGCCGTTAGATCTCCCTTTTTTTGTAAAAAAACTCAAAGCTTGCGCTTCTTATAAAATGTGCGAAAAAAATAAAACATTCACGCATTCGAAAGATTCGCCAACCAAATCAATTCTTTATTTTCAAAAAATACTCTAAAAATCCCTTGTTTTGAGCACTATTTTTGAGTTAAATAATGCTATCACTAAATGACTGTAAAGTCTAGCATTTCTTGACAAATTTGTCAAGATAGTGTATAACAAAGGGAACATTCATTTTAACCACTGTTTTTATGAATAAATCTAAAAAGGGGGAACCAAATACATCCCAAATCAAAGCTTCCCTGGCTAAGATTGCAATTCCAGCTTTAATTATTTTTAACTTGGCCATTTTTTCTTTTCTGGCATTCAAAGGAGTTTGCTTTGCCTGGGATTTAGGCAAAGCAAAAATAACCCAAACAGTTCAGAATGAGCAAGAAGAATATCAAGATAATCTTTTAAATTTACTTGCTTCGATCGAGAGCCAGATTAATTTTTTAGAAGAGGAATACAAAAAATTACCCAGTCAAAAAATAATCAATCTGAAAAAGAAAAAAGAAATTTTGGAAAAACTCGAAGAATTGGAAAAAGACGGCCAGCGCTTGGAAATTTTGTTTAATGCTTATCGCCAGGACGAATCAATTAAAATTAATCCGCTGCGTGACTTGAATATAGAAGAAACTTTAAATAAATCTTGGCTTTTGCCTCACAAAATCGAACGTTTAGCCAGGAGCCTGGAATTTGGAATTTTCAGAGGCTTTATAACCTCTGACCAGGGAATAATTATAGAAAAAGATTTTAGCGGAATTCGCTATCAAATTGAAGAAATTAAAAACACCTGGCGCTGATAAAATAATATATCAATCACCTGCATATGCCAGAAAATGATATATGTATTTTAGATACCTAAGCGCCTCTTTTATTTTGCCCGTTTTTGTATTATCATTAAGCTATGATTCAAGATTTAATTATCCGCAAAATAGAGCGTTTTTCTGATGAACGCGGCTCTCTCGGAGAAATCTTTCGTGAAGACGAAATGGCTTTTCGGCCGGCTATGAGCTACTTAAGCGTCACTCATCCGGGGTTTGTCCGCGGCCCCCATGAGCATGTAAAGCAATCGGATTTTTTTGTCTTTATGGGGCCAGGGGATTTTGAACTGCATTTGTGGGATAATCGGGAAACTAGCGAAACAAAAGGGGAATACCAAAAAATAGCCGTTGGCAACGAAAACCCAGTGGCTGTGATTGTTCCGCCCGGAGTCGTTCATGGCTATAAAAATATTTCTGCCGTGGATGCTTACTGCATCAATTTGCCGGATAAATTATACAAGGGTGAAGGTAAAAAAGAAGAAGTGGACGAAATCAGACACGAAAAAGATCCCGATTCGCCGTTTAAAATATAACAAACCTATTGTCATCCCGCACTTGATGCGGGATCCAGTAAATAAATTAATCAAGTTTTCTGGATTCCTGCTGGAGTTTATCCTCGCGAAAGCGAGGGCAGGAATGACACTAATATATTTATGTCCTGTATTTTTTGCAAAATTATCAAAGGAGTTATTCCGGCTGAAAAAATATACGCAGACAAAAAGGTTCTGGCTTTTTTAGATATTAACCCTGTGGCTCCCGGACACATTTTAATTATTCCTAAAAAACACCATGTTTTGATGCCGGATGTGCCGGATAAACTTCTGGGATATTGTTTCATTAAAGCTAAGGGTTTAATGAAACAAATTAAAAAAGCTATGAGAGCTGATTATATTTCTGTTTCCGTATCGGGTGTGGACATTCCTCATTTTCATATCCACCTTATTCCACGCAAGTTTAATGATAAATTAAAAGGTTGGCCAACTAAAATCTATAGGAAAGGAGAAATAGAAAAAATAGCTAAAAAGATAACCTTATAAAGCATAAAACATAGAACATAAAACAGTTTTTATAAATTTGTTCCATGTTCCATGCTCCATGCTCCATGTTCCATGAAAATATTAGTCACTGGCGGCTATGGTTTTATCGGCAGTAATTTTATTCGCTATATTCTAAAAAAATACCCTGACTACCAGATTACCAATCTGGATCTTTTGACTTATGCCGGTAATCTGGAAAATTTAAAAGATATAGAAAAAAACCCTAACTACAAATTTGTCCAAGGTGATATTTGCGACCGGAAATTAGTTGATTCCTTGATGCCGGAAGTGGATATTATCGTTCATTTCGCCGCTGAATCGCATGTCGACCGTTCTATTTTGGATTCCCATAATTTTATCCAAACCAACATTATTGGCACCCACACACTGCTCGAATCAGCCAAAAACAATAGTCTAAAGAGATTCCATCACGTTTCTACGGATGAGGTTTTTGGCTCTCTGGAGCTTAATTGGCCTTCCTTTACCGAAAAGACGCCTTATGACCCCAGAAGCCCGTATAGCGCCTCTAAAGCGTCCTCCGACCATTTGGTGCGAGCTTATTTCCATACTCACAGCCTGCCGATTACCATTTCCAATTGTTCCAATAATTACGGCCCTTATCAATTTCCGGAAAAATTTATCGCTTTGATTATTACCAATTTGTTGGAAAATAAAACCATTCCGCTTTATGGCGATGGGTTGAATGTTCGCGACTGGCTGTATGTGGAAGATCATTGCGCGGCCATTGATTTAATAATCCATGAAGGAAAAATAGGGGAGACTTACTGCATTGGTGGCCAAAGCGAAAAAACCAACTTGGAAATCGCGCAAAAAATTCTGGAATTGATAGGCAAAAAAAATGATCAAATTGAATATGTGACTGATCGGCCGGGACATGACAAAAGATACTCCATAGATTTTTCTAAAATTAAAGAAAAATTGGAATGGCAACCGCAAACCAGTCTTGAAGACGGCCTGCAAAAAACTATCGAGTGGTATAAAAATAATGAAAGTTGGTGGAAAAACATCAAAAACGGAGAATATCAAAAATATTATAAAGAGCAATATGGAAAAGTATGATGTGATGATTGTGGGCGCCGGTCCAGGCGGTTTGCGGGCAGCTGAAATTTTAGCCTCTGCGCATAAAAAGGTACTCTTACTCGAAAAAAATAATAAAATTGGACCAAAAGTTTGCGCCGGAGGACTTACGCGTAAATGTATAAAACTATTGGAATTTCCTCCTGAACTAACCGAGTGTTCTTATCAAAGCGCGATTTTTAATTCTCCTCGCGTGAAAACCAGATTAGAATTCGGAAAAATTTTCGGCTATACTGTAAATCGGAAAAAATTAGGGCAGTGGCAACTGGAAAAAATAAAAAATACTTCAGTGGAAGTCAGAACCGGCGCAGAGGTGATAAAAATTACCGATCAGGAAATTAGTTTAAAAAATGGAGAATGCTTTCAATATAAATATTTAATTGGCGCGGATGGTTCCAACTCAATTGTTAGAAAATTTTTAAAATTGCCCGTTAAAAAAATTGGAGTAGCATTTCAATATATTATTCCACGGACATTTTCTGAGATAGAAATTTATTTTGATTCTAAGCTTTTTGGTTCTTGGTATTCCTGGATATTTCCCTACAAAAATAGCGCGTCAATTGGCTTCTGTTGGATTCCATGGATAATGCCTATGGAAAAAGCGCGAGCAAATTTTGATCTTTGGTTGAAATTAAAGAAAATTGATCTTACCGGAGCCAAATTTGAAGCCTCTCCGATTAATTGCGATTATCAAGGAGTGGAATTTGGAAATGTTTTTTTGGTCGGAGATGCGGCCGGTTTAGCTTCCGGTTTCACCGGAGAAGGAATTTATCAAGCATTGATTTCCGGAGAAGAAATAGCGCGAAAAATAGTCAATCCTGATTATCGTATGCCTAAAATTAAAGAAATCCGACGAGAAGTACATATCCATCATTTAATACTTGGTGTTGTTTGGCTCTCCGGACCACTGCGTAATAATTTATTTAACTTGGTAACCAGAGTGGTTAAAAATAAATTTTGGGCCGTAATTTTAGCCAGAGTTTTAACTTAATACAAGCATACATTGAAAATTACTACAAAATAATCAAACCATACCCGTAAACCAGTTTACGAGTATAAATAATTATTAGTTAAATTTATAATTATGGATAAGGAAAAGAAAATTTTAATTCTCGGCGCGAAAGGCATGCTGGGGCAGGAATTGGTTAGAATATTCAAAAAAGACAGCGGCTACAAGGTTTTAGCCTGGGATCAGGCCGATTTGGATATTACCAGTGAAGTGGCAGTTTATCGCAAAATTAAAGTGGTGGCGCCGGCCATTATTATCAACGCGGCCGCTTATAATGCCGTCGATAAATGCGAGGAAAGTAAAAAAGAATTTACTTTAGCCAAAAAAATAAACGGTCTAGCTCCAGGCTATTTAGCCAAAACGGCTAAAAAAATTGGAGCGATTTTAATTCACTATTCTACGGATTATGTTTTTGATGGGAACCCCGATATTCCGGAGCCAACCGGCTGCACTCATAGTTGCGGCAGTTGCGGATTACATAAAGATTTCGTTCCGCAAATAGGTTTCACCGAAGATGCCAAACCTAATCCCATCTCCAATTATGGCCAATCCAAATTGATGGGAGAAAAAGAAATAGCGAAAAATACTAAAAAATATTATTTAATCAGAACATCTAAATTATTCGGAAAACCAGCCCAAGTTGATGGAGCGAAAAAAAGTTTTTTTGATGTCATGCTGGAATTAGGCAAAAAAAACAAAGAAATCAAAGTAGTAGATGAAGAAATCAGCTGTTTTACTTACGCGCCGGATTTAGCCAAGAAAACCAAGGAAATTTTGGAATCCCAAAAGCCTTTTGGAATATACCATGTTGTGAATAGCGAGCCTTGCACTTGGTATGAAGCCACGCTAGAATTATATCGCCAGGCCTCCGCCCAAGGCGGATCCGTCCCTGTCGGAAAAATAAAAACTAAAGTCGTTCCGGTAAGCTCTGCAGAATTTCCCCGTCCCGCCAAACGCCCGGCTTATTCTGTTTTGTTGAATACCAAATTGAATCCGCTCCGAGATTGGAAAGAAGCATTAAGGGAATACTTAAAAAAATAATTTCGAATTAAGAATTTTGAATTTCGAATCAAATTCGAATGATAGAATGTTTAAAAATTAAAACATTAAAAATTCAATCAAAATTCAAAATTGGAAATTAAAAATTATAATTATGAAATCTATCAAAAAACAAGATCCGCAAGTTTACAAAACTATCCAGGGCGAACTCAAGCGCCAGCAAGAGGGGATGGAACTCATCGCCAGCGAAAACTATGTTTCCGAGGCGGTGCTCGAAGCTCTGGGCAGCGTTTTTACCAATAAATATTCGGAAGGCTATCCCGGCCATCGTTATTACGGCGGCCAGAAATATACCGACCAAGTGGAAACCTTGGCGATTGAAAGAGCTAAAAAGCTCTTTGGAGCCGAACACGTTAATGTTCAGCCACTATCCGGCGCTCCAGCCAATTTGATCGCTTACAGCGCCATTTTGCAGCCTGGAGACACAGTTTTGGGCATGGATCTCTCTCACGGCGGCCATTTGACCCACGGCCATCCCTTGACTCTTTCAGCTAAAATTTATAAATTCATTGGCTATAAAACCGACGCTTCCGGAAAAATAAATTACGCAGAATTGAAAAGATTAGCATTGAAACATAGACCAAAATTATTGCTAGCCGGCTTTTCGGCCTACACCCGACAACTGGATTATCAAAAATTTCAAGACATCGCGAAAAAAGTTGGTGCCATCACAATGTTTGACATCGCGCACATTGCCGGATTAATTGCCGGGAAAGCCTTGCCCAATCCGGTTCCTTATTTTGACATTATTACGACTACTACCCACAAAACTTTACGCGGACCGCGCGGTGGTATGATTTTATGTAAAGCGCAATTTGCTAAAGCCATCGACAAAGCGGCTTTTCCCGGACTGCAAGGCGGACCACATGAAAATAATATCGCCGCCAAGGCCGTGGCCTTTGGAGAAGCTTTAAAACCGGCTTTTAAAACTTACGCTAAGCAGATTCTGAAAAACGCCAAAGTTTTAGAGCAGGAATTAAAAAAACACCGATTTAAGTTGATGTTTGGCGGCACTGATAATCACATGGTTCTGGTGGATGTTTTTGGCTCCAAGGGCGTTTCCGGCAAAGAAGCGGAGGTGGTTTTGGATGAGATTGGGATTACGTTAAATAAAAATATGATTCCGGATGATCCCCGCGGTCCAATAGATCCCAGTGGCATCAGAATCGGCGTGCCGGCTATTACCACCCGCGGCATGAAAGAAAAAGAAATTAAAATGATTGCACTCTGGATAAAAGAAGCCATTGAAAACCGGAACGATAAGCAGAAAATTGAAAGTTTGCATAAGGAAGTTATTAAACTTTGCAAGAAGTTTCCTATTTATAAAAATTTAAAATAAATAAATTATTGTCATTGCGAGCGAAGCGAAGCAATCTAATAAATTTAAAAAATTAGATTGCCACGTCCCCGCCAATTGGCGGGTCCTCGTAAAGACAACGGACGATATTATGCGAGGAATAATTTTATCCGGCGGGACGGCCACTAGACTTTTTCCGCTCACCGCGACAACCTCCAAACAACTATTGCCAGTTTACGACCGGCAGATGATTTTCTATCCGCTAAATACTTTAATTAAAGCCGGAATTAAGGATATTTTAGTTATTGTTGCCCCAGAACATAGCGGGCAATATTTAAATTTACTAGGCTCTCTTCTAAAAAAATATGGCGTCAATCTTTATTTTGAAGTGCAAAAAACTCCGCGCGGACTAGCTGATGCTTTCATCCTTGGCGCTTCTTTTATCGGACAAGATCCAATTACTATGATTTTGGGAGATAATATTTTCGAAGATGATCTGGCGGAAGATATCAAAAATTTCCAAAAGGGCGGAATGATTTTTGCCAAAAAAGTGCCCGATCCGGAAAGATTCGGTATTATTGAATTTGATTCAAGAGGACGGGCAATTTCCATTGAAGAAAAGCCTCTCAAGCCTAAAAGCAATTTCTGCGTCACCGGAGTTTATGTTTATGATAACCGCGTCGTAGCTATGGCTAAAAATCTTAAGCCTTCTAAGCGGGGAGAAATCGAAGTCACAGACATCAATAAAAAATATTTAGAAATGAAAGAATTGAAAGTTAAAAAAATAGAAGGGGAATGGCTAGACGCTGGAACTTTTGACTCCCTCCTGGAAGCCGGCAATATTGTAAAAAAGAAGAAGCTTTACCAAAAATTTCATCCTCTCATTAATCGGGCCATTGCTAAATTCAATGAAGAATTGAAAGTTAACGCTAAGAAAAAACTACTTTAAATTGCTAAATTGTCATATTGCTAAATGGTTAAAATAAAAATAACCTTTCAGCAATTTAACCCTTAAATCATTCAAAAATATGCGGATCAAAAAAGCCATCTTACCCGTCGCTGGATTCGGGACTCGCTTTCTCCCCGCCACTAAAGCCCAGCCCAAAGAAATGCTACCGATCGTGGACAAGCCAGTCATTCAATATTTGGTTGAAGAAGTAGTCGCCGCCGGCATTGAAGAAATTATTTTCGTAACTGGAAGAGGTAAAAGAGCCATTGAGGATCATTTTGATATTTCTTATGAATTAGAAAAGACCTTGGTAGAAAAAAATAAACAAGATCTGCTTAAAGCTGTCCGCGACATTTCCAGTCTGGCTAAGTTTTCCTATGTCCGGCAATCAATGCCACTGGGAGATGGCCATGCTGTCTTGCAAGCGACTAACATTATTAACAGGGAGCCGGTATTGGTCATTTTTGGAGATTCACTTTATGACAGCGAGGTACCTACCGCTAAACAATTGATTGAAGCGTATGAAAAATACGGTGAAAGCATAGTAGGACTAAGTCCGATTGAAAAATCAGAAGTTTCTAAATTCGGCGTCGTTGAAGGAGAAAAATTAGAAGATAGGCTTTATAAAATAACTAATTTTGTAGAAAAACCTCAGCCGGAAGAAACCCAATCTAATCTGGTAGCCGTGGGAAAATATATCATTACGCCTGAAATTTTCGATATTTTAGCTCAGATGAAAGCCGGAAAGTCAGGCGAAATAAGGTTAGCTGACGCTTTTGAATTAATGCTTAAAAATAATCGACCGATTTATGGCAAGGAGTTGGAAGGTGAATGGCTAGACACGGGCGACAAATTCAATTTTATGAAAGCTTCCATCCACATGGGATTAAAGCATCCGGAAATCGGAGAAAAATTAAAAGGATATATCAAGGAAATTAGTAAAAATTTTTAGACTTATAATTCGTATATTCGTAATTCGTAGAGATTTCATGAAGATTGCCATTCAAGCGGCGGATTTGGATTTCCAGAATATGGGGGGCATCAGGACCTACCTGTTCAACATTTTAAAAGAGATCGGAAAGCTGCCTGCCGGCGATGAATTTATCATTTATCACCGGAATAATTTCAATCCCGAACTTATTCCTCCGGATTTTTCCAATTATACCCTAAAAAAAATACGTTCTCCTTTTTTTTGGACACAACTTCGCTTCGCAGCTGAAGTTTGGAAAGACGCACCGGACGCGCTTTGGATGCCGCTCCATAATATTCCGCTATTGCGCAGAAAAAGCCTGAAAACAACTGTTACCGTGCACGATCTGGCCTTTAAATACTTCCCTCGTCATTTTACCGGTAGTGATCTCAAAAAACTCAATTTTCTGACTGATATTGCAATCCGACATTCTGACAAGATAATCGCTGTTTCCCATTCAACTAAAAATGATATCCTAAAATTTTATCCTCAGATAAAAGAAGGAAAGATAAAAGTCATCCATCACGGATTTGATCCGGAATTATTCCAAAAAGAAATTCCGAAAGAAGAAAGCGAAAAGTTTCTGAAAAGCTGCCAATTGCAAGCTACAAATTATATCTTGCATGTTGGAACATTGCAGCCCCGGAAAAATCTGGAAATTCTTATGGATGCTTTTGAAAAAATAAAATCGGACTCCGGATATGCCGGATTGAAATTGGTATTGGCGGGAGGAAAAGGATGGCTCTGGGATGGAATCATCAAAAAAGCTGAAAACAGCCCTCATAAAAAAGATATTATCCTCACGGGGACAGTATTATTTAAAGAATTAACTATTTTATATCGCCATGCTTCCATTTTTGCCTTCCCCTCGCTCTACGAAGGCTTTGGGTTGCCAATTTTAGAAGCATTTGCCTCCCAAATTCCGGTTGTCTGCGCCCATAATTCTAGTCTGCCAGAAGTGGCGGGGGATGCCGCTTTATATTTCGAAAATAATAATGCGCAGGATTTAGCGCAAAAAATTCAGCAAGTTTTGGAAAATCCGGAATTAAAAAAAGACCTTATTCAAAAAGGCCTCGTCCAACTTCAAAAATTTTCTTGGGAAAAATGCGCAAGAGAGACTTTGGAGTTTTTAAAAAGTTAAAAAATATTTTATTCTAATTATGAACGCAAAATTAAAAAATCAGTTAATCAAAGTTGCTAAAGAAAAAATCCCAACTACTGATGTTTCGCATGATTTTGGACATGCCTTAAGAGTTTTGTTAAATGCTGAAAAGATAGCAAAAGAAGAAAATAGCGATTTTGATGTTATTGTTCCCGCCGCCCTATTCCATGATTTAATTGTATATCCTAAAAATTATCCAGGTAAAGACAACTCTCAAGAAGAGAGTGCTGATACAGCGGAAAAAATATTAAATACTTTTGGTAATTTTCCCAAAGAAAAAATAGAAAAAGTAAAAACCTGCATCTTGGAGTGTTCATTTAATAAAGGAATTGTGCCAAAATTACTAGAGTCAAAAATCTTACAAGATGCTGACGGATTAGAAGCAACAGGAGCAATCTCTATAATGAGAACCTACTCATCAACAGGACAAATGAAAAGACCTTTTTATAATCCAGCTGATCCTTTTTGTAAAAATCGCGAGCCAAACGCATCCAAATTTGCCCTAGATTTATTTTATAAGAGATTGCTCAAGGTTGCAGGAAGAATGCACACGAAAACCGCAAAAAAAATTGCCAAGAGAAGAACTGATTTTTTAATTAATTTCCTCAAGGAGTTCCGACTAGAATTAGAAGAAAAATAATTTCGCATAATCCGATACGCGTTATGCATAATTGAAAAATTTCTAAGCTAAATATTATGAATGGAACTAGAAAAATAATTGATTACAGGGGTATTGTGAAAAAAATTGCCTGTTTGGCCTGCGCTCGTGAAAATGGAGAAATTAGTTTGGGCGATATCTTAAAATCAAAATATTTTGACGCGCATCAAGACTATACGATCCCTATTCCTGAGTTCATAATTATTTCGTCAAGAAGGCACATCCAAAGTATTGATGAATTTACAAATAAAGAGCGGATGGATTTTATAAAATTTCTGTGCCGCATACGTTCTGCGCTAAGAAAAATACTCAAAGTTAAAGTTGTTTATATATATCAAAGAGAAGATACGCGCAATCATTTCCATGTTTGTATGCTTCCGCGTTATGATTGGATGACAAAAAAATTTGGCCGAAAAATAGGGTCAATTCGGCCGATAATAAGTTTTGCCAAGAAAAATCTCAAAACCAATAGTAATATAGCTAAAACTGAAGAAGCAACACAAAAATTAAAACATTTTTTGAGCAATAATTCTCCTGGGAAAAATGCGCGAAAGAAACACTAGAGTTTTTAAAAAGTTAACAAACAATTATGTCCAGCAACTTTGAAAAAGTAATTACTCATCCAAAAACTGAAGCAGATCGAGAACTTAGCATAAAAACCCCCGAAATTAAAAAGGAAAGTGCTATTCTAGCCGATCACGGAAATGGAAATCTATCAGAAAATCTTCGGATATTTGAAACGCCGGAGAAAATTAGGATTTATGCGGCTACTGATCGCGGTATAGGCAAAGAAAAAAATGATGATCGAGTTGTAATTAATACCAATAATTCACAGTTTACAGTTTTAGATGGAATGAACAGCGCTAGAGCTTCGCAAATTTTGGCGGAAAAAATATTACTTAATTCAGATAATTTAGACAATGCCTTAGAAGAAGCAAGACAAGAAATGAAAAATAATAGAATTGGGGATGGTACTTGCTTAATTTCTGCTAAATTAACCCCTGAAAAAATTTTAAAAGTCAGGCAGATAGGCGATTGTGGCACTATGATATTTGATCCAGATGGAAAAATTAAATTTTCTGCACTGAATCAAGTGAAAGGACGCTCAACTATTCTAGACGTAAACATGAAAGAGTTTGGTATAGAACGAACTTATCAAAGATTAGTAGACACTTCCCCGGTTAGTTTTGTCTCAAGCTCCTCCGGAAAATTATATAACTATGACGATATTCAACTGGCAAATGGAGATGTCGTGCTTCTTTTTTCCGACGTTTTATGGTGCAACTTTTCTCAAAATGAAATTTCAGAATTAGTCAGACAAAATAAAGATCCTGAGGGTTTATTTAGAAAAATAGCAGAAGAATTAAAACAAAAAATGCAATCAGCAAACAACATATTTTCATCTAAAAAAGATACTATTTTTTCATCCTACAAAGAAAGGGCGCGATGTTACTATGGCGGAGATTATGTCCCACAAAGCGATAACCAATCATTAATTTTGTTTCAAGTGTAAAAAATTCTCTTGGGAAAAATGCGCCAGAGAAACGTTGGAGTTTTTAAAAAGTTAACACCGTGTCATCCCGAGCATAGTCGAGGGATCTAATTAAAACTTTTACAAAAAACTTCGGAAAAGAAGAATGCCCCAAGTGAAAATTAATCACGAGGGGTATTTACTGAAACGGGAAGAGTGGGATATACGTTATTTAGGAAGAGACATTGCTTCTTTAAGGCGCTGTTTTGCTTCTTTAAGTTGCTCCGAATATTCTTCTTTTATCTTGCGTATATCTTCCTTGGTTTTGTTTATTGTTGTTTTTCTGTTTCCAAGTTCTTCCATGGTAGGTATCTCATTCTCAAGTTTGACATTTTTACCTTTTTTTGAATCAACCCTGATTTCTTCAAGGAGCATTGTGGCAGACAGCCTCATGTCAAGAACTTTGTAGCTATAATACCTCATTTAAAGCAATTAATCCGCTTTTTGCACAAAAAGGAAAACTAGCAATCCGGC
>CAYTIK010000019.1:0-20962 GCA_964438025.1 uncultured Bdellovibrionales bacterium
CCGGCTTCCGATTCCAAAGAAAAACTTAAACAGATGATTGAAGCGGGAATGAACGTGGCGCGGATTAATTTTTCTCACGGAACGCACGCCTCTAATGGCCAATCGATAACCAATCTTCAGGAACTCCGGAAAGAATTAGACGTTCCTGTTGGGATTATGGCGGATCTGCAAGGACCGAGGATTCGTATTTTGGCAGAGAATGATGTAAAAATTGAGAAGGGAGAAATAATTTTTGTCACAGATAAAATTGAGGATTTAAATGTCAAAGTTCAAATGTCAAATGTCAAATCAAATCCCAGTGACAAAATTAAAAAGATCGGATTGGATGTAAAAGGCATAATCAATAGCATTGAAATTGGCAATGAAATTCTGATTGAAGACGGCACGATGAAAATTATTGTACGAGAAAAAAATAACGGAGTTTTATTGGGAGAAGTTATTAATGGAGGAATAGTCAAAAATCATAAAGGGGTGAATATTCCCGATGCTAAGCTCTCCGTGCCTATTTTAACGGCCAAAGACGAAGCGGATTTGCGCTTTGTCCTGGAACAAGAAGTGGATTTTGTAGCGCTGTCTTTTGTAGGGAATGCCCAAGAGATAATGGATGTGCGGGAGAAAATAAAAAAGATTTTAGGCCGGGAAAATAATTTGCCACAAATTGTTTCCAAGATTGAAAGGAAAGAAGCGCTCAAAAACATCGAGGAAATTATCCAGGCTTCGGATGTGGTGATGGTGGCGCGCGGCGATTTAGGGATTGAAACGCCGGAAAGCGAAGTGGCTATCCATCAGAAAGAAATCATTGCCAAATGTTTGCAATCTTCTAAGCCGGTGATTGTGGCCACGCAAATGCTCGATTCGATGATTAAAAGTCCGGTACCCACCCGAGCCGAAGTAGCGGATGTTTCCAACGCGGTCATTGACCATGCGGACGCGGTAATGCTTTCCGGCGAGTCAGCGAATGGTAAATATCCGGTGGAATCCGTGGCTATGATGAATGAAATAATTCAAAAAACCGAAAAATCACCCTTTGACGATATTACACGCGATTGTCCAACGGAATATGCCGGACATCTGAAAAATTTAAAACCCATCCAATGTTTGTCTGCAGATTCTTCAATAAAAGCCATAGTATTTTTTTCTGCCGATGGAATTTTGGCGCGCTTAGCTTCCAATTGCCGAAAGGAACAAAATTTAATAGTTGGCACTAACAATTTTAAGGTTTATAATCAATTGGCTTTGGTTTGGGGCGTCGACGCTTATTTCTTTGAAGAAAATGACGCGTCTAAAATTATTGATTTAACGCTAAAAAAAGCCAAAAAAGAAGGGAAAATAGACAAAAATGAGGAAGTTTTAAGGATAGTTTAGGATATAATTTAATTTGATATCTTTCCGATTTGTCATCCCGGGCTTGACCCGGAATCTAGCAAATAAACCTAATTTATTTTTCTGGATTCCCGTTTTCACAGGAATGACAGTAAAATATAAATTTCGTCAAAAGTAAAAAACAAAGAAAAAATACGGAGGCGTCGCATAGTCCCCGAAGGACTCCGCCAAAGGCGGAGCCTACGGGGTAAAGGTCCAGTGCGCATGCTTGTCCCGCGTTCGTTCCGCTGTACGGAACTGCGGGATCCCGCTACGCGGGAGAAAGCCTATAAAAACAATGTTTACAGTTTATATTTTGCAAAGTATAAAGAATAATCGTTATTACATAGGTCATGCATCTGATATGATTACTAGACTTGCAAGGCATAATGCTGGCATGGTTAAATCAACGAAAAGTTTTATTCCATGGAAAATAATATATACCGAAAATTATAACACCAAGTCGGAAGCTTACAGAAGAGAATTAGAAGTAAAAAACTATAAAAGAGGAATAAAATTTAAGAGATTATTGGGGTTGTGGAAAGATTAAACAATGGAGGTGTCGCATAGTGGCCTAGTGCGCATGCTTGGAAAGCATGTATATCGCAAGGTATCGTGAGTTCGACTCTCACCGCCTCCGCCAATTTTAAAAATTATGAATTCGGACGTTGAAGAAATAAAATCGAGGTTGAATATTGTTGACGTGCTGTCGGAATATATCCGTTTGGAAAAAGCCGGCACGAATTTTAAGGCGCGCTGTCCTTTTCATAATGAAAAGAGCCCGTCTTTTATGGTGAGCGAAGACAAGCAAATCTGGCATTGTTTTGGTTGCGGTAAGGGTGGAGATATTTTCGGTTTCGTGATGGAGATGGAAGGTTTGGAATTTCGGGAAGCGTTGATAATGTTGGCGGAAAAAGCCGGAGTACCGATCCGCAAATTTAACGCCAAAGAGGAAGGCCAAAAAAATCGCGTTTTGGAGATTCTAGAATTAGCTACGAAATTTTACGAAACCCAATTATGGAAAAGTTCCGCCGCGCCAAAAGTTTTAGCTTATTTGAAAAATCGGGGCATCAAAGAAGAAGCACTGAAAGAATTCCGTGTCGGCTTTGCCCCTTCTGGCTGGAGAAATTTACTGACATTTCTAATGGGTAGAGGATATAAAACAGACGAAATTACTAAGACTGGCTTGCTAGTAGAAAAAAATCCGAAATCCGATCCGCCAACTGGCGGACAAAATTCTTCTTATTACGATAGATTTAGAGATAGAATTATTTTTCCCATCGCCGATTCCGGAGGGAAAATTGTCGGTTTTAGCGCCCGGGTCGCTCCCGGCGGGGATGAATCGCAGGCTAAATACGTCAATACTCCGGAAACGGAGGTTTATCATAAAAGCCGGGTACTTTTCGGGTTGGATAAAGCTAAAAGTGAAATAAAGAAATCCGGCTTTGCTTTTTTGGTGGAAGGGAATTTGGATGTGATTGCCTCTTCCCAAGCCGGCATAAAAAATGTCATCGCGGTTTCCGGGACAGCGATGACGCCTGACCATCTCGCCATTTTAAAAAGATACGCGGATGATTTGCGGATGTGCTTCGATATGGACCAGGCCGGAGAAATGGCGACCAGAAAAAGTTTGAAATTGTGTTTTGAAAAAGGCATGAATGTCAAAGTAGTAGAATTGCCTTCGGGCAAAGACGCAGCCGATCTGGCGCAAAACGATCCGCAGGCACTCCAAAATTCCGTGGCTGAAGCCAAAAACGCGATGGAATATCTTTTGGACAGAAGCCTCAAGCGTTATGATAAAAAACAAGTGGAGGGCAAAAAGAAAATTGCCCAAGATCTTTTGGAAATGCTGGCCTATTTGAATTCGGAGCTGGAAAAAAGCCACTGGATTAAAAAATTAGCGGAAGAGCTGGAAACAGAAGAAAACGTGTTGACGGACATGCTCAGAAAGGCTAAAATTAGGGACAGAATAAAAACTCCTTCCAAGGATAATCCGGCTACCGAAGATTTTTCCGTCCAGAATAAATTAGCCAATTTGACCCAGGGCTTGCTGGGCTTAATGTTAGTTTACAGCGCGATCTGGCGGAATATAGTTTTCCGCCAAAAGGAAAAACCGCTGATTTTGGAAAGCGAATTGTGGAAATTACTTCTGCAAAAAGGCGAAGAGCTGGATTTTGATTTTGAAAAATTTGTCCAATTTTTAGAAGACCGGGAACTCAAGGCCCAGGCCGAAAAGCTTTTTTTGGATAAAAAATACCGCTTTGATTTGAATAATAATATCGAAGAAATCCAGCTGAATGATCCGCTCGCTGAAATGGAGAAGCATCTCAAAGAGATTGAAAAAGAAATCGGGAAAAAAGAGCTGGCCAAGATAGAAAAAGACCTGAAAATTGCCGAAGCAAATAAGGATCGGGAAGCAGTTAAATTTTTAAGGGAAGAAGTTAGCCGGATTTCCCAGGAAATTTCCCGTTGTAATTGAGAATTAATTTAAAAGAAGATATTTTTAAAACAAATTATGGCAAAGAAGAAAAAAAAGCGCAAAAAGTTTTCTCGCAGAAAGAAAGTTGTCCGCAAGCGGAAAACTCGAAAAAGACCAGCGGGCAAAAAAATTAAAAAAAAGAAACTTTCCTCTTCCGATAAGCGCTCCATGAAAAAACTGCTGAAAAAGGGACGGGCGAGCGCTAAAAAAAAGGGCCAAACCAAAAAAGCTCCTAAAAAAATGAGCAGCCGACCGGCGCAAGATTTAATCATGGAATTGGTGGTGCGCGGCAAGGAAAGAGGTTTTGTCACGGAAGACGAAATTATGCACGCGATTCCCAACGTGGAGCAGAATATCAAAGAGCTGGAAGGCTTATATGAAAAATTGGAAGCCATTGGGGTGAATGTGATGAGCTCCGGCGACATCATCAAGTTAGAAACGGACAAAGTCTCCGAAGAGCTGGAAGAGATGAAAGCCGGCAAGAAAAAATCCCGCAAGAAAGAAGCGCTGGACGTGCCGGAAGAAGCTTCTTCGGATTTGGTGCAGATGTATCTGCGCGAAATCGGCCGGGTAGATCTTTTAAAATCAGAAGAAGAAGTCTCGCTGGCCAAAAGGATTGAAAAGGGCGATTTGTTGGCCAAGAAGAAATTGACCGAAGCTAATCTGCGCTTAGTGGTCAGCATCGCTAAGAAATATGTCGGCCGTTCGCATAATCTTTCCTTGTTGGATCTGATCCAAGAGGGCAACATCGGCTTGTTTCGGGCGGTGGAAAAATTTGATTATCGCAAAGGCTATAAATTTTCCACTTATGCGACCTGGTGGATCCGCCAGGCGATTACCCGCGCCTTGGCCGACCAATCCCGCACCATCCGCATTCCGGTGCATATGGTAGAAACGATCAATAAATATACTCAAGTGGCACGCCGCTTGGTCCAGGATTTAGGCCGGGAACCATTGCCGGAAGAAATTGCGGTAGAAATGGGACTAGAAGTGGATAAAATCCGCCACATTATGAAAATATCACAGGAAACCGTATCACTGGAAACTTCGGTTGGCGATAGCGATGAAGATAGCGTACTAGGTGATTTTATTGAAGACACAGAAACGATTATGCCTAATCAATCAGCGGCCAGAAAATTACTCAAAGATCACATTGTGGAAGTGTTAGATTCTTTGACACCACGTGAACAAAAAATTCTTAAAATCAGATTTGGGTTGGAAGACGGCGTCATCCATACCCTAGAAGAAGTGGGACAGGAATTCGGAGTAACCCGTGAACGTATCCGTCAGATTGAGGCCAAGGCTTTGGAAAAAATCAGAGAACATACTTCCATAAAAAAACTTAAAGACTATTAAATTTGCTTAGTCTGCATTTTTTGTTATAATCAGATTTGTTTTTGAAAATTGAATATTCCGCGATAGCTCAATGGTAGAGCAGTTGGCTGTGAATAAACGCAGCTCTTTTGGGAAACTAAAAGATGAACTTTTCGGGATAACGGTGAAGGCTAAATCATTTTTTTGATACGCTAATACCGTGGGAACCCATTATTTTAATGGGGCGCCGTAGAGACTAGATACCGAAACTTCTAAATCAATTTGATATGGAGAAGATATAGTCCACCCCTTTAGGAAACTTTAGGATAAGTGTAACCAATTGGTTGTAGGTTCGAGTCCTACTCGCGGAGCAAATAAAAATAACCCTTATTTAAGCGGTTATTTTTTATACCCGAGTAGGACGGTAGAACCTGGCGTGCTTTACAATTAATTGTATAAAATAAGAATATTTGCTATTATTTAGCTATAATTAACTAACAAAAATAAATGGAATTTAAAGAACCGAGTTTTCCAAAAAAAGAATCCGAAAATTCAACAAAGGGGGAACAGATAGAGAAAAGTCCAGGCAAACTTCAAGAAATCTTGGAGCAGATTTCTATGCTTGACGTTTGGAAAGGAGATGAGCTTAATAAAAAAAATAAACAAAAAGCTCTGCAATCAATTAGCGAATTGAAAACAACGACCGAACCAGAAAAAAGGAAGGAGTTGATATTGGATTTAAGAACGGCAGTAGGCCTGATTGATGTATGGAAAGATGATGAAATCAACAAAACTTCTAAAAGTAAAGTTCAAGAATTGATAGAAGAATTAGAATAATTTTTCTATTCAATCAAATATCAGGATGAAGTCGCATGTTAACTCCAGTGACTTCTTTTTTAGAGATTAATTGGTAGCTCTCAAGTCTGGAATATAAATATATTAACCTTCCTTCTCAAATATAGTTCTAATAACGTCCACAGTGTGGAGCCAACTAAAATAACCTTCATTTGCAGGGTTATTTTTTATATCCCAATATGACAGCAGAACTTTTTGTGGTAAAGTATCAGCATAAGCATAACTTCAAAAATATGACTTACCAAAAAAATAATAAGGGACTACGACCTTTCATAATGACATATGCAACACTTTTTTTATTTTCTTATTTCCTAGTCAACCTTTTGATTCCGGGTAATGTCCAAGCATATACCCAGCAAGATTGCATTAACGTAGCAACGAATTGCGCAACAAGATGCGTAAATTCAATAAATGTTAAAAACATAAGTATAGTTGGAATTGTTGGGAGCCTATGGTTCGGTTTTTAGTACTACTGGATTGTTACAAAGATTTGTTATGGGGCAAGCGTCGTCCAGTCCGCGGAGCCAACTAAAATAATCCCGATTTATCGGGATTATTTTTTATACATCAGACTGAAGTTTTAACTGACTCTTTACAAAAATATAATTTTCATGTTAATCTCATACTTCATCAAGGTTTTTTGATAACTGAATAATAGCATCTCACTGCAGTCTAATCAAAAGTTCTAAGTTTGTTCAATAGGAGGAAATAAATTAAAATTTAGGACTTATTTTAAGTTTGTTTTATGCCTTTGATAGAATATCGGGAATAGTGGTATAATATGAATAGTTAATGGTTAACTTAAAAAATTATGCAAAACGAAACTATGAAAAAAACTCTGCTAGTGGCTATTCTCTTGATGTTTGGATTAATCTTTCAAGTTCAAGCAGCAAGTACGAATGCTAATCAGGGAAATAAAACAGGGCAAACGGATACGACTGCAGTGCAAAGCAGCCAAACTGGAAATGCCGTCCAAATACAAGAAAAGAACAAAGTTAAGAATCAAGGAGAAAATACGCAGATTCAAACTCAAGAACAAAATACAGTTCAAATGAAAGAGAAAGAAAAAAACAAAGGGCAAGCCAATGCCGAATCTCACCGAAGCACGGTGGCCAATTTTGTCCAGAGCTTGTTGGCAGTAGCTGACCGGGAAGGCGGGATCGGGCAACAGGTGAAAGTCATTGCCCAGCAGCAGAATGATATCAAGGATAGGGCGGCGGACTTGATTTATGCTGTTGGAAATAGGATTAAAATAAAGACTTTCTTTATCGGCACAAGCTATAAAAATCTGGGAGAATTGCGCAGCCAAATGGTGCAAACCCGGAATCAAATTGAACAGCTCAAGCAGTTAGCCGAAAAAGCCGAAAATGCAGGGGATAAAACCGAGTTGCAAAACCAGATTCAAATCTTGGAACAGGAACAGATGAAGATGAATGATTTTATAACTCAAAACGAAAGCCAATTCAGCTTGTTCGGCTGGGCGGTAAAATTGTTTCGGTAACCTTCTCCTCGAAGATTCCATTTGAGAGGAAACTAACTAAAATAACCCTCATTTAGAGGGTTATTTTTATACTTGGAGAGAATAATAAAAAATTGTGGTATAATAAAAGCAAATAAATTCTCCAAAAAAATGAAAAACGGGAGGGAATGTTTATCGCCAGAATTGCAACTAATAAAAATAAGCCGAACTATTAAACTGGCCATTAGCGTAAGCATTTTTTTAACCGCGATATTTTCCGCGGTTTTTTTATTTTCCAATTACACTAGCGCCCAAAATATCCGACAATTCGCGGCGCCGAGTTTTGCCTGCCAGTTCTACCGCAGCCAGCAAGGCTTTACGATTGTGAGAAATTTGGAACATGACTGCTTAGTCAGAAACGGAAGCAATGGGGCCTTTGTCTATACCCATTTTTATGATTCCGGCAATAATTTTTGCGTGGAAGTAACGAGCTCTTTCGGCGGGCGGATCGTCGCGCCACAATGCGTACCGATCTCGCAAACAGGCCGGCTAGAGCGACAGCAGCAACAAAACCGGCAGTCGGACAAACCAAAAATTATCACGCCGCCGGCTTTCCAAATCAGGGAGCTCCAATATGATACACTGCCCACCGGCCGACAGATCCAAGCAGGGGACAATGAACGGATTGAAATCACTATGCCGGACGGCTCACTTATCCAGTTGGACGCTAAAGCCACTTTTACGCCGGTTTCCGACCATGAAGTGCAAAGCGTTTTTGGCCGCTATCGCTATTTATGGCAGCCGTTCCATGACGGCAAATGCATTGTCGGACAAAATTTAGTCAGGCAGGATTGCCGCCGGGTACGGACTCCCAACGCGCTTTTAGGAGATCGCGGGACAGAATTTTTAGTGGAATCCGGCAAAGCCGGAACAACGGTTACGGTTTTGGACGGAGTGGTAATCGCCACGGATTTAGCCGGCAAAAAGACCATTGAAATCGTGGCCGGACAATCAACTTTCATCAAGAAAGGTGGCTTGCCGGAAGAACCGCAGGCGTATGATCCGGCCAAGCTGGACCGTTGGTGGGAAAAGAAAACTACGGATGAAAACGTGAAAATTTTTGTCGGGATAATGTTCGGCATCATTATTTTTGTGGTTATCATTTCTGCGCTGGTGGCGATTGTTAAAAAAATATTCGGTAAGAAAAAACCAGCACCTGCTGCTGTACCGGTGATGACCGAAAAAATTCCCGAAACTCCGGCAATTGAAAAAAGTGTTGGCGAAGAAAAAAAGAAAAAAGGCCGATCCTGTGCGCTGGCCGCCTTAGGTTTCATTTTAGGTTTAGGCTTAATCATTGCGACCTATTTCATAGGGAAATCCCAGACTTAAAAATAGGAGAAGTAAAAATATTATGACTCAAAGCAAAAAAATTATTCCCTATACTATTCTAGGGATTATATTGGGGATATTGCTGGTAGCGGCGGGAAAAATAATCTATTTTGAAATGTTTAAACTCTGCGGAAATTGTTCCTAATGGAAGGGAGATTTTCCGTGGTATAATAAAAATACTAAATAATAAGTAAAAAATATGGAAAACAACCAACCGATAGCGCCAGTCCCTCCAACTTCAGCGTTGCCAAAGGCGGAACAAGTAGCTAACGACAGCAAGCCTCTGATTGCCCTCATTTTAGGAATTAT
This sequence comes from uncultured Bdellovibrionales bacterium, assembly GCA_964438025.1. Classification (GTDB taxonomy): domain Bacteria; phylum Patescibacteriota; class Minisyncoccia; order Moranbacterales; family UBA2206. The sequence continues at coordinate 9,168 of CAYTIK010000019.1, forward strand.
CGGTTTTATTTTTGCCCTGCCACAAGTTAAATGGCTGTCGGCTTTGGTAATTTTGATGCTGATCGCGTCTTTGATTTTGGGTTTTATTTCCTTAAAACCCGGAAAAAAGGCAAGGCGATTGCCGCAATTGTCTTGAGCATCTTAGGATTATTGATGGCGGTTATGGCTTTTTCGGGAAAAAAATCAGTTGATAAGACTGATCAGAAAACAGCGGTGACAACAGAAAATTCCAACTTACCCAATGTTTTTAAAGACCCGACATGGGTTATTCCATTAATTATCCTCAAGGCTGGACGGCGGAGAAATCCGATAATTTTTCTTTGATGTTGCGCGGAGCCAAGGGGACGCCGGATTATGAAGTCAGGGTCGCTATCCAAAATATTGCCTTTAAATCCAGAGGTGGAGAGTATAACAGCGTCGATGAAGGCATCGGCAGTTTCAAAGCGCAAATCAAAGAAATGGACAAGAGTGCTAAAATTTCCGATTCCACGAAAACTTCTTTCGCTATTAGGAATATGATGCTGTCCGGCCGGGCTTTTGAAGCCGAGTACAAGCTGGACGGCAAGAAAGTAAAGCAAGCGATCTCTTTGTTGGCTTATCCGGAAAAAGAAATATATATCATGTCTGGCTTCGGTTGTTCGGAAAAGCAATTCGACGCGGCCGGTGAAACGGTTGTGGAGATGTTTAATTCGGTGGTTATCGGCGGCAATTAAAAAAGGACCAACTTAATAAAAAACTTTCTTAATAAATAATATTTATCATTAGTATCGTTCAGACAAACAGCTTAGCTTAAATAATCCTGAATTCTCGGGATTATTTTTTATGCTCAAAATATTGACAAGAGAGAAAGAATGTGGGCATAATGATAAGTTAACAATAGGTCTTTGACAATTTTATAACAATCAAACAGCCACCAAAGGAAAGGAAGAAGGGAGGGAAAGGCAGGAATGGCAGGAAAATCGTATTCAATGACTAGCAAATTTAAAGAAAGGAGAGCGCATCGTGAGAGAAAAAACTAAGCATACCAGCAGAGAATTATTGGTTAGGGCAAAAATTGCCTTAAGTAAGCCGGAATCGATTGAGATTGTGGAAAGCCATAAATGGCCAAGCGGGGCGCAAAAAGCGGCCAGAATGTTCGGATATGATGAAGCAAAAGCCTATTCTATCTGGGCCTTAGCCGCTCTGAAAAGGGATTATCCTGAAATTTATAATAAACTTCAGGCCATTACGGAATGGGCCGATAACAATCGCACGGCCTCAACGGGCAACGCGGAGAAATGGGAGGGAGAGTAAATGGAGAAACTTATAAAAAGCAGACCGAAGGGAATCATGATTGCGAAGACGGTCGGCCTGGTTGTTATTTCTTCGGCCGCGTACTGGATTTTCGATAGCATCGCGGTTGCCGTCTCAAATAAAAGCGACTTTCTTGAAAGATTTCTAGCTCCCGAACCGACGTGCCTGGTTATGAGATTACTGGCTATGCTTGTGATAGCTGCATCGGTAGTTATTACGCAATGGAAGCTTATCCGATGTGAACGAGGGGAGAAGACACTCAGGGAGAGTGAAAAACGCTTCCGCAGTCTGTTTGAACAAGCCGCGGTGGGCGTGGCCGAAATTGAAATGAGTACGGGCCACTTTTTCACGGTAAACAAACGGCTGTGCGAGATAGTCGGTCGGACGGAAGCAGAATTGTTAGCCACAACCTTCCACGCGATTACGCATCCAAGCGATCTCTTCCTGCACGAAGAAAAAACCCAGTTGATGCTAGCTGGGAAAATTAATCGTTACAGCATGGAGAAGCGTTACTTGCGGAAAGACGGAAAAATTGTTTGGGTGAACATCACCGGATCGCCTCTCTGGAAGCCGGGGGAAAATCCCGGACGCAACATGATTGTGGCTGAAGACATTACCAAGCGGAAAAAATATGAAAATGAGATTCAGCGCCTGGCTTATTATGACAATCTGACTGGCTTGCCGAATCGGCGGCTTTTCTTTGATCGTCTAAATCAAAATATTATTCGGGCCAAAAGAGAAGAAGGAAAAATGGCCGTAATGATGTTGGATTTGGATTTTCTCAAAGGAATTAACGATAAATGGGGGCATGATGCCGGTGATACTTTGATTAAGGAAACTGGGAAAAGGATTGCCAAAGCTTTACGGGCGGGAGATACTGTCGCCAGGCTGGGTGGCGATGAATTTACAGTTATTATTGCCGAGATAGATGAACGACAAGACGTGGAAATCATCGCTAAAAAAATCATGGAAAGAATCAGCCGGCCGCTGAAAATAAATAAAGATCTTACGACCAGTCCCAGTGTTGGATTGGGTATCGCTATTTTTCCCGAGCATGGATCAGACAGCGATACTTTGATCAAAAATGCCGATGTGGCTATGTATAGGAGTAAGCACACGGGTGAATATCAATTTTTTAAACCATCGGCGAATATTTGAAGGAAAGAATAATTTCAACTTTTGGAAATGCCCTGGTATCGTAATCGATGCCAGGGTTTTTTAATTTTTTCAAATAATAAAAAAACCATCCTTAGTTGGAATGATTTTATCAAAAAAAGAGAGGCTGCTTGCGCGGGCAAGACAGCCTCAAAATCCTAGATCCTTGCTAATTGTCATAGTTTATGACGCTTAGCCTTTGAACGGTTCCGTGTCCTTGCGGGACATCGGCAGTGGCGCTGCTTATTCAATTGTAGGATATCGAGCTTACTTTTGTTTAAAGAATTTTTGTGCTACAGCATGAACGCATTCGGGATTTTTATCCCCCCTCCTCTACGCTTCATGCTAGAGCGTTAGAGAAGGGTACCTACAATAAGCTGCATAATCCTCCTTTCTTTTCGGAAAAGGGGTTCAGCGTTTCGCGGTTCAGTGGCCTTTTGAAAATAAGGCAATGCACATTCCCGCCCTAATCATTGAAATGATAGCTTGAATATAACAAAGGTTTGGTCTTCTATAGTCAAGAATTATTGCCATTTATCCGGAAAAATGCCATGATGAAAGGCGTTAATGATTTTTTATGGATAAAGACTTATTAGCCTACCAATCGTCTCCCAGCTGCTGGAAATTAAAAATTTTTCTGGGACTGGTTTTTATCTTGCTTATTTGTGGTCTTTTTTATTGGTTTAAAGCTTCCCCAGAAAAGGCAACTTTCAAAGAAAGTATCCTGGCTAACCAAGCGGCGCCGCCAGAATCGGCAGAAAAGGTCGTGAATTATCAAGTGGCGGAAGGCGATATTCCGGCAGAAGTTTTCAGCCGGGAGGGCGGTTGGGATGCCAATGATACGGAAGCATTACTTTTAGCTTCCAAAAATGTTTTTGATTTTACGCACATCAAAATCGGCCAGAGTTTGCGTTTCTATTTTAATCCAGAAGAAACCAGAGCCAAGCGTTTGGAATATGAACGCAATACGGAGTCTATGATTATTGCTGAACGTAACGGCGAAGACTTCAATACGCGGGAAGAAAAAATTAATTATGAGGTTTCGCAAAAAATTGTCAGTGCGATGATTGATAATTTTTTCTATGTTGACGCGCTGGATGCGGGACTCAAAGAACCGACAGCGCTGGAAATGGGAGATATCTTCGCTTTTGATATTGATTTTATGACAGAAATCCGGCAAGGCGACCAGTTCACGGTCGTTTATGAAAAACGTACGCAGGAAGGGAAAGAAGCGCCGGACGGCAGAATTTTAGCCGCGAAATTTATTAACGATGGTTCAACCTTCTACGCTTATTATTTTGATAACGATGGAAATGGCGGCTATTACGACGAAGAAAGCCGAGTGTTGGAGCGGCAATTTTTGAAAGCGCCGTTAAGTTATCGCTATATTTCTTCCGGTTTTACCGGCGCGCGTTTTCATCCGGTGACGCGGACAGTCTCGGCGCATTACCAGATTGATTATGCGGCTGCGACCGGAACGCCGGTAGTCGCCACGGCCCGTGGCACAGTCTTGAGTGCTGGCTGGGAAGGCGGTTGGGGGAGGATGGTGCGCCTGCGCCATGACAACGGCTACACAACTCACTACGGACATTTGAGTACTTTTGCTCAGGGTATGCGTTCCGGCGCGAGCGTTAGTCAAGGCCAAATTGTCGGCTATGTCGGCTCGACCGGCTGGTCTACCGGCCCGCATTTAGATTTCGGTATGAAACTGAACGGCGCTCCCGTCAATCCCTTGAAATTAGATTTGCCTAAAGGTGCGCCTTTGAGCGCGGAGAAAATGGAGGCCTTTGAGAATTTAAAAAATGATTTCGCGGGACTATTGGAATAATTATTTATTCTCTTGCTTTTTGTGTATTTTCGTGCTAATATGCGGAAGCTAACAGTTTAAAAAGACTGCTTCTCAGCAGTTTTTATTATTTTGTTCTGTCATCCTGAGGAGCGAAGCGACGTGAGGATCTAATCTATTAGATTCCTCGACTTCGCTTGGAATGACAATTTTTCAGTAGTTTCAATTATAAATTATGGAGATTAGAAACATTGCAATTATAGCTCACGTTGACCACGGCAAAACGACCTTGACAGATGCCATTATGCAGCAGACCGGCATGGTGAGCGAAGGCGGAGCTAGTATGGATTCCAATACTTTGGAAAAGGAGCGTGGGATTACGATTTATTCCAAAAACGCTTCGGTTTTTTATCGTGGCACGAAAATTAATATTGTCGATACGCCGGGACACGCCGATTTCGGCAGCGAAGTGGAGCGAGTCTTGCGTTCCATTGATAGCGTATTATTAGTCGTGGACGCGCAAGAAGGCCCGATGCCGCAAACACGTTTTGTCTTAAAAAAATCTCTGGAGCTGGGCCTTAAACCAATTGTCGTGATTAATAAAATTGATAAGCCGGCGGCCGATCCGGATTTGGCGCAGGAACAAGTTTTTGAACTTTTTTTAGATTTGGGCGCCACTGATGAACAATTGGATTTTACGGTGGTTTATGCCAATGGCAAACAGGGTATTGCCAAACTGCATTTAGCGGATGAATCCACGGACTTATCTCCTTTGCTCGATACTATTCTCTTGAAAATTCCTAAGGCTTTGGCAGATACTAAAGCGCCTTTACGTTTTCAACCTTTCAATTTGGGTTATGATAATTTTTTGGGACGCTTGGCGGTGGGGAGAATTTACGAAGGCACGCTGAAAGCGGGAGTCAATTTAGTCTTGAAAAAAACTAATGGCGAAGTCAAAACCGGTAAAGCCACGAAAATTTTTACTTTCAAAGGTTTGGATCGGGAAGAAGTGGCGGAAGCGCAAGCCGGCGATATTGTCATGGTGGCGGGTTTTCCGGACATCGATATTGGGGAAACTTTGTGTGAAAAGAGCGAACAAGAAGCCTTGCCGGCCATTAATGTGGATGAGCCGACTATTTCTTTGAATTTTATGGTAAATAATTCGCCTTTTGCCGGACGCGAAGGCAAGTTCGTGACCAATAAGCAAATTCGGGAAAGATTAGCCAAAGAATTGGAAGTGAACGTGGGACTCAAAATTGATTTTTTGAACGAAGCTTATAAAGTTTACGGCCGAGGAGAATTGCATATCGCCATCTTGCTCGAAAATATGCGGCGCGAAGGTTTTGAAGTCCAGGTTTCCCAGCCGCAAGTTATCATTAAAGAAAAAGAAGGGAAAAAATTAGAGCCGTTCGAAGAAGCGACCATTGATGTGCCGCAAGCTTATTCCGGCGTAGTGATGGAAAAAATTGGCCGCCGAAAAGGCATTATGCAGGACATGAAAAATAGCGGCGACCAAGTCCGTATGATTTTTGCTATTCCCACCCGCGGACTCTTGGGTTATCGCAGTGAATTTATTATCGACACGCGCGGGGAAGGTATTTTATGCTCCCGCTTCGTGGGTTACAAAGATTATACCGGTGAAATCAGCAAGCGTGATGTCGGTTCGATGATTTCGATGGCGACTGGCAAAGCTTTGGGCTTTTCTTTATGGAATTTGCAAGACCGCGGCGCTTTATATATTGGGCCGGGCACGGAAGTTTATGAGGGGATGGTGATTGGCGATTCGGCCAAAGGCGAAGATATGAGCGTTAATCCGATTAAGGGGAAGCAGCTAAGTAATATGCGCGCTTCCGGTAGTGATGAAGCGATTCAACTTACTCCAGCCGCGACACTAACGATTGAAAAAGGCTTGGAAGTCATGGCGGAAGATGAATTTTTGGAGATTACGCCTTTAAGCGTGCGACTCCGCAAACAATTTTTGACGGATATTGAAAGAAGAAGAGCGAATCGGAAGTAAAAAAACGCGTTGTTTTTGACCGGGAAATGTGGTAAAATCAGAATATGGACATCCATCAATTTATTAAAAAAAGGCCTTATTTAGTGTGGTATGTGAAGGATTTGGGTAAACTTTCCGATGAATCAATCGTAGAGCATGTTTTAAATTATGGCGATTGGGATGATGTGCAGAAAATGATAAAAATTTTGGGCATAAAAAAGACGGCCAAAATATTCCGTGAAAAATCCAAAAAATCGAAAATGGGCAGGACAAATTACCGGCCGGAAATTATAAATTACTTTTCGTTATATTTTAATAAATATGCATGCGAAAAGCGTACTACAAAAACGCCCATGCGAATAAATTATGCATCATAAAGAAATTTTAACTCCCGAGCAGATGGAATTGCTTCCACTAATTGCGGATTTTTCCAGGAAGTTTGGTTTGGTGGGCGGAACGGCAGTGGCTTTGCAAATCGGCCATCGCAGGTCTTTAGATTTTGATCTTTTTGCGGAAATGGAATTTAAAAATCAAAGCATTCTGAATAAAATATTAAAAACTTTTAAAATAGACAAAATTGTTGTTAACAAACTGGACGAGCTGACATTTATTATTCGTGGCGTAAAGTTCACTTTTTTTCACTATCATTATAAAATTGAATATGCGGAAAAATTAAAAGGCGCGATTAAAATGCCTAATCTTTTGACGCTGGCAGCCATGAAAGCTTTTGCTTTGGGGCAAAGATCCAAATGGAAGGATTATGTGGATCTGTATTTTATTATCAAAAATCATCATAGTGTCAAGGAAATTGCCAAGCAGGGAAAAAAGTTTTTTGGCCGGATGTTCAATGAAAAATTATTCAAGACGCAGCTAGCCTATTTTGACGATATCAACTACAGCGAAAAAGTGGAATTTATGCCGGGATTCGAGGTAAGCGATAAAATAATAAAAAAAGCCTTAATCGATTTCAGTTTAGAATGATTTTTAACAGGTTGCGCAAGCAATTTTTGACGGATATTGAGAGAAGAAGAGCTAATCGGAAATAAAAGCAAAAATAATTTTAAGATATTAATTAATTTATCCAAAACACGACATTCTCATGTTCTTGAGAATATGAGAATGTTTTTAGCAAGTATTAAAATACGTATTTAAAGACCTCATGATGGCATCCGCTTTATTTAAGGCATTACATTCTCTTGACTTTTAACCATTATCTATGTTAGGAATTAATTAACTTTTTGAAGAGATTAGTTCTTTTTATTAACAATAAAACAGAGGAGGGTAAAATGGAGAATTTAAGGACATTGGAAGTTTTACGATCTTTACCGGATGAGACCAAGAGAATCATTATCACCGAGATGATAACCAAAGGGATTATGAGGAATGGTGCCAATTTGACCAAAGAAGACCTGGAAAAAGGCCTAAACGAATTCAAGGACAGGCTCAACGATTTACTTGTTGCGCTTTTGAAAACGCCCTTTACCGCCGACTATGAGTTCCAATACGGCGTAAGAATGGGAGTTCTCATAGAACATCTCGGAGAAGATATTGTGGTCAACGATGAAGTATGGGGTCTCTTGTTTACCCGACCAACCAGCCATGACCAAGCAACATTGCTCGCACTGGCCTTGCTCTCCAATAAAGACAAGGTAATCCAAAGAGTGCGCGAAGCGAGTACTAACGCCGGGTAAAAAAAGCATCTCTACCAATCGGACCAAAAATCCTGGCGCATTAATGTGTCAGGATTTTCTTATTTTAGAAATTATAAAAGGGCAAAGTTTACGGACTCTGCCCTCTTTTTGTAATGGTTCTTTGGTTTGTCGCATTTGAATTAATGCCACTGGATTTTTTTGCCATCCTTTCTCTTGAGCCCAACACGAGCTGCCGCCTTGGCTTCTTCGAGATTGTTCCATTTATCGCTGTCTCTCTTGACATCAGCCAAATTATAAACTATGGCTCGATTGACAGCACTAATGTTTTCAACTTCAGAGAAATTTACTGTTGGTTCAATAATAGCCTCATCAAAGAAAATCATGACACATTCCGGGAATATTACGGCCGCAATTTCGGGAGCCAAAGATATTCCCACGCCATCAATTTCCGGATAATGATTTAAATCTTGAAACAATTCCCGATGGGTCATTTTTTACCTCCCTTGAGTTGAATTTTAGTTGCTTTTTTCTGATAAAGTACTGACATGAAAATATACATTACAGATAAAATAAAGTCAACTCCATAAATCTATAACTCTTATATTTTGATGTAAAATTTGGCATATGCGGTATTTTACATCAGTATTGAATATGTAAAAGTATCCTGTAAAAATAAAATAACCCCCATCTCCTTTGAAGACGGGGGTCGTTTGTTTCTTGTTGCTTTATTTCTTGTTATTCTCTGACTTCTCTCCAGGAAAAGCACGTTGTGGAAAAGTCAAGCGGTATAGAAGCGATGGTTCCTCCTTTCATTACCATTAATTCCGCTCGTTCCCATTCCGGGGGATCCTGCAATTTTTCATAATACTTGGGTCTGAAGGGAAATAAAACCACGTCTGTGATTCCTTCGATTTTGTCAGAGCCTTGCAGATGTGAAAGTAGCGGCCGCTTTTCTTCTTGTTCTTCGGCCTTACGGTTGATCTGCGAAGAAAGTACGATAGGAATTTTGGCCTTCATGCCAAAGGATTTCAGCGCCTGGGTGATAATATCCAATTCTTCCAGGCGAAGGTTTTTTTCATCTCTTCGGTATTTTTCTCCCGGCCAGATGAGTTGCTGGAGATTTTCAATTGAAACCAAACCGATATCTCCTTTATGCTTGTCTATGAATCTGCTTGTTCTGGATATCAGATCAACAGTGTTAATCCTCGTATCGGTACAATGAAATTCAATAGGAGCCGCATCGATTCTTTTGTGGGCTGCCATTAGAGCCAGCTTATGTGCTTCTTCTTTGACCCTTTTTGCTCGAATGAGATTGAAGGGCACTTCAGATTCTGCTGAAAGTAAACGAGTATAAACCATCTCCAGCATAACTTGCGCTCCGGCAAAAAAAGATGGCCGACCTTCCGCAATAGCCGTGTGTCTTAAAAGACTAAGTTGCAGAGCCGTTTTTCCCATGCCGCCGCGAGCAGCGACAACAAATAATTGTTTGTTGAATATGCCAACGATGAGATTATTGAGAGCTTCCCAGGGTGTTGGGCGACAAGAAGAAAAGAATTCATCCAGACGCTCCGGAGTCATAACTGATTTTTGGCCAGATTCGTCTTCTCCCGCCAAGCGATTTGTCAGTTCGGCTTCCCATATTTTAATACTGCCCAGAATCTCATCCATCGGCACGTTGCCGGCGTAAGCCATTGTCATAAACTCCGTGCACCCGTTAATTACCTGAAGCAAGAGTGCCTTTTGTTTTATAATTTTCGCGTAATATTTAACATTGGCTGCCGAAGCGGTGTTGTCTACGAGGCTGGCGAGATAAGCCATTCCTCCGATTTTTTCTAACTGATTCGCTGTTTTTAACTTTTCGCTCAGCGTAACCAAATCTACCAATCCACCTGTATTGAATATTTCCAAGATGGCGGCAAAAATTTTCCGATGAGCTTCCCCGTAGAAAGCATCTGTTGAAATAATCGACTGTATTTCAGGGATGCAAGCATTGTCCATCAGGGTTGAGCCCAAAACTGCCTGTTCCGCCTCACGATTTTGAGGAGGAATTTTTTCTGAAAAATTTGTCATTGCGACCTCCTCTCTGCTTTATATTGTTGGTAGAGTTTTAAGATACTGCCCGGCCAATTAGCTTCTTCGCCGTAAATATGGCGGACGTATCCGATCAGGCCGGCAACTTTTTCATCCGAATACGCACCATAGACTCTGGCGGCGTAAAGTATTCTCCGGATCCGATCTTTAGTTTGTCGTTTGATGTGGATTTTTCCGTCCACGATAGTCAAGCCCAAAATGTGTGGGATGGTTTTGCCGAGATTATCCCGCGTCTTGCGCTCTTTGATCTGTAAGCCGTATTTCGCTGGTACTGCCAGCAATTCGGCTTTGGCTTCCAGTGAAATATTTTGGCTTCCAAAATTGAAATCATCGCCATAGACGTTCCAAATAATTCCGTGACGCTGACAAATTTCCTGGATTTCATCGCACATTGGTCGATAAACTAAATTCAACCAATTTGGACTGCAGGATGATCCTTGTGGCAGACGACGCTGGTCATTGTAATCATAGGTGACAAGCCAGGCTAAAACATCCAGAACGGCTTCTCTGATGTGTAATCGTTCCAAAGCGGCCGCTATCATTTCAAAAGTGATGCTGGGAAAAGCATCGCTAATGTCAAAACCAACAAAATGGCGTTGACCCATCAGCATCTCCGTTGCTTTTTTGGGATTCTTACCTTTTATAAATCCAAAAACATTGGGATGCGCCATGTTCAAACTTTCCAGCCATTCTTTTATCCCTAGAAAAACTTTCTGGACGTAAGGATGCGGCGCCAAGATCTGACGTTCCTTGTCTTTCTTTTTTTGGATAAACATCCTGAATCCATGACGAAAAATCCGATTGACTTCCTTTCCTTTTTCCAGGATTTTAACTTCCAATTTCGGATTCTTGATGATTTCCAAAGCTTGGCGTAAATGTTTTTTTGGCACTTCTGATACTCCTGGCACTTTAAGCAATTCTGATAGGGTGCCCAAAGTCCAGCCTATTCTGACTGTAAATGAAACATCAGCCAGAGATGCGCGCAGAGATTTTATTGTATAAACCTTGGGCATCCTTTTTCACCTCCTTTTCTGAATGGTATGTTTTACGTTATACGTTAATTGTCAAAGAAAAACGCGGGCTAAATTGAGTGTTATCGCGGAAGGTGGTTTGACCGCTCGTTTCGATACGCTGCGTAGCGCTACCGGAGCGAGTCCGATGCGGCGGCGAGTGAGCCAGGGATTTCCTGGTCCGCTCGTCGGCCACGGGAACATACCCCCATACCGTCTGGGTCTGGGGGAACCCCAGTCCTTCCTCGTCTGTCATCGTCTCTGGCAGCTAAGTTTGAAAGTTGCAGAGATTCCTCGTTCCCATTTTCTCCGCCGTCTGAGTCAGAAAGCGGTTTGTTAGGCTTATTCCAAAAATCTTGGAACAAATTACCGGGAGAGTAATTTTTAGGCCTTTTGTAATCCCAATCTGTGCCCGCGCTCTTCTATTCCTAGCATAAAATTATTTGCGGTGTCAATTTTAATGGAGTTTTACATTTTCCTTTGAATATGCTATAATAAATACAGTTGAGCTAAAAAGAGAGAATAAACCTCATTATAAGCGGGTGTGTTCCGTTAGAAAAGTATATTTTATGTTTTTCTAACGGGATGAACCCGTTTTTTACTTATTTCCCGCACTAACTTTGCACTGCGCTAGGGGCGCAAAATATATGGTGCAAAGTTAGTGCGGGATTACTTATGCGTAAAAATAAAAATAAAAAGAAGGGTAAATTCAGTTGGTTATCCGGCCGAGGCACACTGGTCAGCTTTTTGCTTTTGGCCATCGTTGGAACAGCCGGATTATTTATTGGAGTAAAATTTAAAAAATACGAATA
>CAYTIK010000020.1:0-19549 GCA_964438025.1 uncultured Bdellovibrionales bacterium
TGGGATGTAACTGCGGCTGGTGTAGCTTCCGGACTGACGGGAATTACATCAACTGGAGACGTTGACTTCAGTGGAGCGACTCTTGAAGCGCCAAATGGAACAGACTTGCCTGCTACATGTAGCATAGGTATGATTTTCCATGACACTAATGATAATGCTTGCGCTGATGATAATGCTGGAGATGGTGCGCTCTGTATTTGCAAGTCTGGAAATACCTGGGCATTGGTAGCCGACTTCTAATTCAGAATTTTCCGAACTTCCGAAAGCCCTCCGAACCCATCGGAGGGCTTTTTTTACCTTTTTTTTGAGAACGGGAATCCTTATCAAGGACGGTCCTTGACAAAACCCCCATTGAGGACGGTCCTCAATAAAAGTTAAAATGTGGTGAGTTGACTTATTAAAAAATAAAATATATAATTCGGGCATGCTTACACAAGAAGATATACAAAAAATCACAGAGGCTAATCAGGGCAAGCTCGAAGGAATCGAGCAAAAAATGGATAAGGGTTTTGAAATTCTTTCTAAAGAAATTTTCGCGACGAGAGATGATTTGAAAAAGCTTGAAGAAGGAATAAGTGAAAAATTCTCTAATCTGCACGGCTCTGTTGACGCTTACGCCAAAAAAGCCGATACCTATTTTCAGGAAATGGTAATGCTTTCGCATAAAATAGATCGCCATGAAAAATGGTTGTTAATGATGGCGGATAAATTAGGCTTGAAATTGGATTATTAAAAATATTTTTTCTTAAACTTCCGCAAACCCTCTAACGCCCATCGGAGGGCTTTTTTTCTCCGCCTTAAAACCCAATTTTACCTTGCATTTTCAGTGTTTTTGTGATAAAATAAGTAAAGACATATGAAACTAAGACAAGCCTTATTTTGGGATGTTAATCCCGCAAAGATAGATACCAAAAAAAACGCTCAATATGTTATTGAACGGGTTTTAGATTTAGGCAGAGATAGGGAAGTGAAATGGATGTGGAATTTCTATGATAAAAATTTGCTTAAAAAAATTGTTGAAAAATCACGATGCTTAATGCCTCAAACAAAAGCTTTATGGCTACTCATGTTGAAAAACAAGTAAATTTAATTTTTTCCACTTTGCCCAGAAAGACAAAAAAAGCCTTGGATTTTTTGGCCAAGCAAGCCTGGCTGAAAAATACAGGTTGGTATCTGGCCGGCGGAACAGCCTTGGCGCTAAGCACAGGACTGCGCCGGTCTGTTGATTTAGACTTCTTTTTAAAGATGAAAAATTTCAGCAACGAAAATCCACTCGACAATTTTGTGGATAATTCTGATTGGAAAACAACCATAAATAGAAAAAATACCATTTATGGAGAATTATTTAAAGCCAGAGTCAGTTTTATCGCTTATCCGTTTTTCATTCCCAAACAGGAGATGATAAATTACGGCTATGTAAAAATCCTCCAGCCGCTGGATATCGCAGTTATGAAAATTGTCGCTATTTCCCAGCGGGGCAGGAAACGCGATTTTTTCGATCTTTATTGGTGCGCGAAAAACATCGAGCCTTTGGAAAATTTAATTAAAAGATTAAAAGTCCAATATCCATCCGTCGCGCACGATTATCACCATATCTTAAAAGCTTTGGTATTTTTTGATGATGCGGAAAATGACCCGACGCCGGAGTTGAATTTCAAAGCAAGTTGGAAGGAAATCAAGAATTTTTTTATCCAAGAAATACCTATTATAACTGCCAGGCTTATTAATTTGAAATAAAGCTTTTTTCCCGAACTTCCGCAAGCCCTCCGAACCCATCGGAGGGCTTTTTTTCTCCGCCCCCTTATTGAGGACGGTCCTCAATTTCTGGACTTCAGATAAAAAGAGGGTATAATATAAAGGAAGATTCGTTGAGGACGGTCCTCAATCACAATTAATTTATGATAAGAAGAACAATTTTTAAAATAGGAGAATATTATCATATTTTTAATCGCGGAGTGGAAAAAAGAAAAATTTTTAATAACGATAAATGTTATAATCGTTTTATTGAGTCAATGATATTTTTTAATACAGAAAAATCAATTTGGCTTGTCAATGATCGTCCTCGACAAAAGCCCCAACCGGAAGAAAGGATAGTTGATGTAGTGGCCTATTGTTTGAATCCAAATCATTTTCATTTTTTATTAAAAGAAAACAAAGAAGGTGGCATCACCAAATTTATGAAAAAAATTTGCACCGGCTATGCAATGTATTTCAATAAAAAATACGCTCATTCCGGTGTTTTATTCCAGGGCCGGTTTAAATCAGTACATATGGATTCAAATGACCAACTTTTATATGTTTCGGCCTATGTTAATGGCAATAGCGAGGTTCATGGAATAGAGAAAGCGGAAAATTATCCCTGGTGCAGTTTTCCGGAATATTTCCAAGGACGGTCCTTGGATGATGGAGTATGCCAAAAAGAAATTATTCTTGGACAATTTAGAAATATTGAAGATTACAAGACATTTTGTTATGATAAAATAAAGGGAATGAAAGAGCACAAAAAATGGGAAGATTAAAAAATCCAGTCAAGGACCGTCCTTGACAAAACTCATGCCAAAGAAAAAAATAATCGTCCTAATTTCCATAATCGTCATTATTCTGCTAGGTGCCGGCGTTTTTTATTGGTTTAAAATTAAATCTAATCCGGCGGAAAAATTACCGGTTGCGACGGAAAAAAATTATTACGAAATCAATGACGAACTGGCCGGTGTGTCCTTTAAAATCGGCAAAAAATTCGACCGCATGCCGGCCCAGCAGCTGCAGATGAAAAATCCCAGTTTTGTCTATGGCTTTCTCTCCCAAGACGATGTGAAAGTTAATTGTTTTATTTCCCAAACCCAGCGGGAAAATGCCGGCGTAGTCAAAGTAGCGGAATTGCGCGATGGTGTACTGGAACAGTTGAAAAAAACTAATCCGGACGTCAGATTAGAAGAGGCGAAAGTAATTGATATCGGCGAAAACAATAATAAGGGTGCGAAACTCAAAATGAGCTATACTGAAGCGGAAAAAACCCCGATGATTCAGTGGGAAGTGACGGGAATTACTGAGAAAAAGGCCACTTTTGCTTTTTGCGTTTCTCCTCGGGCGGTGCTAGACTTGTACCAAGAGGATTTGGAGTTGTTTTTAGATAGTGTAAGAATAAAATAAAAAACCTCACCCCAGCCATCTCCTTCAATAAGGAGAGGGGGCAAATTTTATGGACGAACAACAAGAAATCAAACAGCCAAATAAATTTATCAAAATTCTGAAAATCAGCCTGATAGTTTTGATTGCGCTGGCAGTTTTGCTAGCCGGTTATTTTGCTTACCGCCTTTCCCAAAAAGATCTTTTTGGTTGGCGGCTGAATTTTAATTTAAATAAGGTGGAAACCAATACTTATACCGGTTTTGCTCCCAACATCGCTTTTCTCTATCCGAAAATTTTTGAAACCGACTTAGACGTAGACAAAAAATATGGTAAAGGCTATGTAGCTGGCATTAAATTAAAAACCGACGATCGCACCGGTTGCGATATCCGCACGAACGGGCCCCAGCTGGATTTTTCCCAATCGGAACAGGTATTGACGGATACGATTATCAATCCCATTAAAGAAAAAGCTTCCAATTTTCAGCTGATTGAAAAAGGCAAATTGAATATTGGTGGACAAAAATCGTTTAAAGTTTCTTTTTCTTTTTTAGATCCGATCGGCGCTCGCATTCGGCTGGATCAAATTTTTACCGAGAACCAAGGAACCCGTTTTATGATTATTTGCGGGACCGGAGAATATCAATACGCTTTTTTCCACAAAGATTTCCAGACTTTTTACGATTCCATCAATTTTTCGGGCAAGATTTCCGATTTTGAAATCAACCGGACCTGGCAGCGTGTCCTGTGGGAAGAGCTGACTTTTTGGCGCAAATAAGCCAAATATTGACCACCGCAGTAGATTTTCGGCTAGAGACTTAGCCTCTAAAAAGAAAAGCCGAAAATTCACTACGGGATTGACAATTTTTTTGATAAATGAAATAATGCCAATAGCAGAACTCATACTGGATTATTCGTTTTGTCATTCTGAACGTAGTGAAGAATTCCCTAATTTAAAGCACTAGTCATATTCTTCGGGATTCCTCACAGGCTCAGATTGACAGCATTAAGCAATGTTTATATTTTGTTTTATTTAAGCCGATAATAGAAACAATTGAGTATCAGTTAGTATAAAACCTTTAAAAATTTGCGCTGGCCGGCAACTTTAGTTGAAGGCCATCTGCAACAAAAAAATATGCCAGAAGAAAACAATAAAGGGGGAGTAGTCAAAAATATCGTAATTTTTTTAATCATCATCGTCTTGGCGGCTGGAGCTTTTTGGGCGTTTAAGAAAATGTCCAACTCAACCAGCGTCGTCGACACCTCAAAACACCAAGCGGTCTTTTTGACCAACGGCCAAGTTTATTTTGGAAAAGCAGCCAATGAAAAAGCCAGTTATGTTTCCCTAAGCGATGTTTATTATCTGGTTCTTAAAAAACCTTTGCAGAATCAACAGCAAGAAGGAGAGCAAAATCAGGAACAAGCTAAACCGGAATACAGTTTGATTAAATTGGGTAAGGAAATGCATGGTCCGACCAGTATGTCCATTAATCGTGACCAGATTCTTTTCATCGAAAATTTAGCGGATGATTCAAAAGTGGTCAGTGCTATCAAAGGCGGACAGAAATAATATTCACCCAGTTAAATTCGTCCGCCACTGGCGGACGACCCCGCTTGGCGGGGATTTAACGGGGTAAAAAAATACATATGGAATCTTCTAAAAAAATAGTCGTTTTGTTGATTCTGGTTTTGTTAGTCGGTGCGGGTGCCGGTTATTATTTGGGCAATAAAAAACCGGTAACTGTTTTGGAAAAAAGCGGCGAACGGATAACAGTTGGCGATGCAATGACCGCCGAAAAAAAGGCGTTGGTCGGCCTAAAATTAGACCTGCTTAAAAATTACACCAATTTTGTTTTTTTGCCGCCGGAGGCGACAGGCAATTCTTCGGGCTATATGGAAAAAATGGAAAAAATAATCCAAAATATTAATAGTGAAGAAATAATAGCTAAATATAACGCAACGGGAGAAGCGGAGAATAAGGAACAAAAAATAATCGACTTTTTGAATTTTCTCAACGAAAATATTAAGGCAGATTTGCAATAGGTGGACCAAATATGTTTTTCTAGAGGCTAAGCTTCTCTCGACTATGACGGCCGGAAGAAGCTTAGCCTCTTTTGAATCGGATTGGCGAAGGCTTTTTTCGGTGGTATAATTAAGTTGTCAATAATTAGAAAAAAAATATGCCAACTAAAAAAATCACGGGGCTTTCCGCCCGGGAAATTTTAGATTCGCGGGGCAATCCCACCATAAGTGTGGAATTAATTTTGGACGATAAATTTAGCGGCATGGCGGCTGTGCCCAGCGGTGCCAGTACCGGAAAATATGAAGCCGTCGAGCTGCGCGATAACGATTCGAAACGTTATAAAGGCTTGGGCGTTTTGCAAGCGGTCAAAAATGTCCAGACGGAAATTAAAACAGCCTTGCTTGGACAAGAATTTAATCAGGAGTCTTTGGACAAAAAGCTTATTGAATTGGACGGAACGGAAAACAAAAGTCGATTGGGCGCTAATGCCACCTTGGGAGTTTCTCTGGCTTTTGCCCGAGCTTATGCCAATTCGGAAAAACAGGAATTATACCAATACCTCCAAAATTTAAGCGGAGAAAAAAAATTACAATTACCCCAGCCGCTGTTTAATATTATTAATGGCGGGAAACATGCCGACAGCGGATTGGACATTCAGGAATTTATGTTAGCGCCGGTCAATTTTCCGACTTTCCATGAAAAATTGCGCGTGGCCTCGGAGATTTTTCATACTTTGGCGGAAATTTTGAAAAGCCAGGAATTGGCGACGAGCGTTGGGGATGAAGGCGGATTCGCACCAAAATTGGAAGCTAACGAAAAAGCACTGGATTTAATCGTGGAAGCGATTGAAAAAGCCGGCTATACCACAGAAGATGTAAAAATTGGTTTGGATAGCGCAGCTAGCAGTTTTTATAATGTGGACAGCCAAAAATACGAACTGAAAATTCAGGGCGTCAAAAAGGAAATTAATTCTGATGAACTTTTGGATTGGTATGGCGAATTGATAGAAAAATATCCCATTATGCTTATTGAAGACGGTTTCGCGGAAGATGATTGGGAGGGTTTTCAAAAATTTAACCAAACACTCGGTGGAAAAATAATCAATGTGGGCGACGATCTTTTAGTGACGAATATTCAAAGAATTGAGCAGGCGATTGAGAAACAAGCGGTCAATGCGGTTTTAATAAAATTGAATCAAATTGGAACTGTTTCCGAAACGCTCTCCGCTATAAAATTAACCAAAAAACAAAGTTGGAAGCCTTTTGTTTCCCATCGTTCGGGCGAAACGGAGGACACTTTTATTGCTGACCTGGCGGTCGGTTTGAATTGCCCGCTCATTAAATCCGGTTCGCTTTCCCGCACGGACAGGATCTGTAAATATAACCGGTTGATGCTGATTGAAGACCAGATTCATAAAACATGAAACATATTAAATTTACAAAAACATTAGCCTTATCTTTAGCTACTTTTTTATTTTTAGGGGCTAATTCCGCGCAAGCCATTTGTCCGATATGCACTATCGCGGTTGGCGCCGGAGTAGGATTTTCCCGCTATTTGGGCATTGATGATACGATTGCCGGCTTATGGATCGGCGGACAGTTTCGATGATTATGTGGACGATTAATTGGCTCAATAAAAAAAATATTCATTTTAAAGGCCGGAAAATCATTACCACACTGGGTTATTATTTATTAATCGTAATTCCTCTGTATTGGATCGGCATTATGGGCCATCCGCTCAATATATTGTGGGGGGTGGATAAAATATTATTAGGAACGATTATCGGCAGTTTGGGATTTTTGGGAGCGGGACTGTGGTATTATCGGCTCAAGGCGAAAAACGGGGGGCACGCTTATTTTCCTTTTCAAAAAGTGGCGATGCCGGTCGGAACTCTTTTAATTTTAAGCCTCATCTTTTATTTTTTAACCCGTTAAATTTATGGAAAATAAAATTCAAAATCTAAGTGAATTTGTGGACAAAATCGATCAGATGAAAAAGCAGGATAAGATGGATCTGTCATCCGATCAGGATTTGAGTTTGGCGATTATGAATCTCATCAGTATTGAAGAGCATTTTTTCTTTACGGCGCAAAAAACCGGCAAGGATGAATATTTTGATTTATTGAAAGAAGTGCGGGAAATGCGCAAAGTCTTGCTCAAAAAAATTATCCAAGAATATGAGGGCGAAGTCTGGTGCATTTCCAAACATCTGCTCTCAGCTTCGATGAGATTGATGGAAGTAGGGACGAAACAGCTGGGCATGGGAAAAAAAGAGGAAGCCAAGGATCTTTTTCAAAAAGCCTACGACCTTTATGGGATGTTTTGGGCGCTCAACATGAAGTTAATCGGCACGAATGATATTAAACAAGCTGGAGGCGTGGTTATCGGTAATCAAGTGGTGAAGAAAATTGACGAAAATGCCTTAAATGTCCACGATCAAAAACCAACCGGCTTTATGGGAAAATTGCGGGATTTGGTCAAAAAAGCGATTGATTGTTGCCTTGAGTAATATTTCCACTTCCTTTTTGTTTATTGAGGACCGTCCTCGAGTCGAGGACGGTCCTCGACTTATATGCTAGGATGAATGTATGAATTCAGAAGACAATAAATTAATAGAAAAATTTTTAGACGGGGATGATTTGGCCTTGGAACAACTGATAAAAAAATATCTGAAGCCGGTTTATAATTTCCTGTATTATTTTACCCGCAATCGGTCGGAACTGGATGATTTGGCGCAGGTGACTTTCATTAAAGTTTGGAAAAATTTGCGAAGATTCGACCAAGGAAAAAAATTCAAGACCTGGCTTTTTGCCATTGCTAAAAATACGGCTTACGATTTTTTCCAGAAAAAGAAAACCGTCCCTTTTATTAATTTTACGGATGAGGAAGGGAATAACAGATTGGAAAATATTTCCGACGAAAGTATCTTGCCGGATGAAATTTTAAACCGCCAAGATCTGGAGCAAGAATTGGAAAAAAAACTCGCGGAAATTCCCGAAAATTACCGGCTAATTTTAACCTTGCATTATAAAGAAGATTTTTCTCTTTTCGAAATTGCGCAGATTTTAAACAAGCCCTATAACACCATCAAAAGCGGACATCAAAGAGGACTAATGAGACTCAAAAAGCTATTAGCTTCTCCTAAAGTCGAGTTTTAGAAGAAGCCTTGATAATTAAAAAAATCGGAGTTGAGCTCCGATTTTTGTGGGTGTGGCGGTTACCACTTTTGGTGTTTCGCCATTTGATTGTCTACCACTCTATGCGTATTCCCTTCCTGTATTCCTCCTTTTTTTGGGCCAGCTGGTCGAGCGTTTTTTGTTTTACCATCTCTGGAGACATATTCTGAATGATGGTAATCTCTTCTTCGATTGCTACCGCTTTTTGGGTGAGGTTGTAATTTCCAATCCAATAAGCAGGAGCAAAAATCAAAGAAAGACCGAAGAAGAAAAGAACTAAAAATGTTTTCCATCCCATGACAGTCACCTCCTTGGTTGATTATGGGTACTACGTTTTTAATATAAGCAACAACCCCCTTAGTAAATAAAGAATAGCATGTGTATAAAAAAATACAACATATTGCGTCTATTTTAAGCCCTGGTTCGTAATAATTAATATGCACCAAAAACTTAGCCAAGCATTCAAAAATATCCCCGAAATTGAGCCAAATAGAGGTTTAGAGGCTTTAATTATGCAAAAGATAGGCTTCCAACGGGCTAAAATAGTTCGAAGAAATTTGATATTTTCTTATCTGGGCTTGGCTGGTTCTGGACTGGCAATATTAGGAGCTGTTTTTAATTTTGGCGGTCCAGTCTTAGAATCGGAATTTTGGAATCTGATTAGATTGCTTTTTTCCGATTTGGCTATTGTGGCGGGGAATTGGGGTGATTTTCTCTATTCGCTCCTGGAAACTTTTCCGGTAATCAATGCCATCGCGATTTTAATTCCGGTTTTTACTTTATTTTTGTCGTTGAATACGTATTTGAATAACAGGAGAAATGATTATATTTTAAAATTTAATTAAAGATAAATAGTTATACTACAAATCATTGCATATGCAATAAAATGTAGTATTAATTAAAATTAAATAATTTATAAAAAAACATGAACGAAATGATGAAGTCTAATAAGTTTAAAATCGCGGTCGCAGTTGTGGGCATAATTTTAATCGCTCTAGTCAGTTTTGCCGCTGGCATCGGAGTGGGTTTTAAAAAAGCCCGATTTTCCTACAAATTCGGAGAAAATTACGAGCGGAATTTTATGGGGTCTCGCTCGGATCAGAAAGGATTTAAAAGATCGGGAGGCCCGATGGGTATGCTGAAAGAAAAATTTCAAGACTTTGAAGGACGCGGATTCCGCAACGCGCACGGTATCGCCGGCACAATAATTTCCATTACGGATAATAATATAGTTATCAAAGACAAAGACAATAAGGAAAATACAGTCGCGATAACCGATAAAACGATAATTAAATTGGGACGCGATGATGTGAAAATTGGCGATTTGAAAAATGACCAGCAAATAGTGGTCATGGGCAAACCCGGAGAGGATGGAGTTATTAATGCCGATTTGGTCAGAGTTTTTGAATAATTCTTTACTAATTACGAAAACTTTACGAATTACTAATATTTTACGAATATACTAATATTAAATTTATAGATTCGTATATTAGTACAGATTAGTAATTAGTAAAGATAACCAGCCATGGATAAAGTTATTGTCTGGATTAAACAAAAAAAAAATACTTTTGCGGTAATAATAATTATATTCATAGCCGGGGGATACTATTGGTATAATAATTCCACTTCCGGCAAATCGGCGGTGCAGTATAAAACAGCGGTCGTGGAAAAAGGCAATATCGCCGCTTCAGTTTCCGGCAGCGGCAATGTGATTGTAGATTCCAGCGCCAATATCGATCCGACCATTACCGGCACCGTGGCCAATCTGGCGATTTCAGTCGGAGACAGGGTGGCCAAAGGCCAATTTCTTTTTGAAATAAAAAATGACGATTTGCGTCCCAATGTCACCAAGGCCTATTCTTCTTATTTACAATCCCAAGGATCTCTGGAAACTGCCAAAGCCAGCAAGAAAGAAGCTAAAAATAATTATGATGATGCCAGTTCCAGCACTAAATCCATAATGAAGAAAAAATTGGAGGCGGCGGAGATTTCCATAACGGTCGCGGAAGAAAATATCAAATACGCTCTGGATAATTATATTAATGAGAAAAAGAATTATGCTGATCGGAAGGTGACGGCGCCCATTGCCGGAACGGTGAACGCGGTCAATATTAAAAACGGGGATGATTTAAGCAAATTATCTTCCGGCAGTTCGCGGCAGGTGCCGGTCATCATCGGAGATTTAAACACTCTCAAAGCTCAAGTGGCCGTCAATGAAGTAGATATGCCCAATATCCAAGTCGGACAAAAAACCACCCTGAAATTTGACGCCATGGCGGAAAAAACTTTTAAAGGCAAAATAGAAAAAATCGATTCCTTAGGCACGCTTAGCCAAGGCGTGGTGACTTATAATGTCGTCATTGATTTTGATCCATCGGGTTCCAATATCCGGCCGGAAATGAGCGTTTCCGCCGACATTTTGACCGGGGAGAAACAAGACGTTGTCCTTATTCCCAACAGCGCGCTGAAAAATGAAGGCAGTAATTATTACGTAGAAATTTTAGCCAATAACGCTCCCAAAAGAAAGCCGGTAAAAATCGGCATAGCCAATAATATCCAAACGGAAATTACCGAAGGCTTGCAAGCCGGCGAGAAAATTATCACCCAAACTATTGATCCCAATGTAGCCGCTTCGACCACTTCCGGACGGGGATTTGGGGGCTTTGGACACTAGGCTTGAAGAATTTAGAATTGTGAATTTGGAATTTTGAATAGGATTCTAGAACTTAGAATGTAGATTTAAAATTTATTTCTGACTTCTTAATTCTCTATTCTTTTTCTAAATTCGAAATTCTAAATTCAAAATTCTATTCCTATGATTGTTTGCAAAAATCTGACGAAAATTTATATAAACGGCGAAGTGGAAACCGTTGCTTTGAAAGATATTTCTTTTCAGATTGAAAAAGGCGAATTTGTTTCTATCATCGGGCCTTCCGGTTCGGGCAAATCCACCCTGATGCATATTCTTGGAGCTTTGGATAATCCGACCAGCGGGGAATATTTTTTGGACAATTTCGAAGTTTCTAAGCTTAATGATGATGAACTTTCCGATTTGCGCCGGAAAAAGATCGGCTTTGTTTTCCAATCTTTCAATCTTTTACCGCGGACAACAGTTCTGCGTAACGTGGAATTGCCATTGCTGTATTCCGATGTTACGCAAAAGGAGAGAACTCAGAGGGCAGTCGCGGCCCTGGGCAAAGCCGGCATGGAAGAAAGTAAATTTCAAAATCTTTCCAATCAGCTTTCGGGCGGACAGATGCAAAGAGTGGCGATTGCCAGAGCTCTCATTAATGACCCAGCAATTATTTTAGCGGACGAACCCACGGGTAATCTCGATACAAAAACTAGCGCGGTGGTGATGTCAGCTTTGCAGGAACTTAATAAAAAAGGACACACGATAATTTTAATCACGCACGAAATGGACGTGGCGGATTATGCCCAACGCATCATCCATGTGCGGGACGGGATGATAGAAAAAGACGAGAAGAATGTTCCCAATGATCGTATTCTTTAATTGATAAACTTTACTAATTACGAATAAAATACTAATATACGAATTAAAAATTGTATTATTAGTATATTAGTAAAAGATTAGTAATTCGTAAAGAATTTATGCTAAACAACATTTTCAAAGAAGCCCTGCTTTCCATCACCGGCAATAAAGCCCGGACGAGTTTGACGATTTTGGGTATCGTTATCGGTATCGCTTCAGTGATTACTATGATGTCCATCGGACAGGGAGCCAAGAATTCCATTGAAAATAGCATCCAAGCCATCGGTTCGGATTTGATTATCGTTTATCCGGGAGCGCAAAGGGGCCAAACCGTAAGCACTGGCAGAGGAAGCGGCCAGTCATTAACACGCGAAGACGCGGAGGCGATAAAGATGGAAGTGCAGGATTTTAAAGCGGTGGCGCCGGAAGTTTCCCGGCGGTATCAGATAACCGCTATCGGGAAGAATACTAATACGCAGGTCGTAGGGACAGTTTTGGAATATATGGCGGCGCGCAGCGTCAAAATGAACAGTGGAACTTTTATTACCGATCAGCAGGTAAAAAGCTCGGCCAAAGTGGCGGTTTTAGGTCCGACCACGCGGGATGATTTGTTTGGAGTGGAAGCTGATCCAATCGGTCAGATGATCCGGATAAAAAATGTTGATTTTCAAGTGATCGGCGTGACCGTATCTAAGGGTGGAGCGGGCTTTTCCAACCCGGACGACCAAGTCTATATTCCACTGACTACTGCCCAGCATTTTCTCTCCGGCGATGATTATGTGACCTCCATCAGTGTCGCCGCCAAAGATCAAGCTTCGATGCCGGGAGTGCAAGCGCAAATCAATAATTTATTGATCCGGAGGCATAAAATTAGCGATCCGACCCAAGCGGATTTTAGCATTATGAACCAAACCGACATTGCCAACACGGCATCGAGTATTACAAATACTTTTACCATTTTACTTTCTTCCATCGCTGGAATTTCGCTTTTAGTCGGCGGCATCGGGATTATGAATATGATGCTCACAACGGTGACGGAACGGACGCGGGAAATTGGCCTTAGAAAAGCGGTCGGTATCAGGAAGATTTACATCAATCTGCAATTTTTAGCCGAAGCGGTCTTGCTGACTTTTCTAGGCGGAGCGTTGGGCATCATTCTCGGCTGGATAGCTTCGCTGTTAGTTTCTAAATTTGTCAGCAGCCTCACGACCGAAGTTTCCTGGGTAGCTATTTTTTTAGCTTTCGGAGTTTCGACTGCGGTCGGAATTATTTTCGGATTTTACCCTGCCCGCAAAGCTGCAGCGATGAGCCCCATTGATGCTTTAAGATATGAATAAACTCTTTGCTGAAGTCAGACTTCAGCACCTTCAAACCCCCCACCCGTCTCTAACAGTCGGGATTTTAATAGCATTTTAAAATTTTGCGATTTGGTGGTAAAATAAAGAAAATTAATAGATAATTTTAAAAATATGAGAGAAGGAGAAATGCCGGAAGGGATACCTAATCCTTATGCGCGTAAGAGATTAGAAGACCAAGGAGAAAAGGTGTGGTTTTCAGGAAAAAATTTCGCGAAAAAAATGGAGATGATGAAGGAAGGCCTGGAAGATGGAGATGATGAAGGAAGGCCTGGAAGAGTGTCATGAGAAAGGAGAGTTGAATCGGGAAACCGGTCTGGGAAAATTAATTCAGGAAGTAGAAGCTCTTTTAAAGCCGGGAAGGAAAATTGAGAATTTATCCATGGAAGAAGTAGAGGCTCTACAAGAAAAAGTTAAGGGTCTGGCTATTTATGCTCCGGAAGCCGTTAAGATAGCCGCGGAAATTCTTGATCAGAAAAAATTGCATTAATTTTTATCAAGAAAAAGATCAGTATGTCTATGCAGAAAAAATTTTTATTTTTATTATTTTTTTGGCTGGGATTTATCATTTTTAAGGCGAATGTTGCTTTTGGCGCGATGAGCGGGGATATTTACAAGATTGACGCGGATGTAATTGGAACCGGCGGCGGCGGCAGCACTTCGCCGAATTATAAAATTACGGATACTTTAGGCCAGCCTATTATCGGTTTAGGTGCCGGCAATATCTATAAAGATCAGGCCGGTTTTTGGTATATGGTTAATTATTATCTGACGCTGTCTGTCGATTCCAATACGGTTAATTTGGGAACGATGGCTTCCGGAACGCCGGTTACTGGAAATTCGACCCTGGGCGTCCTGACTGATGCTTGGGGCGGCTATGATTTATATGCCAGTCAAAACAAGCAAATGACCCATACGGATACGGTGACAACCATCCCTAATTTCTCCTGCGCCATTGACGATCCTTGCTTATGGTCAGGGACCGGACTGGGTTTTACCCTGACGGACGGCAGCCAGATAGAAGCCAAATGGGGCACGACGCCCAATTTTGAATATGCTTATTTTCCTCTAGCAGATACGCTTTTTCATACTAAAGAAGATTTTCAAAGCACAGAAGACGAAACAACCATAGAATACAAAGTAGATGTGCCGGCCACGCAAAAATCCGGCTTATATTCTAATATCATTACTTATACAGCCGTTTCCAAGCTATAGAAAGCCTTAAAAAGTTATCCACAGGTCGTTTCAGAAAGTGAGTATTTTACAAAAATTTAAAAAAAGGTATAATTAAAAGTGTCTTATTTAAGCAAAGTTTAAATCAAATGAGCCAAAAACAAAAACAAAATATTAAAAGAAAAGCGCGGTTGCCGCTGGTTATTTCCGTCTTTTTAGTGATAGCTTTTTCCATCTTACAAGCGCTGGAAGGCCAAAGTGCGACTGATACCGAACAAGTAACTTTGTCAGTAACAGTTGAACAGACATTAACTTTGGACGTGGATGACAATACGGTCAGCTTGGGGACGTTGACTGCGGCTACTCCAGTTTCCAATTCGAATATCTGCACAGTAACCACCAACGCCATAAGCGGCTATGATCTGAAAGTTAAAAGAGATGACGCGGATACGACGATAGATAAAGCTGATGATGCAACGACCAATATTACTGATAAGACCGCTTGGGATCCGACAGCTAATGCAGGTGCTGGCAATGCTGTCGTCTGGAGTGAAACAGGCCTGGGTTTCGGCGTCTTTGCTTCCACCGCCACTAAAAATACAACCTGGTGGGGTGCGGGTGCTTCCTGCCACGACGCCAGCAATCAATATGCCGGCTTTCCCACCGCTTATACGTTGATTATGGATCATGATGCCTACGCCTCCGGTTCAACAACCACCAGCGTCTGCTATCGATTGGATGTCGGAGGTACCCAGAAATCAGGCGCCTATGACGGCACGATAACTTACCAAGCTGTGAGTAAGCCGTAGTTTTTAATTCAGCGGGGGATAAATTTATAGAAGTGTTTTTCTTAAAAAAGTTATTTTTGAAAAAGAATTTTTTGCTTGGCAACTTAGGAGTTGCTTTTTTTCTTGGAGTTTTTCCCTTGCTAGCTTTGGCGCAAACACCGATTGAACTAGGGATTCCGACCGACGGGGTGCAGATTTCTCCGGTGCGCTTTGATTGGAATTTGGAAGACGGAGAAGAGCGGACTGGAGTTATTAATCTGAAAAATTATTCGGCCGATAAAAGTTATGAAGTCGAAGTCCAAATTGAAGATTTTTACGTGAGTGACGATACGACGGAAGCCCAATTTTTTGTCCCGAATGCCAGCCATCCGCTCTTTGCTTATGATGTCATTAATTGGATTACGATGGATAATAAAGTAATCCTAGCTCCTCAAGAAGGCAAAGATATTTATTTCAAGGTCAAAGTACCCGTAGGTACGCCGACAGGAGGTTATTACGGAGCGTTGTTTTTTAGTTCACTAGTCAACAAAAATACTTTTAAAACCGCCGATGAACAAGAATCGCAAATAGGCATCAACCAGCGGGTGGGAGCGCTTTTAGTCTTGGCGGTCAAGGGTGAACAGCCGGTGACCCAAGCAGGTCAAGTCCAAAAATTTTCGGCTAAAAATAAAATTTTTTGGGACCAGCCGGCCGAATTTATCACGGAAATAGCCAATACCGGCAATTTGCATTTTAAGGTGCTGGGCAATCTGGAAATTAAAAAATGGGGCCGCAAGCTGGTCAATTTAGAAGTGCCCAGCCGCGTTGTTTATCCGGGAAAATACCGTTCTTATGAAAATCAATGGAATTTTTCCTCCTGGAGTTACGGCTTTTATCAAGCGGAATTAAAAATGGCCTCGGAAGATGGTAAAATTGTACTTAACGGAAAAACCAGTTTTTGGGTCATTCCTTGGAAAACCACGCTAGCCATCTTAATTCTCTTGGTGATTATTATTTTAATCTATTACATCTTCAATAAAAAGTTTGAAATTCGCCGCAAAGACGAACCGGAAATTTAAAAGTATGCAAAAAATAGGATTTTTTTCAGCGGCCTGCCTTTTAGCAAGTTTGGCCCTTTTGGGTTTTAAGGCCGACTTTTCTTTGGCGCAAAATCCAACCGAAAAGATCGGCTTGGCGGTTGACCGGAGTGTTTTTGCTTTTGACCTGGAACCGGGCGCCGAAAAAATTTTTACGTTGAAAGTTAAAAATATTGCGGAAGTCGAAGAAAGATTGTCGACCGAAACCCAGGATTTTATTATCGGAGAACAGAACGAAATTATTTTTCTCTCTGATAAGAACGAAATCAACGGGTTAGGCGATTGGCTGAAAGTCGACGTCGCCAATTGGTTTTTAGCTCCCGGCGAAGAACGGGAAATCAAAGTTTCCCTGATTGTTCCGCCGCAAGCTGTTCCGGGCAGCCATTTTTCCGTTTTGGCCTTGCGGGCGCTGCCGAAGATTGACGCGGCTAATTTCCAGCAATCGATTATCAGCGGCCGGATTGCGGTGGAAATTTTAGTCAACGTGCAAGGCCAAGTTTCCGGCCAGGGACGGTTAGTAAGTTTTCAAGCTCCAATTTTAGCTACCAAAGAAATTAATTTTAAGGCCGAATTTCAAAACGAAGGGACCGCGCACTATATTCCTTATGGGGAGGTGCAAATTAAAGATCTGCTTTTTCGCCGGGAAAACAAAATTGCCATGCCGCGCCATTTCGTCTTTCCGGGAAAAAAATATACTTTTGAAAATAATTGGCCGGCGGATACCAGCCTGGGAATCTATCTGGCCAAAGCTTCTTTCGTGGATGGGGAAAAAATAACCCACTCAGCCTATCGGATAATTTTCGGCCGCTATTTTTTTCTGACGCTGGTATTTATTTTAGGGATAATTTTCGGTTTATTTAAACTTTCCCGCCGTTTGAGAAAAACAAATGCCCTGTCCAACAATCAAAATTAGGATTAACTTAGTAGGCTTTTTTATTCTTTGCGGATTTATTTTTTTGCCTGCCCAAGCCAGAGGAGAGGAGGCGGTTTTTTTGCAAATAACTCCCGGCTTCAGAAGCTTGCAATTAAACTGGTCGCCAAACAGCCTGGAAGAAACTGAAAATTTAGTTCTAATCTGCCAGGAAAACAACTGCCCGCAGAATTTTTTTGACGGCCAGGAAGTTTATCGGGGCAATGGTAATTTTTGGGAAGATCAAAAAGTCTTAGCTGATCGCCGTTATTGTTACGGCGCTTTCAAGCAGGATTTGTCCGGGCAAATTGTGGCACTGGGCTTGGCCGGGCCGGCGGCTATCCAGAATATGCAGGAATTTCTGGGCGCTTTATTGACAGACAATCGGATTATTTTTTCCGGTTTTATTTTGGCTTTAATCCTTTTTTGGATAAATAAAAAAATCCCTCCGCGCCACGAAAAGATTAGGCTTGATTTTTAAGAGCCGGCAATCACCGTATAAAAACTTTCCGGATCAAAAGGAATCTGGAGAAAATAATTTTCTATAGGCTGGACCTGTCTTTCTCCATTTTTTTCTTGGATCAGCAGCATTTGTTCCGTATTAGTTTCCACCAATAATTGGCCTTCCAGATAGCTCAGACGGGCGAGAGGGGCAACCGTCAAGCTCAAGGAAACATTTTTTTCAGTCGAAAAAGTTTTTAAAGGAATAATCCCCCCAAAAAACAGCAAAGAAAAGATAAAAATTTTCACACGCATAGGGTTTACTTTTAAAAAATCCCTTTATCAGGGAACTGATTAATCTAGCAAACCGGAGCGTGGCTGTCAATTATTTTTTTGCCTTATTTAAGGCATTTTTTTATGGAAGAAAAAAAGAGATTTTCTTTCTTTTTTAGTTTATTAATTAATTTTTAGAATAAAATATGTCCAGATTTTAAATTTTGGCTTATTGAGGATAATTTCAGGTGTTTTAACTTAACATTTTTAGAAAAATATGCTATAATAAATACATAACGATATTAAGCGATTTTATCCGATAATGAGCTTAAAAAAGGCTAGAATTGAAGGCTAGCCCTGAGGTTAGTTTCCCGCCAAAGGACGGGCGAGCTCGCCAGCCAATAATTTACAACCAGTTGAGAAAATAAAATCAAGAAAAAATCTAAAATTAATGCCTCTTAAATTATGCCAAAATTTCTTTCCATGCAAGAAGCTTCACAGATCAGCCCCTATGAAAAAGGCTATCTTAGTTTATTGGCCAGAAGGGGAGAGTTACGGGCGCAAAAAATAGGCGGCAATTGGCATACCACCGTGGAATGGTTGAACGATTATTTGAAAAATAAAAAACCCTCCCAACTTATCGACGCGGAAAAAATAGCAGAAAAAAAATTGCCCTGGCGGAAATTTTTGCAAAGATTTTTTTGGGCCATAATAATTGTTTTTGTTTTATCTCTGGCTTTTGGCGTTTATTTTTACCGCCTGACGGCCGATAAAGTCAGGGAGATGGAAAAGAAAACCGACCAGTTTAATTTTACGCCGGAAGAGATTATTAAGGTTCCCAACGAAGACGGCAATTACAATGTTTACGGAACCGGAAAAATAAAAATAGGAGAAGAAAAAATAATTAATTATCCGGAAGAAATAAAATAAGAATCACGTAGAAAAAAACAGCCGCAATGCCTAAAAATAAAAATAAAATTTTCTTGGCTGGAGTGCTTATCGCTTTGGGTTTTTCTTTTTCTCTGGCTGCCCAGGCGGCTCCGGACAAAACTATTTCTTATCAAGGCAAGTTAACCGATACTTCCGATGTGGCAGTGGCGGACGGCAATTATGATTTTGTCCTGACAATCTGGGACGCGGCCACTAGCGGCAACTGCTTATGGTCGGCGCAAGGAACTTGCGAAAGCCCGACTGCCAAAAGCGTAACTGTATCTAAAGGAATTTTTTCCACTTTTTTGGGCGAAGCGGGCGACAATACTTTAAGCTTGGATTTTAATTCCAATTATTTTTTAGCGGTCAAAGTCGGCGCGGATATTACGATGACTACCCGCAAACAGATTACCGCAGCGGGCTTTGCCATCAACACGGAAAGATTAAACGGGCAAACGGCCGCTTATTATTTAGATACTTCGGCGACCGCGCAAACCAAAACCGGCGGATTGAATATCGCGACTAGTTCCGGCAGTGTCGGTATTGGTAGAACCAACCCCGTTACGCTTTTAGATGTAAACGGGACGGCTTGGCTGCGTGGAGCCGCTGGAGGAACGGCTGGTCTTTACGTTAAATCCGACGGCAATGTCGGCATCGGGACCACTGCTCCCACTCAAGGACTATTAACTCTAAGCGGCGGTGACATCGCCGTCCTAGCCCAAGGCGACATCCGTTTCTATGATTCCGACAATTCCAACTATTCCGGTTTCCAAGCTAGCGCAGACG
>CAYTIK010000021.1:0-16975 GCA_964438025.1 uncultured Bdellovibrionales bacterium
GAATACCTCGGTTTTTGACCTTGCCTTCTAGGCGCGAGGCCCGGTGCAAGTTGCCTTTGCCGATAATGCGCGGATCTGGCTTGAGGATGTTTTTTTCCAGCATATTTTTTGTCCCGCCAGGGCGGGATAAATTTTTATTTAGCCTGAATAAATTATAGCAAAAACAAGGCAAAATAAAAAATGCCAGCCATGGAATATTGCCTATGGCTGGCGAGAGCTGGCGCTGGGAATGTTATATATCCCAACTTACTTCTTTGGATTCATCTCTTGCGGAAGGAAGCGGGATGGCGGACGCTTTGCCATTTTCACTGGCAAGATATTCAAGGAGAGCTAGCGCGCCTTTTGAATCGAGGTGGAGGGAAATATTGCCGGAAAAGCCGACTTTCAGATGAAAAGGTATTTCCAGGAATTCTCTGGCCGGTTTTTCCGCCATCTGTCTTGCGAGATCCCGAAGCGCATCCAAAGAAATGCTTCTTGCAATCACAGTAAAAAAACAACAGTTACTACATTCTCCTTTTAACATAAGAACAATCCTCCTTTTTTTATTTTTTTGGCACTTTCCGTGTCCGTATAATCTAGCTTAAACGGGGGAAATTGTAAAGGGCTGATGCAATAATATAGAATAAGCATTAAAAAATAGAGATTCAAATCTCTACTCTATAGTATAAAAGTTGACCACTCGGGTCTAGAACTTTATTTAATCAAGCCATTGAAGGCTTTCTTGACTACTTTTGAGTATAAGCGCCGGAGGCCTCTAGGTCAAGGTAGAATTCGGAAAAATGAGATAAATAAGACACGAAACGGCCTATGTCTCGTTTTGAGGAATAAGACAATAGGATGCCTCATTTGCGGTCTTCTTCAGTTAATTTTAAACCAAAATTCTTCTGATAATATTTTAAGCGCTTTTTAAACAATCTTTCCAGATATTCAACTTTGTTGTCTCTATAATCATAAATCTTGTTGCTATTTTGTCCGCCTCGCTGGATTCTGCCGATATACTGCGTTAACTTTCCCTGAAAAGCAAACGGGAACACTAAAAACAAACAATCTAAATTTGGAAAGTCGGTTCCTTCACCAATTAATTGTCCGGTAGCCAGAAGTATTTGAAAATTACCATCATAAATTTGCTGAATTTTTTCTTTACGCTGCTTGACAGTTAAATCGCCAGTGAGCTGAATAATTTCGTAATCTTTTTTAAGATAATGACCTAAAACATCCACATGTTCTTTGCGCTCGGTCAGCACAAGACATTTCAATCCCTTATCCACTTCTTTTTTGGTATCTTCAAAAATACCTTTGTTTCTCTCCGAATCAAACGAGATGATTTTGTAGAGAGTTTGGAAATTATCCACTTTCACTTTGAAAGGAATTCCCAAGTTTGTTTCTCGAATAATTACTTCGGTTTTTGATTTTTCATTTTTTGGTTGATTGTAATTTGTGTCGATCATATGCAAAATCTCGCCGAGGTAAATATAGATAAGTTTTTCATCGTTGTTTTTGCGTTCAGGCGTGGCTGTAAATCCGTAAAGATAATACGGATTAAGTTTCGCAATAATATTTCTAAACATTTTAGCCGGCATATGATGACATTCGTCCACAATCACTAGCCCAAACTTGTCAGTTAGTTCATTTAAGTTTTCCAACCGAGTCAGCGTTTGGACCATAGCAACCGTAACTTTATTGCCAATTTTCTTTTTCGCGGAAACAAATTGGCCGATGTCCTTTTTGGGAATATTCAAAAATCCCTCAATTCTTTCCACCCATTGATTAAATATCTGCTTTTTATGGACAAGAATAAGCGTCGGCTGCTTTAGTCTGTCGATAATGTCTATGCCCATAATGGTCTTTCCTGATCCGGGCGGAGCTACTAACAATCCATTTTCCGAAGATATCATTTGTTCCACCGCCTCTTTTTGATGTTCAAAAAGCGTATGGTTTGTTTCAAATTTTACATTTTTCAATTTTTTTCTTTCGTCAACTATTTCAAAAGCTATGTCTTGCTCGCTTAAAAAATTCTTGAGTTTTTGGAGGAAACCTCGGGGAATGGCAATTTTATCATTAACGTCTTCAATCAACTTAAAATACTTCTCCACTTTATAAACATTTATGCCCATTTTCTTTCTAATGGTGTATTCCAAATTGAAAAAATTAAGTTCATCCCGTAAGAAATTGACAACTGCTCTGGGCAACTTATTTTTATCGATAAAGAGTTGCTCGCGAATGGTTATGGTTAAACTTTTTTGGTTTGATTTTTTAATAGGTCTTATCTTGCCATTAAACTGGCTATAGAGATCGTCCAGTATTTTTTCGGAAACCTTTCAACTTCTTGTGAAAAATTCCACTGATCAGCATACGGTTCAAAATTATTTTCCCAATCCAAAAATACAGTGTTATCGGATTTTTTGGATTCACCTTGCAGAGGCAACGCAATCAAGTTGCCAAAACCTTCACCGCTTAGAGTATCTTGATTGGGAAA
Organism: uncultured Bdellovibrionales bacterium; assembly: GCA_964438025.1. Lineage (GTDB taxonomy): Bacteria > Patescibacteriota > Minisyncoccia > Moranbacterales > UBA2206. The sequence continues at coordinate 2,477 of CAYTIK010000021.1, forward strand.
TAATCTGTCAAAAGCATCCTCTTTGGAAAATTGATCAATTATCTTTGTTTCTCGGAGAATATTGAGACCAATATTTCTGCTTTTGTAAGCCGGATAATTCTTTTCAAAGAAAATCCAAACATGTCCGCCGTTGCCTGAGCGAGAACGCTCTAAATATGCCGAAAAATTGTATTCCATACATTTTTTAAGATAGCTTACGGCCTGATTTTTCCACTCTTGGCCGTCAAAATCAGCGGCTAGAAAATATGAAGAGTTGTCCTCTAGAAGCGGATAAATTCCGTAAATGCGGTAACCAATCAGATGCTGCTCAATATATTGATCGTTGAGTTTAGCATATTCCTTATGAACGCAATCTTTGCATTTCTTTCGCAGAAGTTTATTACACAAACCTTGTTTCCATTCGTTAAGGCAGGCTGGCATATATCCACTGGCGGATTTGTCCTGCTTTTCCCAGCGCATGGAAAAAATATCTTCTCGACCCTTGAAAAGGTTTCTAAAGATTCGAATTTTTTGATCCGGAGTAAGCATAAAATTATTTCACAAGGGTTGCGCGTCCTTAATGACGCCGATTTTTTTCAATCGCGAACATATTGCCCCTTCCTTTCTCTCAAATATTTTGGCTAATTTGTAAATGGGCATCTTTCTGTTAAAAAACTTTTTAAGAAGATGATCTTCCTCATCCGTCCAAGGCATATAAGCTTTGGCGAATTTTTTTCGAATTTCATCCACGCAATATACTCCCGTATCTTTCGAGAGGTTTCGCTTCGGCTGACTTTGATTTTCATTTTTTTCTCCAGCAAATATTAGCCGTTTTATGTTTTTATCCGAATCGCTCATTTGGCTAATTTCTTGCAAGGTATTTTCTGAAAGTTTAATAAACTCCAGATCTTTTTCATATGCGTCCGCGTGGACTTGAAATGCCATTTCATTTATACCAAGAACGCTGAGTCCTGAAAGCGTCCTAACGCGCGATAATGCCACATATCCCATGCCATATTCAAAAGATTTGCCCAAATCAATTTCGGCCGCATCCAGACTCATCCCTTGGCTTTTGTGGACAGTAATGGCCCAAGCGAGCCGCAAGGGAATCTGCTTGATGCTGGCGATAACTTCATCGTCTTCTTCCATAGCCCAAGTGGAAGGTTCGGCAGTTATGATCTGGCCTTTGGTCGTCTTGACAATCGGCATCTGCGTTTCTTTTTCAAAACCGATTATTTGTCCCATTGTGCCGTTCACATAACCTTCCTCGAAATTATTTTTCACAAATATTACCCGCGCGCCTTTTTTAAGCAGCAGTCTCTCGGGAGCAAGACAGCTTTTCCGCAAAAAATCCACCAGGTTTCTTTTTCCGAATGTCCGCATATTGTAGGCAAAAGCTTTTTCGGGAATTTTTTTCAATTCCTGTTCGTTTAGATAGTCCGCGTCAACATTGTGCGTAAATAACTTAGCTGGACACAGGCTTTTCGGAAATGTTTTATTCCGGCAAGAATCCACGATTTCTCTGGTTTTGCTGTTCACTGAATTTTGACGGATATCCTTAAGCACTTGCGTAAGCGCGTTATCTTTTTGGCGGTGCTGTTCATCAAGATAGCAAACTTTGATATCCATTTCGTTCCACGCTTCCGAAGCGTACGCGAAAAATGTTAACGCGCGGCCTTCTCTTCGCACCGGCGGCAATTGAAAAAAATCTCCGCAGAAAATTGTTTGAATTCCGCCAAATGGAAGCTGGCTTTCCCTGATGCATTTGCATATCTCATTCACCATATTTAATTGGCCGGCATGAAGCATGGATATTTCATCAATGACGAGGATTTTGGTTTTGAGGATGCGGTTTTTAAGCTGCCTTTTGCGGGAGATCCTTTTTAAACTTTTTTCATCCAGCGAGTCTCTTATTCCCAATCCCGACCAGGAATGAATTGTTTTGCCGTTCAAATGAGTGGCGGCAATGCCGGTTGAGGCCGTTACCGCTACGGCAATACTTTTGCCTTTCAGATATTTAATGTATTGGTTTAATAAAAAAGTCTTCCCGCTTCCCGCCGGTCCCGTGAGAAAAACATTGTATCCCATTTTGAGAATTTCTAACGCTGTTTTTTGGTTCATAAGAAAAGCTATTTTCCTTTAGCGGAAAATGTCTAAACCGCTGTAATTTTTTGTATTATTTATTTTTTGAACAAATTTAAATATTCTTCCAGCGAATACAATCGATTCCGGGAGAACCCCGTTAGTTCTCTTAATAGTCCTAGTTTTTCCAGCGACATCAAGAGACTATTGGCGGTATTAAAAGTGACATTGAACTCTTTCATGATTGTTTTTGATCCGACAATCGGCTGGGAAAACAAAAACAAAAGTACCTCACCCGAAATTTTCGCGCGCCGGCCAAGTGTCAATATTTTTTTATCATATCTTTGTCTTAAATCGATTATTTTTTGAAAAGTGTCTTTACCGCTTTTGGCTGTTTCAATTATGCCGCTCAAAAAAAACTTTATCCACTGCTCCAAATCACTTGAGGATCTGGCTATGGTTAATGAATCATAATAAGCGCCTTTATTCTTTTCGAAAAAAGCCGAGAGATATAGAGTGGGACTGCTTAAAATTTTTCTTTCAATCAACTGCAAAGAAATCGTCAATCTGCCAATTCTTCCATTGCCATCCAAAAATGGATGGATTGTTTCAAATTGATAATGGCAAATGGCAATTTTAATGAGGAGCGGGATACTAAGATTTTTATTGTGCCAAAATTTTTCCCAGTCAGCTAAAAGCTCCGGCAGCTCATCTTTGTTTGGCGGAACAAAAAAGGCATCAGAAAGATTTGAGCCGCCGATCCAATTTTGGCTGTTCCTGATTTCACCGGGATTTTTGTGTTTTCCGCGCACGCCCGAAAGCAAAGTTTTGTGAGTTTCTCTAATGAGCCGCATAGTAAGCGGTAATGTGCGCAATTCATGAATGGCAAAATTCATGGCTTTTATATAATTTTGCACCTCCTGCCAATCATCGCGTTTTTCCGGGTCAACTTCTTCTTTAGGCAAGATGGCTTCATCCACACCAGTTTTCGTCCCTTCAATACGGCTAGAAATAGTCGCTTCTTTGAGGGCGTGCATTTTAATGAAAAAGTCTACATCCGGAACTAGAGTAGAATAAGCGTTCAGTTCGCCCAAATATCTCATTGCCTCTTCCAAAAGGAGGCTGATTTTCTTATCTTGAAAATCAAACTCATGATTTAGTGAGTTCGGACTGAAACTTTTATACTGATACTGCTGCTTGTATTTACCGGCGATAAATTTGTTCATATTTTTGAGATATAAATTAGTATATCTCAATTATAGCCATCTTCTTGAGATATGTCAAATCATATCTCAAGAAGCGAGAAATAGTAATTCCAGGCAAAATTTCAAAATATATGGTATATTATAAAGAGCAATAAATTAAAAAGTTATGCAGATGTTTTTATTGCGACCGTATTATATCGGAGAATGATAGAATATCAATTAGTTCTATAACTCATGCGGGATTGAAAGATAATATTTCGAAGAGATACAAAGAGAAAATGATTCTGATTACTAATAGTCCGGACTATGAAATAGATCTTATGCATTTACATTGTTATAATAAAATTGATAAGGAATAGATTGGAAAAAATTTTATGACCAAGGAATGCTTTAATTGTCAAAAAGAAATCACAAAACCAGAAGAGGGTATATGCCCTCATTGTGGCGTTAAATTTGATTTGAAGTTTGATGAACATTATGCCATACAAAAACAAATAGACACCGCTGCTAATTATAAAAGAGAGGGAAAGTATGATAAAAGTATCAAAATATACGAAGTGATAAATGATTCATTTCCAAACAACCCAATTATTTACAAGAGTTGGGCTAAAACTTTAATTTCAAGCGGCAACTACGATCTTAGTTTGGAATACTTCGTTAAAGCGATAAAGCTTTTTCAATTTTTTGATTGTAAAGATCATAACTGCGAAAAATTTGTCGATCTATTAATGAATGAGCCAAGGAACTCAAAAGAATTTTTGCTTTTTCTTAAACAAATTAGCGGAAATGAAAAATACGAGGTAGCCTCTAACAGTGTTAACGATCATATTGATGTTGCCAAAAATTTTAATGAAAAGAAGAAGGTAATAATAGAACATCTCCGAAAAAATAAAGGGAATATAATTGTGACTGGATGTCTGAATGATTATAAGAAAAAACACGGTGAAAATTCAATAACTTCTGGAATTTGTGATGACTCGGGTAATGAAGAGTTGAAACGGGGGGAAATGGAAATTGCTAAATCATTTTTTTTGCATGGATCTGCTTTTGGTTTAACATCTAAAATGTCTTGTTATAACTCACCAAGAGATCTTGTCTGTATTGGCGATTGCCTCACTATGCTTATAACAAAATATACATTAAATGATAATGCTCGCGATATTATTACGAAAGCAACAGCGTTGGCATATATCTACCTATCTCGTGTAATTGAAAAAAAGCCTAATTTTACTCAATATGCCTATGTGTATCGCGCAAACTTATTTCAAAATCATAAAAATCAAGAGGTCGTTCGAGATTTAATAAGTAATTTTAGCTTAACGAGTTTTGTAGAGCCATTTATTATTTCAGATTACTATATGGCTGCCAGCGACAAAAAATCCGTATTCGTAGATCTTTTATCTGAAGCTAAATATTTACACGAATATCTTGAAGATATTACCGTCGCGGGAAAAGATGCAGACGAGTATTCATTAGAAGACATGGCCAAGATTGGAGAAGGGAGACATGTGTTGCTTTTTAAGATACTTGAACAAAAATATAAGAATGGCGACTACGATATCACGATGCAAGAACTGGAAAGTATTTTTGATACAAAATTAATAGAAGAAAAGTTTATGAAAAACTTTTGCGAAAAATGCTTTAAGGAAATAAAAATCAATAAAGATCACCAGGAATGGTGCCCATATTACAATTCATCTTCGGAAACATTAGGGGATTTTTTGGAAAATGATTATATTTTAAAAGGATTAGAGTTAAATGCAGAAAAAAAAGAAGCATTAAAAACCATACTTAATCTCAATCATAAAAATACTCTCATAACCGCACGAGCTGGCACAGGTAAATCAACACTTTTGTGCTCACTTATTTATATTTTGATTAAAAAATACAATATTAACAAAAATAAAATCTTGCTACTGTCATTTAATAGACCCGTTATGGAAAAAAATGATAAAGATCTGAAAGATAAATTTTCTATACATGATTTCTTCGGTGTACACACTTTTGATAGACTTGCTAATCAAATTGTTAAAACTCCCGGAAAAGTTCTTGATATATTATCAGGTCAGAGATTGACTGATACTATCGCTGATATTATTAAAAAACAATCCTTAGCTTATCGATTAAAATATTGGTGGTATCTTAGCGAGCTAGATAAAGAATATAAAATTGATGCAAAAATTCACGTAAGTCTTCTCGGGGAAGATTTAAAATCCTATGGTGAAAAATCTATTGCTAATTTTTTATTTGAGAATGGATTAGATTATGAATATGAGCCAGTTATAAGGTGGAATGAAAATCAATATCGTCCAGATTTTTTAGTTACACAAAGTAATCGGAGGGTCATCATTGAGTATTTTGGCTTTACTGATCGTGAATATTTGCAACAAGCACAAAGAAAAAGAGAATATTGGGGAGGAAGAAGAAATGATTATCAATTTATTGAAATGAGTATAGGAGATTTTAGAGGAGAAAGAAATAATCCCGGAGAGTTTTTAGGCACTTTAAAACAAAAATTAGAAGGTGTTGGTTTGACGCTTAGAGCACTTTCGGAAAATGAAAAGGCGGAGGAAATATTTAAAAACAAGATTAGTTTGAGAAAAATTTCAGATGTGGCACTTAAATTTATTGATTTTGCACAAGCGCAATGTATTACTCCCAATGATATATCCAATAGGCTTGAAGATGAAAACTACACTAGAGTTTTAGCAAGAAAAGATAAATTTTTTAGTGAGTTTGCTAATAGTGTTTATGCGGAATTTATTAAATGTTTAAATGAGCAAGGGTTGTATAATTTTTCTAAGGTAATGAAATCAGCCGTTGGTATTATTTTAAAAACTAAAGGTGAGTGTTCGATGAATCTCGGCCCGAACAGAGATATTAAAGTTAAAATCAAAGATATGGAGTGGGTGCTAATTGATGAATTTCAAGATTATTCACCGGCGTATCATGAATTAATAAGTGCGATAAAAAGAGTTAATCCTAATGTAAAATTTGTTTGCGTAGGTGATGATTGGCAAGCAGTCAATGGATTTGCAGGATCAGATACAAAATACATGTCTGATTACGAAAAAAATTTTTCAGACGAAGATGTAAAAAAAGTTAATTTACCAACGAACTTACGTAGTAAAAAAAATATTGTTGATGCCGGGAATAACTTAATGGACGGATTAGGAATAAAAGCTATTGCTGAAAATAAAGACGATACGGCTTGTGTTTGGATTCGCAGTATGCCCATTGGGAGAAGAGCTGATTCTTCAAAAATTCAAATCTATTTAGAAGCTGTTCGTGCTATTATTTCCGAGCATCCAAATGAAAAGATTACTATTTTGCATCGCAATAATAAAATATTTGGTTTAGATCTCAAATATTTTAAAGAATGGTTGAGAGTTAATAATAACATCAAGATTTCTACCATACATAAATATAAAGGGGAGGAGAATGACATAATTATCTTTGTTAATGTTACCAATTTTAACCATCCCATGATGCACCCAGATCGGTCAAGGCATTACATTTTAGGACTAACAGATAAAAAAATTATTGATGAAGAAAGAAGATTATTTTATGTTGCCATGACTCGTGCAAAAAAAGCTATTCATGTTGTAACTGATACTGAAGACCGAAGCCCTTTTATAAATGATTTAATGTATAGACAATGAAATTAAAATTCAAGAAGGTATGAATTCAGAAGATTTTAAAAAGGAAAATAAGAGGGGTTGGAAATTTATGCTTTACTTTTTTTATGGCTGGTTAGTTTTCTTTTTATGCGTATGTTTTTTGATTATACAGGGAGGTTATAATTTGATTTCGGAATTGAAAGAAGAATGGGTTCTCGTCTTTTTTCTTACGGTTATACCGGCTCTCCTGACAATTCCTTTAGTTGCCCGTATAGTTAGGAAAGAAAAAATATTTACAAAGTTTTATTACCATCTGTTATATTTTTCCATTGGTTTTTCGCTTTTTTTCTTATGGTTAGGAAGTGATCCGGCAGATTCAATAATTATAGCGCTTATGGCCGGGTGGATAGTGTCAATAATTATAAAACTTTTTAAAAAATTATTTAGGAAGAAAGAGCGTTTGGAAAAGGATAGCCAAAAAAATTTAGAATTTCAAAAAGAAAATAATAATAGCCGAAAATATGTTGCTTACTTTTTTTGTGGTTGGCTGTTTTTTTCTGCTTTGATGTTTGGTTTGTTTAAATGGGCGACTATAACAACGGATCTAACGTGGGGTTTGATTTTATACATTCTTGTTCCAATTTTTCTGGCTCTCTTTATAACTCCCTTAATCACTCTTGCAATCAGAAGTGAAAAAACACATGCATTTGCAGTCAGAATTGAAGCCTATTTCAGACGGCTTCTTTTCCCTGTTTATCTTTTTCCCATCAAGTTGGTGACTTACAGCACGTATTATCTGATTAAATTCATCGTTGGTCTTATTATTTCCCTTCTCAAGATTATCCGGGATTTCATAGTTTTTCCTTTTCGAAGCATTAAGAATTTACTTAAATCGTTTTTCATAGTGGCCTTGGTCGCCTATATAGCTGTTTCATTTTTTGTTAATTTTGATTATCTGAATACTCATTACGGCTGGTATGAAAAATTTTTCATTTGCGGGATGAACAGATCCGGAGTCAATAAAAAATTAAAAAATTCCGTGGTAAGAATAGTGGGCGGATATTCAGAAGGAACGGGATTTTTTATCAAACCCAATGAGATCGTGACTAATTTTCATGTGATTGACGGTGAACCCAGTCCAAAAATAATTTTTCCTGACGGCAGTTTTATAGTTCCGAAAAGCATAGTTGGCAATAAAGATATGGATCTGGCAATCATCTTTACCGAAAAAAATTATCCGGAAATGAAACTAGAAACTGCTTTCCATAAGATTGAATTATATGCAAACGAACCATTGATTGCGACCGGCTATGCGTTGGGAACCGATTTGACCGGCAGCGCTACTCAATTGGAGGGTAATTTTATGGATTATCGAACAATGCGATATCCCCCTTATGGCTATATCCAGACCAATATAAGTTTAGTGCCAGGCATGAGTGGAGGCTCATTGGCTGACCAATGTGGCCTTGTTCTTGGCATCAACACTATCACCGTTGGTGGAATTTCTCTCTTTATTCCCTTTGACATATTCCCCAATATGGAAGAATTTTCCGATGAAGACATAAAGAAAATTCAAGTTAATCCTGCTGCTTCGCCACAAGAAGCAGTTAAGGCTTTCTATACTTACCTGAAAGCCAGAAAAATGAAAGAAGGGTTTGGTTTATTAAGCGAAAAATATCTGCTAAGCACTAATTTTGAAGAGTGGAACAACCGCTTTAGCGATGTTATCGATGTGGATGTAATTTCTACTGAGAAATATGAAAAAACAGCCGATACCGTATTTGTTAAATTTATAACAAAAAATTGGGTCAACAATGATGTGGAAATGCATTATTATGGAGGCACATGGAAAACTATTTTGGAAGACGACGTTTACAAAATGCTGAAAAGTAATATTAAGGAAGTTTTAGATCCGGATGAGATGTGGTTTTATGAATAAGGAGAATATTAGCTAGAAATACTTGACGATATAAACTATGGTGATATAATATCACTATAGTTTATATGCATGTCTACGGGTAATAGTCGTCAATCCCTAAGGACGGTAATTTTTAAACAATCGAAAGATTGACTAGAAATAAAAATATGTCTGAACATGATCAACGGGTAAGTTCACTTGTGAAATATATGCAGGAGAACGAGTTTATTGTTAATATGGCTGCTATTCCTGGATATGATGATCCAATTTTGATAGGTCGACACGAACCTGACGCGATTGGGAAAAATGGATCGGTAATTGCAATTGGAGAGGCAAAAACAGAAGAAGATTATAACAGTCAGCACAGCCGGGAACAGTACGAAGATTTCGGAAAAAGTAATGCAGATAAAGTGTATTTGCATTTACCGCTAAATCTTCATGGTGAAGTACGAAGAATTCTTGAAATTCTTGGCGTTAGCGGAAAATATATTCTGCTACATTATACAAGAGAACAGCAGTGATGAGGTTTCGCCAGCATTTAGTGCCAATTAGATAACTCGCCTCGAGAATGGCAAAGTTTGATAACTTGAGAGGCTAAGTCAAAGATTATCTGTGTCATATTTTGGTGGCTTTACCTAAAAACCCGGCTTAATGCCGGGTTTTAAAATGACTTCTTACCTTCTATTTTGCGCAAAGTTGGGCGACCTTTTTTCGATTTTTTGAGGCCTCCGGGTCTCTCGATAAAAAAGTCTGACTGTTGCCCGGGTAGGATTCGAACCTACGCAATGGCGGTACCAAAAACCGCTGCCTTACCGCTTGGCTACCGGGCAATATTGTATTTTTAAATTTTCAATGATTCCCAAAGTCCATCCAAATATTTTTCTATTCAAATCGGTGCTTCTCTTTATGTCAATCCTTAACATCCCATGATAATTATCCCCGGTATTTTTTCTAATTGTTTTAGGATTGTGATTTTTAAAATAAATTCTTTCAATTTTTGTGTGTAGTAATTTTTCCCAGAATTTTTTAATTTTCTCTTTTTCGCCTGTCCTGTGCATGTATATCGAATAGATGAGATCTTTTTTTCGCAGTCCGCATACATCTCTCAGCCATTTATCAAACAGGAGCACCATTCCATAATCATAATTACAAAATGAAACTCTCTGCGAAACATTATGCGCTTTTTGTTTTGCTCCTTCCGCCCAGTATATCGCTGTTCCGATGAGCCAAAATTCTCTCGCGGAAATATTTCCGATTTCTTTCTTTGCGGCACTTACAGTAATAAATTCTCTGGAAATTCTGGCCTGTCGGCATGCTGCCTGCGCTTTCAACTGAGCCAGCCTTCTTTTTTCGGTTAATCTTTGTGTTTGTTTTTTGGCCATGCCTACACCTCTGAGCCAGAGCGACAGCGTTGATTTTGCAATAGGAAGCTTAGCAAGAATTTCATTGTAAGAAAATCCTTTCTTTCTGAACCGAATAGCTTTAATTTTCTCTTTTTCTTTTTTTATCATAAAACTACTGATGCTACACACATATCATACAACAGTAGTTCGCTATTGTCAAATTACTACCGCTCTGGCTTGCCTGCCCGGTTAAAGGCTACTCCCCAATCAATAAAAAGACTGCTCAAAGTCTTTTAATATCGTATAATAATTTGCTATAAAAATCAACCATTTTAAAATCTGAGAGTGTTTTTACTTGACACTTTTTTTAAAATAATATATAGTATTCGGAAGTTCCCAACTGGCTGGGTTAGTCAGAAAAAAACAAAAAAGCGAAGAAAGGAGAGTTATGGAAAAAGACAAGAAGTTTCGGAGGGAAGGCATGGAAGGATTGGCAGCTCTTTTTCAGGCGCTGGAGGACGGTCCGCCCGAAGGATTCGAAGCTGTTCCGAAACCGGCCAGCACGATTCTTTTGGAATCCATGATTGCCGGGAAAATGGCTGAAGTAAGCCATCTCGCTGGGGCTGTAAGGGCCTTCGCTGATCAACGCGATAAGGATAGCGAGAATATGACGGCGCTCAAAAACAAGGTGCCGGAGCTCGAGGGTACGGTAGAAAGTCTGCATTCAACTCTGCGTACGACACGAAGCAGGGCCGAATCGGCAGAGCAGAGATTGTCTGACGCGCGGCAAGGGCTCAAAATAGCGCGCGAGCAAAGAGATGGCTATTTGGTTCTGCTCGATTCCGTCAGGAGCATTGTCAGAAACAACAAGGAAGCGCCGGCGGCGGATATCGTCCAGGCGTTGAAGAAAACGTTTAACATCGCCGAACCCAAGCCGGTCGAACCCAGCCAGGTCGAATCCAGCTCCGTCGAACCCGGTCCTGCCGAATCCGCGCAGCCTGCCCAGTGAGGCATAACAACCAGTTCCTTTTAGTCTAATCTTAGAGTCAGAATCCGCCCGGTCGAGAATTCATCGACCGAGGCGGGTTTTTTTATGCAAAAGTTCCTATTTTTGGACAAAAATCAAATGCAGTTGTATTATTAAATTAATAAATTTTAACTTCGTCCCACGTTCGCAACCAATAAAAAAACTTACTGAATAAAAAAAGGAGCTCGGGAGGAGCGTTGAAGTCCCGAGCTCTTTTTTCGGCTTAGCCGATTTTGATGGTGCAAAAGGTTCCTTTTGCGAATTTGGCGTTTCTGCCCATGTTCTGGCCAGTTCTGGTGTACACTTTTTGGGGAGAAGGACTTGTAAAGGAAAATGAGATGCTTTTTCTGTTTGTTTTAATCCAAACAGCTACACCTCCGCAGTATAGGATCACTACTTTCACCTTTATCAATTTCCTACTGTTACCTTCCTTCTCAAGTTCGAAACTTGAAATGTCATTCAGTTCCAGATTCTTACCAGAATACCGACTTTTCCCGATGCCTATTTGAATACTTGTTAGCTTTGCTTCCATCGCATCACCTCCTTTTGCAAGCTTGATTCTAGTCTGCCTTATTTTTGGACAAAAATCAAATGCAGTTGTATTATTAAATTAATAAATTTTAACTTCGTCCCACGTTCGCAGTAGCTGATTTTATAAATTTTGATAGTATGAATTTATGAATCAACACCCATGGGAGATTGTTTATAAAAGGAAACAATTTTTCATAGACACTCTTATCCCAAGTGTTATAGTTAAATCAAGCAGTAAATTATTTCGTAGTGGAGATAAAATTCTTGATGTGGGTTGTGGCAATGGTAGAAATAGTATCTACCTTGCAAAATTGGGATACGAAGTAGATGCTTTTGACGTCGCCGATCTTGATTGGTTTAAAAAACTTAAACCATCAATTAAAGAAAAAATCAAATTTACTAAGATAGACATTGGACATTTTAAATGGGAAAATAATTGCTATAACGGGATAATTCTCACACGCGTTATTCAATATTTAGATCCCAATGAGCTTAATCTTCTTTTCACGAATATCTTTAATTCGCTAACTGATAACGGATTTCTTATATTGAACTATGCTGTTAAGGGAGAAATCGCAAGACATAAAGAGATAAAAATTTCAAGGTTTTCTCATACAATCGAATTTATTGAAAATTCTTTAAAAAAATATTTTCCGAAAGTGTTTATATCCAAAGGTTCTGCCATTTCAGTCCACACAAATCTTAAGGGTAATATTGAAACTTACCATATTATTGCATTTAAATCTGGAATATAAACATATCGATTTAACTAAAAAAAGAGCATCAAACTCTTTTTAAAATTACAAAAAATTTAATTTCTATTCTTTCACGACTTTTCCTCCGAGGATTTCAAGAGCAGAGTTTAATAGTTCATCTTGTACGCCGACCTTGTCGATCGCCTTAACCATTAAAATCGGATCATTGGGTTTGATGCCGGCTTCCTTGAAAAGTAAAACTTTTAAAGTGATTTTGGATTGTAAAATTTTTCCCAGGACTTTTTCCACCGTTAACCGGCTGACGGGATTATTGAGTTTTTCTTTATAGAAATCATACGGAGTGGCTAAGGTTATTTCCTGGTTGACTACTTTAAAAACTAAACAATTGGATAATAAAGCCTTTAAGGAATGATTAAACGGCCGGACATCCTCCAGTAGTTTTTTCCAGACGCTTTTTACTTTTTCAACGGTTAAATCTTCAGTAGAAGTGGAGGATTCTATAGAAGTTTCTGCCGAAGTTTCTACCGGCGCGGTAGTATTTTCTGTTTCGGTGGGCAGGGGATTAATTGGAGTATAAGCTGCCGGAGCTTCCGTGGCCATGGCGGGCGGATTATTTTTTGGTAAGTTCGGCTGGAAAGCTACTTTGAATTCCGGAAATTTACCGGTGGCTTTGATGGCGGCAATTTCCAGCGCTAATTGCGGAACCACGAAAGAATAGAGGCGGTTTTGGGCTTCCAAAAAAAGATTGATGGCTAAAATAATTTTTCCCACTTCGATTTGCTCCGTAATCTTAAGCATTTTCTCCAACTCTTCTTTGGTAATTTCGCAGGAAAAGCAGGATTTTAAATTTGGATTGATTTTAAGCAGCATCAGTTGGCGGAAATAATTAATCAAAGACTTGGTAAAAATTTCCAAATCATAGCCGTCGGTGAAAAGCGCATTGATTTTTTCCAGGGCTTTTTCTGTTTCGCCATTGACAATCATTCCGGCGATAACGCCCACTGACTGCCGATCGGCCGTGCCTAAAATTTCTTCCACTTCTTTGACGGTGATATTTTTATCTTCCAGCGCCATAATTTGGCCGAGCAGGCTTTCGGCGTCGCGCATCCCGCCTTCCGAAGCCAGAGCAATCATTTCCAGGGATTCCGGACTAATTTTAATTTCCTCGCTTTTGGCAATAGCCGAAAGTTTCTGAATAATGAGTTGGATTGGCAAGCGAGTGAAATCGAAACGCTGGCAACGGGAAATGATAGTTTCCGGCACTTTATGAATTTCGGTGGTGGCTAAAATAAAAATCACGTGAGTGGGCGGTTCTTCCAGCGTTTTTAGCAAGGCATTGAAAGCGCCAGTGGAAAGCATGTGCACTTCATCTATAATATAAACTTTGTATTTTAAAGAAGTCGTCGGCAATTTCACCGCTTCGATGATTTCACGGACATTGTCGACGCCCGTGTGTGAAGCCGCGTCAATTTCGATAATATCCAAAGAACGTCCGGCCGTAATCGTGGCGCAATTAAAACATTGGCCACACGCTTGGACATCTTTAAGATCTAAACAATTGATAGTTTTCGCTAAAATGCGGGCGATAGAAGTTTTCCCAGTGCCGCGCGGGCCGGTGAAAAGGTAGGCTTGCCCTAAATGATTATTTTTAATCGCGTTAAAAAGCGTCTGGACGATATGTTTTTGTCCGACGATGTCGGCTAATTTCTGGGGACGATATTTGCGATAGAGGACATTACTCATAAACTTAACTTTAGCATTATTTGTCAAAAATAAAAACTTCCCCCCGGGGAAGTTTTATGTTCCAATATGGAACATCAGGCTTTTTTTTCAAAGACGATAAACTTGTATCCCAGAAAGTTCCAAATCATGCCCATAAGACTACCGGCAGCTGCTCCAATTAGCCCCCATTGGTCAGGGTTTAAACCGGCAAACGGCGTGACGGAGCGAAAAATCAATGAAGCAATGAGGACATTAATTAACAGTCCGATAAGGCTAACCACAAAAAATTGCACGAATTGAGCGGGGGATTTCTGCTCTGCGTCCTCTTGCGAAAAAGTCCAATATTTATTCCAATA
>CAYTIK010000022.1:0-16543 GCA_964438025.1 uncultured Bdellovibrionales bacterium
CCATCGTTGGAACAGCCGGATTATTTATTGGAGTAAAATTTAAAAAATACGAATACGCGACCATTAAAATTCCTACGGCTATGGAAATCAGAATCGGCCGGCTGGTAGCCGGACAGCCGATGGCGGAGATGACTCCTTTCATCGCCGAGAAAGATAAGGCGGTGGCGGCTTATTTGGTGGCGATTGCCAAGAAGGAAAGCAATTGGGGAAAATTTTCGCCGCAGAAAAATAATAAAAATTGCTACAATTATTGGGGCTATCGGGGAACTTATAACCAAACCGCTTCCGGCTACAGTTGTTTTGATTCGCCACAGCAGGCGGTGGACGTGGTGGGGAAAAGAATCGGCGATTTGGTGGAGAAAAATGTCGATACGCCCAAAGCTATGGTGCTGGCTTGGAAATGCGGTTGGGATTGTTCGGGACATGATCCAGGGAGCGTCACCAAGTGGGTTAGTGATGTGAATTATTATTATCAGAAAGTGTATAACTAACTTTTCTTCACTAGAAGAGTTGGTTTATCATTAATTAGATTTGTCATTGCGATCCGCCAGCTGGCGGAGAAGCAATCTAATAAATATTTAGATTGCCACAGTCGTTCCGAGGCGGAACTCCTTCGCAATGACAATTTTTTTTATCAAGTCTTTACTAAGGACCGTCTTCGATTCGAGGACGGTCCTTAGTTTAAATTATTTTTGACAAAAATATGAAATTTGCTAATATTTAACCAATAAGCTGTCGGCCTGAAAATATAAAGGTCAAAAAAAGAAAGGAGGTCTTTAACAAAAGGGGCAAGGACAGCCGCGGAAATTCTCCAAGCTTTTTTGGCTGATCTATCCTCTGGATTGATGCAGCCGGACCGGTGTAAAAGAAAAGGAGAAGAGACCTATGAATGAGATGATTTTTTCGACAATGATCAATACGGTGAATGTGAGCGCGAAGAGGTCGAAGATGATCGCGGCTCCCAAGGTCGAATAGCTCGCCACGGATACGCTATTCGGGAAATGCGATCAAGTAAGTTTGGCGGGAACCGACCTAGTCGGTTCCCGCCACTCTCAAATCCCTTAGTTCAATGAGTCTAAGGGTTTTTTCTTTTTCGGAGTTGAGCTCCGATTTCGGAGCTCAACTCCGATGGATCATTCTTGCTATTCTGGCTTTCAGGAATTATGATAAGAGAGTAATTATTAAATTTTTAGTCCTATGAAGTTCAAAATTATGGCGCTAGTGGCCGGCAGTCTGGTTTTGGCCGGCTGCGGCAGTCTTTCCAGCGACGATGCGATTTTAAAAGAAAAAACTGCCGAGTCGGAAAGAAATAAGAATGCGGGCTATATTTCCAATCTGCTGGACACTAAAGAGCAAGCTAATAAAAATGTGCAAAATTCTATGGACCAAGAAAACAAGAAAATAAATGAGGCTTTGGATGAAGGCGCCACGGATTATACGAAAAAATATACCGCTGCGGTTTTGGAAACTAACTTGGGAAAAATCAAAGTGAAATTTTATAACGCCGATTCTCCTAAAACCGTGAATAATTTTTTGCGGCTAGCCGATCAAAAATTTTATGTCGGAATCAAATTCCATCGCGTGATGAAGGATTTTATGATCCAAGGCGGCGATCCCAATTCCAAAGACGACGATTGGAGCAATGACGGCATGGGCGGGCCGGGCTATAAATTCGCGGACGAATTCAACGCGCGTAAATTAGTGCGCGGTTCTTTAGCGATGGCCAATTCCGGCCCCAATACCAACGGCTCGCAGTTTTTTATCGTGACGGCCGCAGCGACGCCGTGGCTGGATGGTAAGCACACCAATTTTGGGGAAGTGGCGGAAGGGATGGATATTGTCGATAAGATTGAAAATGTTAAAGTAGGCGCCAATGATCATCCAACGGAAGACGTGGTTATTAAAAATATTACCCTGCTGGAAAAATAATAAATTTATTTGACTTAATTTTTACGTGTCATCCCGGGCTTGACCCGGGATCCAGTAAATTGATTTTAATTTGGTTTTCTGGATTCCCGCCTGCGCGGTAATGACAATAGGGTAGAATTTTTGTTTAAATATTGGTTTATTTGAAGGTTAAATGGAAAAATTAACGGAACAATTTGATGTAATTGTCATCGGCGGCGGACCTGCGGGAATGCTGGCGGCGGGACGCGCCGGAGAATTGGGCGCCAAAGTAGCGCTCCTGGAAAAAAATGCTTCTTTGGGGCGCAAACTTTTGATTACGGGCAAAGGCCGCTGTAATCTGACGCAAGCGGAATTCAATGATCAAGAATTTATAAAAACTTTAGGGAAAGCGGGCTTGTCCGCTCGCCTCGATTCGGCGAAGCGGGTCAACCGGCGGAGCAAATTTCTTTTTTCCTCTTTGGCCGCTTTCGGTCCGGCCGAAGTGATTGAATTTTTCCAGGAGAGAGGGCTAAAAACTAAAACCGAAAGAGGCGGGCGAGTTTTTCCGGTTTCCGACCGGGCGCGGGATGTGCTCAAAGTTCTGGAAAAATATTTGCAAGAGAATAAAGTGCAGATTTTTTATAATGCAGAAATAAAAGAATTGGAGCAAGAGAAAGAAAAAATCACCAGCGTTAATTTTAGAGGAGGAAAAATAACAGCGCAAAATTATATTCTTTGCACAGGTGGTAAAGCTTATCCGGCGACTGGTTCGACTGGCGATGGTTATGAGTGGGCGAAACAATTTGGGCACACTATTATTTCTCCTATGCCAGCTTTGGTGCCGCTGAAAATAAAAGAAGTTTGGCCAAAGGAGGCGCAAGGCTTGAGCTTGAAAAATGTGGGCGTGAGTCTGTGGCAAAAAGGCAAAAAACAAACAGAACGTTTTGGTGAAATGTTGTTTACGCATTTCGGCGTGAGCGGACCGATTATTTTAGATTTAAGCCGGGAAGCGGGAGAATTATTGAAAAAAGGCCAAGTAGAGCTAAAAATTGATTTAAAACCGGCATTGAATACGGAAAAATTAGATGAACGTTTAAAAAGAGATTGCCAAATTTTCAGTAATAAAAATTTCCGCAATTATTTGCCGGAACTCTTGCCGCAGAAATTAATCAATCCGGTTATGGAGTTGGTTAAAATCGCGCCGGACTGGAAAATAAATTCTTTGCGTAAGGAAGAAAGAAAAGCTTTGGCGAAAATTTTAAAAAATTTAAAACTCACGGTTACGCAACTTCTAGGCTTTGATCACGCGATTGTGACGAGTGGCGGAATAAAACTTTCAGAAATTGATTCCAAGACTTTGAGTTCGCGGATCGTGCCGAATTTATTTTTCGCCGGAGAAATTATCGATTTGGATGGACCGACCGGCGGCTATAATCTGCAAATTTGCTGGAGTACCGGCTATGCGGCGGGAACTTATGCGGCCAAAATGCTATAATATAATAAATAATAGCGAACTCATACTGGATTATTCGTTTTGTCATTCTGAACGTAGTAAAGAATTCCCTAATTTAAAGCACTAGTCATATTCTTCGGGATTCCTCACAGGCTCAGATTGACAGCATTAAGCAATGTTTATATTTTGTTTTATTTAAGCCGATAATAGAAACAATTGAGTATCAGTTAAACATGTCGGGTTATAAAAGAATATAAATTTTTGATAAATTCCTGTTTGATCTGCCAGCTGGCGGAGAATTTCCCCCAAAAATTTTCCAAGGCTGCCGTCGAATGTGGAGAAATTTTTGGCCAGAAAATCCAAGGTTCGAGTTTAATTTTGAGAAAATTTATATTCTTTAGGATTTTTTAATAGTAATGTAACTAAAATCAAATGTGGAAAATAAGTAGAATAAATTTGGATAAATTTCTCATCGGAGCTTTGGTTTTGATTTTAATCGGCCACTACACCGGTTTTTTTTCCGTGGACTGGGATCGAGCGCTCCTCATTTTCTTTACCAGCGTGGCGGCTTTTCCGGTTTTAATCAGCGCTTGGCAGGCGCTGCGTAATAAAAAAATTACCATCGATCTCTTGGCGGCGGTGGCATTGGCTGTTTCCATTTTAAATGGAGAATGGGCCTCGGCGGCTTTTATCAGCTTGATGCTGGCGTCGGCCAGAATTTTTACCGCTTATGCAGAAAATAAATCCCGCGGAGCGATAAAGCATCTACTCAAACTCAAACCGTCCAAGGTTAAAGTTAAAAGGGGCGGTAAAATAGAGGAAATTTCTTATGCTAAAATCGCAGTCGGCGATTTGGTGATCGTGGAAATGGGCGAGCGCATTCCGGTGGATGGAATTATTCTTAACGGAGAAGCTTTGATTGATCAGTCTTCTTTGACCGGCGAATCGCTGCCAATAGAAAAAAAGATTGGCCAGCGGGTTTTAAATTCCACTTTAAATATTTCCGGGTCGCTAGTGGTCAAAACGGAAAAAACGGGTAAAGACACGACTTTTGAAAAAATCATCAAATTGGTCGAGCAATCGCAAAAAGAAAAAGTCGGCATCCAGACGTTGGCGGACAAGTTTGCCAGTTTTTACGTAGTTTTTGTTATCCTTTCAGCCGTGATCCTCTTTTCTTTTTCCCGCGATTTAAGCTTGGTTTTGGGCGTTCTTTTGGTAACTTGCGCCGATGATATTGCGGTGGCCGTGCCGATGGCTTTTTCGGCGGCTCTGGGGATGGCGGCCAAGCGGGGTATTATTGTTAAGGGCGGTTCTTTTTTGGAAGGCTTAACGGAAGTGAAGACGATAATTTTCGACAAGACCGGAACGCTTACGAAAGGCAAAATGAAAGTGGAAGAATTTAATTTTTTTCCGGAAAGTGCGACCACCAAAAACGAATTGTTAAAAATGGCGGCTGGATTGGATTTTTTTTCCAGCCATCCTTCAGCCAGGGCCATTGTTAATTATGTTAAAGAGCAGAAAATAGCTTTTGGTAAGCCGGATAAATTTGAAGAATTTCCTGGCAAGGGCAGCCGGGCGCTGTATGGCATGCAAGAAATAATTTGCGGGCGCTTATCTTTTTTAGAGGAAAGAGGTGTGGAAATTGCAAAAGACGATAAGCAAAAAATAATTAACGCGCAAGAAAGCGGTAGCAGTTTGGTGATGCTGGGTTATAATAAAAAACTCTCGGGCTACTTCCGCTTGGTGGATGAAATTCGTCCGGAAGCCAAAGCCGCGCTCGTAGATTTAAAAGCTTTGGGTGTCAGTAAATTTGTGATGCTGACTGGTGACAATGAAAAGGTTGCCAAAAAAGTTGCTCAAACAGTTGGCGTAGAAACTTATCACGCCAATCTGTTGCCTAAGGATAAATTAAATTATGTCAGAAAATATCTCGGCCAAAAAGGCAAGGTGGTGATGGTCGGCGATGGAGTGAATGACGCGGCTTCGCTAACCTTGGCGGATATTGGCATCGCGATGGGAGCGATCGGTACGGACGCGGCGATTGAAGCGGCGGACATCGCACTCATGAAAGATAACTTTGCTAAAATTCCGGAAGCCTTGCGGATCGGGCAATTGGCCAAGAAGGTGGCCAAACAGAATTTCTGGATTTGGGGCGTGGTAAATGCTGGGGGATTGGCGCTGGTGTTTTTAAAAATTATCGGACCGGAAGGGGCGGCGGCTTTTAATTTTGTGACGGATTTTTTTCCGATTTTTAATTCTTTGCGGCTTTTTCTGCCTCAAAACAGGAAATTATAAACAATCGGTTTTTAAAAAAAACAAGCCAGAAACCTCGCCGACCAGCGAGGTTTTTTTTAAATTTTGTGGTATAATTCAGCTAATAAGCAAAAGAACAAAAGCCTAAATGGCCGGATCAATCATCCAAGTCAAAGATTTAAGCGTTATTTATAACGAAGGGCAATCTAATGAAGTGCGGGCCCTGGAAAAAATAACGACGGAAATTTTTCCACAGGAGTACGTGATTATTCATGGTCCTTCCGGCTGTGGAAAATCAACGTTGCTGTATACGATAGCCGGACTGCAGATCCCAACTCACGGAGAAGTGGTGGTGAACGGGAAAGATATTGCCCAAATGACCAATGGCGAACTGGTAGAATTCCACCGCAGTGGAGAAGGGATGATTTTTCAAGCTTTCTATCTTATTCCTTCGTTGAATGTAATTGATAATGTCTGCCTGCCCAGAACTTTTCAAGGGGAAGACTTAAAAAAGAGGCATACGGAGGGGATGCAGCTGTTGCGGCGGTTTGGAATTGCCGAACAAGCCTATAAATTTCCTTCCCAACTTTCTGGCGGGCAAAAACAGCGCGTAGCGATTGCCCGAGCATTGGTGAATAATCCGGGAATCATCCTGGCCGATGAGCCGGTGGGCAATTTGGATAGCGAATCAGCCCAAAATGTTTTAGAGATTATCAAAGAGCTCAATGAAGTCGACAAAAAAACGATTATTTTGGTCACCCACAATGAAGAGCATTTGCATTTTGCGGACCGGATTATTAATATGCGGGATGGACGGATAATCAGCGAAGAAATTAATCGAGAAAAGCGGCCCAAGGAAGCGATTGAAAAAGAAAAAAAAGCACTGGAAGAATCCGGCGGCTGGATGAATATTACTGCCGATCTGAAAATGCTGATGAAAATCTTCCGCGGCCTTTCTCCGCAGCAAGTGGGTGCGCTGCTGGTGCCTTTTAAATCAAAACAACTCTTAAATCATATCCTCTCCGAATTGACAGAAGAACAAGTGACGGCTGCCGATAATTTTCTCAAGGAATTGCTTTTTAAAAATATCGATCTGGGAAATTTTGAGCGCGGTCTGGACAAGTCTTTTGATGAAGGCGGGGCGAATTGGAATAAGCGGCGGGCGGCCTTTTTCACGCTTAGAGTTGCACAGATTCTGGATCAAGTAGAAAGGCTTGAGGGAGAAATAAGCCAGGCTTCTGAAAATCTAGTCCGCTATCTGCAGGAGCTTTTTAAATTAAATTTGCAAGAAAGCGAGGTCAGCCTGTTAGCCAATTGGATCAGCCAAAGGATGGAAAATAAGATTGACTATGCCAAATTGCAAAGCCAGTTGGACACACCCAAGAATTTCGGTGGCTTAGGCCTCTATAAGAATACCGCTGAAAAAATTGTCAGGGAAATCGAAGTTTTAATGCTGCTTAAATATTCATCTTAATTTTTTTATGCAATTTATTGATTTGCTAAAACTTTCCACCCGGATGTTTCGTGCCAGGACTTCACGGACGTTGCTGACTATTTTAGGCATGGGAGTAGGTATCGGAGCCATTCTTTTTCTGGTTTCCTTCGGCTATGGCCTGCAGAAGACATTACTGGAAAGAATCACCACCTCCGATTCACTGCTGACTTTGGATGTCAGTGAGTCTAAAGCGGCGCTGGTAAGCCTGGATAAGGCGGTTGTAGAAAAGATTGAAGCGGCCGAAGGCGTGGCGGAAGTCAGTCCGGCTTTTTATGTTTCCGCTCAAGGCAAAGTTGCAGAATTGATTGCCGACTTGATGGTGGCAGGCGTCAAACCTTCCTTTCTGCGTCTGGGCGGATTACGAGCGACCAAAGGAAAAATGCTGGACAATGAAAATCCTGAAGGCGTAGTAGTTTCTTCGGCCGTTGCCCAGATTTTCAATAAAAGTCCAGAAGAAATCGTCGATCAAGAGATTATGTTCACTTTTTTCCTTCCTGACCAAAAAAATTCAGGCAAGAAATTGCAAAACGAATTTAAAAAAGTTGTTTCAGAAAGTAAATATAAAATAGTCGGGGTAGTTGATGGGGATGAAAATATAATTTATATCAATGCCAGCACCTTGGGAGACTTGCAGATCAATAATTTCACGCGCTTGAAGGTCAAATGCGCCGACAATGAAAAATTAGGGCAAGTCCGGGAGGAAATTTTGAAACAAGGATTTTTAGTTTCTTCTCTTTCGGATACGGTCGAACAGGCCAACAAAGTTTTCCGGGTAATCCAAATCGTCCTGATGATTTTTGGGATCATCGCTTTAATAGTCAGCGCGATCGGTATGTTTAATACGATGACGATTGCTCTTTTGGAAAGGACGGAAGAAATCGGCATTATGAAATCTATCGGTGCTTCCAATTGGGGAATTTCCTGGATGTTCCTGATGGAGGCGACGGTCATGGGATTTTTAGGCGGGATTGGAGGAGTATTAGTAGGTTTCATCGGAGGAGAATTTTTCAATATTTTAGTTAATTTTATCGCCCGCCAGATGGGAGGGCAAACAGTCGATCTTTTTTACAGTCCAACATGGTTTGTCGGATTAATTGTCGCTTTTGCGGCACTGGTCGGATTTTTTACCGGAGTGGTGCCGGCCCGGCGAGCCAGCAAGATCAATCCTCTGGATGCCTTGCGCTATAAATAATTTCTAATTATTATTTTTTGTTTTTTTGTAAAAAATATTTGACAAAATATTTTTTTTCGGGTATACTTATAAAGTAGGTTGATAAATTTTTTTCAACCGACATTCCAGCTGAAATATTTTATTCTTTCGATAAAATATTTTTTTATTTGTTAAATTTTAATTTTTTTACTCTCATTATGTCTCAATTCGAACTGTTAAAAAAACTGGAATATCTTGTGGCTTTTCAGACTAACTGTTTAAATGAGGGTAATTGGGAAACTTTTGACAAAATAGAAAACGAAATTGAAAAAATAGAAAAAGAACTACTCATTTTCAGAAGTTGAAATTATAAAAAATTAAATAGAAGTATGATTTTTTAGAAATTCTAATTCGGATATTATTTCAGGATGAACAATTAATTCAATCTTTCCAGAGGGGAGATTTTTTATTTTTTGAAGCGCATCTCCTTCTAACCAATCTAAGCTGACTAAAAAATCCGAAGAGCTTAAGCCAGAGTTTAAAAAGTGCCGCTGATTGATTTTTCTTAAGCAAAAAATAATCCAGGAAACAATATTATTGGCTTGGATAAAGCCTTTTTTCCCCAAACGGAGATAGGGTATCTTTGCTTTTTGGGCTAGATTGGAAATTAATTTAAAATAGGCAGGAAAAAAATGGACATGCTCATGGGAATTTAGACCATCGGGATTTTTACCAAGAAGCGTGTGGAATTTTTCTAATTGTTGCTCCCAATCTTTTTCTACTTCGGAAATTCTTATTTTTCCGGAGAAATAATTTTTAAGAAAAATCAATAACCGGCCTGAAATGCCATCCTCTTTTTTTAGATGCTGGTTGTTTTTAAGCAAATTGAAAAAATTCAAATGCAGGTCCAGTTTAACTTGAGAGTTTACCAGCTGGCGAATTTCTTCTGTTGAAAAATTTCCATTGATCATCACGGAAACCCGATGCAGTTTTTTTGATAAAAGCAATTCCAGGATATTTTTGTTGGTATTGGAATTTTTTCCAAAATCATCAGCCGAAACAACTATTTTTCTGTCTGAATCGGGCATTTTATTTCCATTTGTATTGGCGGATTAAATCGTTCCAGCGGATTTCCAACAAAGAAAAGAACATGTTTAAGGGATCACGGAAAAGACGGACATGGCTTTTTTCCGGATTTTGCAAGATTACCGGCAATTCTTTGATGGTGTAGCCGAATTTTTTGGCAATAAAAATAATTTCTGCGTCAAAAGCGAATCTCTTAACAGTTGACATGAAAAAAATTTTTTTGGCCACCGCGGTGCGGAAAACTTTGAATCCGCACTGGGTGTCTTGCACTTTCCAGTTATTCAGGATAACCATCCTTAAAAAGCGGAAAACCTTTTCCATAATTTTCCGATACCATAAAACTGGGCAGAGGACTTTTAGCCCGGGTATAAAACGGGAAGCGATAACCAAGTCGTAATCCTGATCGATAGCCGCTAAAAATTTTTCCAATTCCTCGATGGGAATAGCCAGATCAGCGTCTAAAAACATTACAATTTCATTTTGGCTGGCCAATATCCCATTTTTGACCGCCTGGCCCTTGCCTTCATTTTGCGGATGGCTGATTATTTTCAGGGGGATTTCGGTCTGGATTTTTTGCAATTCAGCCAGTGTGTTGTCCCGACTGCCATCGTTGACAGCAATGATTTCGCAAAAACCCACTTTTTCTTTCAAGTAGCGGTTGATGGCTCGGATGTTTTGTGCGATAGTTTTTCCTTCATTGAAGCAAGGAATGACTACCGATACCTTTTTCTCCAGCATAGCCTTAAGTTCTCTTTTATCTTAACAAATTATTCTTTTGAGAACAAATGGTTTTAACCAAAAAACTCTTTAAAATTTAGCCAGAGATCCATGGTATAATAAAATTAAATGGAAAACTGGCTTCAAATTTATCAAACCTTGCCGCTGAAAATCAATCCACGGGCCTTTAGTTTCGGCTCTTGGCAGGTCAGTTGGTATGCCTTGATGTATCTTTTAGGTTTTGCCGTGGTTTATTGTTTGCTTCTCTGGCGCATTAAAAAGCAAGAAGGCCGCTGGAGTAAAGAAAACATCCAAGAATTTCTCATGGAAGCTTTTTTGGGCGTAGTTATCGGCGGCCGGCTGGGCTATGTCCTTTTTTATAACCTGCCTTTTTATTTGGATAATCCTTTAGCGATTATTTCTCCTTTTACTGATGGCCAATGGACAGGGATTTATGGTATGAGTTACCACGGAGGGTTGCTGGGAGTATTAATCGCGGCTTTATGGTTTTGCCGGAGAAACAAGATAGACTTGTTTTCTCTGGCTGACTTTTTAATTCCGGCTGTTCCCGCCGGCTATTTTTTTGGCCGGATTGGCAATTTTCTTAATGGCGAACTTTTTGGCCGGATTACGCAGAAAAAATGGGGGATGTATTTTCCAGGAGAAGTGCTATTGCGCCATCCTTCACAATTATACGAAGCTTTTTTTGAAGGCTTAGTACTTTTTGCTATTTTGTGGCTTTGGCGGAATAAGGCTCAATTGAAAGGAAAATTTTTGTGGCTTTATCTTTTGGGATACGCTGGTTTTCGTTTTATGCTGGAATTTTGGCGCGAACCGGACGAGCAAATCGGGCTTCTTTTCGGTTTTTTAACGCTGGGACAAATTTTTTCTTTAGCGATGGCATTCGTTTCGCTTTTTGCTCTTGGGCTTTGGGGAAAAATGTTGTATAATAAAGACGAGATAATTGAATAAAGATAACGATTAAAGAATGTTAAAAAAACAAAAAATAATCCTATTTCTAGCAATTGGAATCAGCGTATCTTTTTTTGCCGTTAAGGCTTACGGCTGTAGTTGGACAGCGATTACTACTTGCGATACTAGAGTATCTGCCTGCCTCCCAGGTCAAGCTTGGAATCCGGCCTATTGGTACTGGAGTGACGACTGCGGCATCCTTTGGTGCGCTAATCATCCTCTGGGTTGGCCTATTGGCACTTGCGCCTGGATTACGGGATGGATTTGTAATTCTAGCGGTATAGCGGTGCCTAGCAGTTGGAGCTATGATCACAATTTTGGCGGAGGTTGTCCTGGTGATGCTCCTCAGCCGACTTGCGCTACCAACGGCGTCTGCAGCACTCCTAATCATACATGGAATTTATGCTCTAAACCCAACTCATTACTCTGTAATGCCGGAACTCCCTCCATTGTTAATGGTACCGGCATTCCGGATTGGTGGTGGACTTGTGCTGGTTCTGGCGGCGGATCAACTGTTAATTGCTGGTCAACACTAAATACTTGTGGTGATGGAAACGTTGCTTGTGGCGAACAATGCGACTTGGGCATCGGCAATGGCCTGTGGCCCAGCACTTGCAGTACGAGTTGTACGATAAATACCTGTGCGCCCAATTGCAACGATTCCGATAGCCATTGCCAAGGGACAACTTATACCGGTAATTGCGGACAAAACTGCAATGGCACCCTTCCTGATAGCTGTCCAGTCTGGATTGGAAATTGCGATAAAGTTTGCGGAGGCGGGATTGAAACCAGAAGCTGTTCTTGCCCGACTAGAACGGAAACTCGCGCCTGCAACTCCCAGCCTTGTCCGCCCGGATACCGGGAAGTGACGCCGTGGTAGATGACTAGCTTTTAGGTTATAGCTTTTAGGCTTTAGTTAGTAAAAAAGTTAAAGATAATTTTCAATAAACAAACAAATAATTAACAAAAATATGGAACAAACAAACATAAATCCCAATCCAGAACTTAATCCGGAGAATAAGAAAAAAAACATCCTGCTGTGGTTTCTGGTAGTCTTTGCCGCTTTGGCAGTGGTTTTTTTCAGCGCCTCTTATGTCAAGAAATTTGTGGAAAGCAATGAGGCGGAAAAACCACAAGCAACCCAAGAGGAAAAAACTTTCTTGGGCATAAAATGCGATTTTGCCGATGATGAGGCGATTTTACAAAAAGCGGCCGAAGCTAAAAATTTGGCTTATTGCGCTTGCGTCCAAGAAGAGCCAGTAAAATTATATTGTCAAGAAAGCACGCAAAATGCCGCCTATTTCGCCCAGGCGCGCGCCCAATTTAAAAACGATTTCTGTGTAATGATTAAAAACAACAGCGGACTCAAAGCTTCTTGCGAAGCGATGGTATCTTCCGGCATCGAATATCTCCAAAAAGAAGACCCGGAATATCTAGCCAGTATTTATTCTGCCAGCGGGGATTACGATAAAGCGATTGAGATTCTGGCTGTTTCGGAAAAAGCCAAAACCGAAGCTTCCGCCATGCTTTTCTTGGCTCTCAATTATGCCGGCAAGGGACTGGCGGAACACAAGGAGAGTGAATTTTTTCCTAAAGCCGAAGAATTAGTCAATAAGGCGCTGGCGCTCAATCCGGAAAGCGCGGAAGCTTACCGAGTGCAGGGTTATATTTACGAAATCAAGCCGGACTTTTTCAAAGCGGTGGAAAGTTACAATAAATCCCTAGAAAAAGATCCTAAGTATGTCTTAGCCTTAGTCGGCCGCGGCCATGCGTATAATTTAATGGGAGATTTGAAGAAAGCTTTGGAAGATTTCCAAAAGGCGGCTGGATTAGACAAGGATAAGCAACACCTTTCCATTTACGCCAACCTATGCCGCTTGCAAACTTCTCGAAACGATCTTTTAGCCGAAGGTGTCAAAAACTGCCAGATAGCGCTGGCCTCTCCAATGGCCGGAGCGGAAATGAAAAGCGATACCAGTCAAATCTTAGCCGATACTTATGTGCGGGAAAAGAAATTCGCTGAAGCCTTAACTCTGTTGGAAAACGCCCGTGTTTTTTCTCCACAGAATGTTAACTTATTCGTCAGTCTGGCTAATTTGTATAACGAAAAAGGCGATTATGCTAAAGCTATCGAGGAAGCGCAGAAAGCTTTAGCTAAAGATCCGTTAAAAACTGCGGCTTACCGGGCGCTCGCTTATGCTTATCTGAAAACGCCAGATTATGCCCAAGCGGAAACGCAAGCGCTGAAAGGTTTGGAAGTGGTTAAAAATGACCCTTCATTGTTAATTCCCAATAAACCGTATTTTATCCAACAATTAAATTACATTTTAGCGGATACATTTGCCGCTAAAGGCGATAAAGAAAAAGAAGCCCAATACAAAGCGGCGGGTGATAGCGCCATGAAAATTCCGGAATCAATCAAATAATTTTTTTGTAAAGTAAATGTCAAAAAAACAAAAGGCAATTTTCTTTCTGGCAGTGAGTCTGATTTCTCTGGGTTTTCTTTTAGGAAATGGAAAAAAAGCGCAAGCGGCCTGGGTGCAAAATTGTTGGTGGGTTTTTATAGATCATACTTATTGGTGTAGGGATATTGCAGAGCCCTGTCATGGTTTTAAAGCTCCTTGTTCAAGGCCTGGCTGCGGAGGATCGTCTGGAAACATCTACGCCGCTAATTATTATAATAGTTGTGATATAGGGATACAATGGTGTAGCAATGTTCCTTCGCCGGGCATTTCACCTCGCTGCCACTATATTTACAAATGGAACTGCGGTGAAAGTCCTCGTTGGACATGGATAAATGGTACCAGCTGTCAGGATGTTGGGCGGCCAAATTGCTGCACTGCCAATTGCAATAATTCCGGCAGTTATTGCAACGGAACTCCTTATGCTGGCAATTGTGGGCAAACTTGTTGGGGTACTGGATATTGTTGCAACGCTAATTGTGGCAATCCAGCCACAGTTTGTTCTGGAATTTCTTATGGCGACGGATGCGGCGGTATTTGTTGGGGCACAAAATACTGTTGTAATCCCAATTGTGGCAATCCAGCCACAGTTTGTTCTGGAATTTCTTATGGCGACGGATGCGGCGGTATTTGTTGGGGCACAAAAAATTGTTGCACTCCTAATTGCAACGACTCCGGTAATTATTGTCCAGGATCATATACGGGAAATTGCGGACAAGTCTGCACTGGCACTAAAGTCTGTGTTCCCGCTCCCACCGTCACCCTTTCTGCTTCTCTCGCCACTATTCCCAAGGGCAATTCTTCCACTTTGACTTGGACAACTGCTAATGCTACTTCCTGCTGGGCTACTAACGGGGTTGGAAACTGGACAAATCAGCCAAAAAGTTCAGCTGGTAGCAGTGAATTAACCACTCCAACGTCCACTACCACCTACACTATCGAATGCTGGAATAGTATCGGAACTTCCAGTGGACCAGCTAATGCCACTGTCAATGTTACCTGTGCGCCCAATTGCAACGATTCCGATAGCCATTGCCAAGGGACAACTTATACCGGTAATTGCGGACAAAACTGCAATGGCACCCTTCCTGATAGCTGTCCAGTCTGGATTGGAAATTGCGATAAAGTTTGCGGAGGCGGGATTGAAACCAGAAGCTGTTCTTGCCCGACTAGAACGGAAACTCGCGCCTGCAACTCCCAGCCTTGTCCGCCCGGATACCGGGAAGTGACGCCGTGGTAGATGACTAGCTTTTAGGTTATAGCTTTTAGGCTTTAGTTAGTAAAAAAATAAAAGATAAAAAAGAAGGCCATCCTTTAAAGTTGTTTTAGTTTTTAATTAGAGTTATAATTTAACTGATGGAAAAAAAGAGCATTATAAAAATAATCTTATTATTGACGGGGATCGTGATTTTAATTGCCGGACTTTGGTATTGGACCAAGCCGCAAGAGGCGACCGGTATCACTTCCGATGTCATTCTTTTTTACGGCCGGGAATGCCCGCACTGTCTGGATGTGGAAAAATTTATTGAAGAAAACAAAATAGCCGAGAAAGTGCAATTTGACCGCTTGGAAGTTTTTCATAACTCCAAAAATCAGGCTATTTTGACGGCCAAAGCTCAAGAATGCGGGATTAACGAGGCGGAAGTTGGCGTGCCCTTTCTGTTTGATGTAGTGGAAAAGAAATGTCTGATAGGCGCACCGGATATCGAAGATTTTTTTACAAAAAAAGCGCAATAAGATAGCCAAAAAATCTGAACAATATTTCCCAAATTAAATCCGATGAAAAAAAGGAAACACCATTCAGACAACCTGTATCTCTTAAGTAAAGAGCTGAAGGAAAAATCCCAGCCTCTTCTTTTGAATGATTTGAAAAGAGGGGTAAAAGGAATCCAGCCGGATTTTTTTGACTTGCCTCTGGCGCGCTACATTTTGCAGACTAAAAAAAATTCCACTTTGCTTCCGACAATAAAAAGAGGCCGGATGAAAAAAATTTTTACCGGCCAATCCGGGCGATATTTAGTCTTTCCTGCCGCGACTGCTTATCGGAAAGTCGACAGCTTGTTTTTTGATTCGTCCCAGCCGCAGCCAAAATATATTTATGCCACTTTCCTGGTTCACGGGGATGTTGTCTGGGAAGAATTGAAAAAAAAATATTCCAGTTGGGCGGGATTTATCGGCGATTTGGCCAGCGACTCTATCCCTAAGGTTTCCTTGGTACGCGCTTGGAATGTTTCCATTATCGGAGCGGTGATTTTCGGTATGGTAACGATGACTTTCATTTATCGTTACCTGGGCGAAAGCGTTTCCGCTAAAATAGACGGGGAAAAAGCCAAAAATTCGGTTCAAATAGAAAGCAGAAAGGGAGAAGTTCTGGGCGCCGAAGATTACGCTATCGAAGAAGCGGAAACGGAATTTATTACCAGATTGATTGAAACTTATGATAAAAACGGGAAAAAAAATTCTTTGGAAAAAGAAATTCGGGCCATGGTCAAAGGTTATCCGATTGAAAGCATGATTCCGGAAATTGCCAAACAAGACAGGATTGTCGCGGCTTTTCTGGTGGCGATTGCCAAAAAAGAATCTAGTTGGGGGACACGCGTGCCAGTGTATCAAGGCCAGGATTGCTATAATTATTGGGGCTGGCGGGGCAAGAATCCAATCGGGAGCGGCGGGCACACTTGCTTTGATAGTCCGGAAGATGCAGTTGAAACAGTGGCCAAAAGAATTGCGAAACTGATCGATGAACACGGCCGGAACACGCCGGAAGAAATGGTGGTTTGGAAATGCGGCAGAGATTGTGAAGCCACAGGCGGACAAGCCGCTGCTAACAAATGGATTTCCGATGTCAATTTATATTTCAAAAAATTAAACAAATAAAGTTTGCCCCGCACTAACTTTGCACTGCGCCGAAGGCGCAAAATGGGGGGGGTATTCAATTTGTTTTTCTAATTTATTATAGAAATAACACTTCTGGTTTTAAATTATTATATCGAATAAGGTGTAAAGTTAGTGCGGCGTATTAGATCATTAATAAATCTTACTTTAGCGTTTTTCGCAATAGCTCCAGT
>CAYTIK010000023.1:0-10190 GCA_964438025.1 uncultured Bdellovibrionales bacterium
GAAAGTTCTTTTTCATCCCAATGTTGCACTTGTGGGTAGAATGTAGGAGTGCGGGGTTGACAAATTTAGGGGTTATGTGCTAATATTATCTGACCTAAAAAATAACTAAATTTTTATGTTAGATAACAAAGCAACCAAGCCTAAATTAAAAAAAATTAAAAATAAGCTAAAAGATGAGTTTAGTTTCTCTCTAGCCTTGGAAGGCTTACTGCGGCAGTTGCCTGAACGCTCACAGGCCATTATTAAAAATCGTTTTGGACTTGGCGCGGAAAAACCTCAAACTTTGGAAAAAACCGGCCAGATGTTTGGTATTACCCGGGAAAGAGTACGCCAGATTATTACCGATTCTTTGAAGAAAATTTCTCAAAAAAAAGACCATCCCGACTTTGTTAAGGCGCAGAGCGTTTTATTTTTTACAATCAGTCAAAAGAGTGGTATAATAAAAGAAACAGATATGCTGAATAAATTCAGCCGCGGCCAGGAAATGGAGGCTAATGCCCTCAATTTTTTCAGTTCTTGCTTGCCCAGTAATTTATTCCTGGAAAATGAAGATATGGAAAAATCTTGGGTTTTGGATAAAACCGTGGCAGGAAAAATCGAACAGATAAAAGTTACAGCGGAAGCCATTTTAACGGAAAAAAAGAAACCGCTCAAAGGAGATGTTTTAATAGTTGCCATTCAGCAAAAAATAAAGGATATTAGTTTAACACAAAAAGAAATCCTGGATTTTTTGCAAGTTCTGAAAAAAATCAAGCCCAATAAATTTGGCAAATGGGGATTGGCTGACTGGCAGGAAATCAATCCCAAAGGTACGCGCGAGAAAATTTATGCAGTGTTGCAAGAGAAGGCGCAACCGCTGCATTTTTCCCAAATTGCCAAAATAATCGATCGTTTTGGATTAGGCAAAAAACCAGCTCATCGGCAAACTATCCACAATGAATTGATAAAAAATAGCCAGTTCGTTCTGATTGGCCGGGGGATTTACGCGCTGAAAGAGTGGGGGTATTCGGAAGGTACAGTGCAGGATGTTTTAAAAAGAATTCTGAAAAATAGCCCGGTTCCGCTTCCGAAGGAAGATGTTTTAAGCGAAGTTTTCAAAGTCCGGCAAGTGAAAAAAGCCACCGTACTCATCAATCTCAATAATGATAATGTCTTTATTAAAGAAAATAATAGTTATCGCTTAAGATAAGACAAATCCCGCACTAACTTTGCACCATACATAATCTTGCTCCTCTGTCTATAGTTAAATAGATTCGGCGCAGTGCAAAGTTAGTGCGGGAAAAAATAAACAAGTCCAGCTTTTTCCAATTAATTTTTGCAACGACAAAAATGGAAATATTTGTAGGTTTTTGGAAGCCATATAGCATCATAGGAAACACTTTACTGCAGTTTTGGTGGGTAGTTTTCCCTGTGATGTTTTTTTATTTGTTCAAAATTTTATGGCAGGATTTTGTCTGCCTGTATTCCAAATTTTCCTGGCTCAAATCTTTAAAATGGACGATGCTGGAAATTATTCCGCCCAAAGACTTGGAAAAAGGTCCCCAACCGATGGAATCTATTTTTCAAGGCATGTCTGGCGTGATAGAAACCGATAATGTCTTTAAAACTTATCTGCAGGGAAAATTTACCGATCGCTTCAGTTTAGAGCTAGTAGGCTTGGGCGGAGAAGTGCATTACTATATCCGCACGCAAACCAAGTATCGTAATTTGGTTGAATCGCAAATTTACGCCCAATATCCGGATGCGGAAATAATTGAAGTGGAAGATTATACGAAAAATTTTCCCAAAGTTGTGCCGAATAAAAATTGGATGCTGTGGGGAACTGACCTGGAATTGCTGATGCCCGATCCTTATCCCATTAAAACTTATGATAAATTCGAGGAAAGCGTTACTGGGGAAGTTATTGATCCGGTTGGAGCTTTTGTGGAACTTTTTGGCACTTTGCCTCCAGGCCAGAATCTTTGGGTACAATGGATCCTCAGTCCGCTAAAAGAGGTTTGGCGGGAAGATGAAATGAAAGAAGTGCAAAAATTAGCCGGCCGGGTCAAGGGAGAAGAGAAAGGAGTTATTGGGCATTTAACGGATATTTTTACGCATATTTTTTCCGGAATGTTAGGGCCGGTGGAATTTCCCACAGCGGAAAAAAAAGAAGAGGCGCCCTTGGAATTTCGGCTGACACCGGGAGAAAAAGAACAATTGAAAGCGCTGGAAGCTAATTTGGGAAAAAATGCTTTTCGGACTAAAGTGCGTTTTATTTATATCGGCAAGCGCAAGGGTTTTGATATGGCCTATCCCAATGCTTTTTTTGGCGCGGTCAAACAATTTTCCGATTTAAATTCCAACAGTTTAAAACCGGACAATCAGAGTAAGACGTATGCCTATTATGTGGCGGCGAATATGCGGCAAAATTACCGCCGGAGAAAAATTTATCGTCGCTATCGGAATCGGGATATGGACGGCTATAAAGCGGTTTTTACGACGACCGAGCTAGCGACTATGTTCCATTTCCCCAATATGAATATCAAAGCGCCTTCGGTGACGCGGGTAGAATCCAAGAGAGGTCCGGCGCCGTTTAATTTGCCGGTAAAATGATAAATTAAATGCCTGAAGAATATAAATTTTCTCAAAATTAACTCGAACCCTGAATTTTCTAGCCAAAAATCTTCCCACACTTGACGGCAACCTTGGAAAATTTTTGGAGAAAATTCAGGCTCTCAAACAAGAATTTTTCAAAAATTTATATTCTTCAGTGTTTTCTAAATATAAAAAATGTCAGATATCAATTTTTTTGCGAAAACTAATTTCCGCAATCAAGAGCGGATTTTTGGCATCAAGGCGGATGACCGCCGGCGCCATATGTATGTGGTGGGCAAGACTGGTATGGGTAAATCTAATTTGCTGGAAAACATGGCCATCCAGGATATCCAAAACGGTAAGGGCGTCTGTGTGATTGATCCGCACGGTGAATTTGCGGACAAAATGCTGCGCGCCGTGCCTTCGCACCGCGTAAATGACGTGATTTATTTCAATCCAGCGGATGTGGAATATCCAATTGCTTTTAATATTTTGGAAGCAGTCGAAGAAGACAAAAAAAATCTGATTGCTTCCGGCATGATGGGTGTTTTTAAAAAGATCTGGCCGGATGTTTGGAGTGCTCGGATGGAATATATTCTCAACAATACTATTTTAGCCCTTTTGGATTATCCCGGTTCAACGATGCTGGGCGTGAGTCGGATGATGTCGGACAGCGATTTTCGCAAAAGGGTCTATCCGGCCATCAAAGACCCAGTAGTGAAAGGTTTTTGGATTAATGAGTTCGATAAATGGGATGATAAATTCCGCAAAGAAGCGGTGGCGGCTATCCAGAACAAAGTCGGCCAATTTTTATCTTCGTCGGTTATCCGCCATGTGGTGGGCCAACCTAAATCCAGCATTGACTTGCGGGATATCATGGATAATGAGAAAATTTTGATCGTGAATTTATCCAAAGGCCGGATTGGTGAAGATTCGATGCGGCTCTTAGGTGGCATGCTGATTACCAAAATGCAGCTGGCGGTGATGGGCCGGGTGGATATTCCCGAGGAGCAGAGAAAAGATTTTTATTTATACGTGGATGAATTCCAGAATTTTGCCAACGAATCTTTTGCCGGAATTTTATCGGAAGCCCGCAAATACCGCCTGAATTTGATTTTGACGCACCAATATATCAATCAGTTGATTTTTGATAATAATACCAGCATGCGGGATGCGATTTTTGGCAATGTGGGGACGATTGTAGCTTTCCGAGTAGGAGCGGAAGATGCGGAATTTTTGGAAAAAGAATTTGATCCGGTTTTTCTACTCAATGATATCGTTAATTTATCCAAATATAATATTTATCTGAAACTGATGATTGATGGAATTGCCGGCGACGCTTTTTCCGCCGTCACCTTGCCGCCTTTTGATTTGAACGAAACTGCGGGCAACGCGGAAAAGGTCATCCGCATTTCTCGGGAAAGATATGGCAAAAGCCGGGCGGAAATAGAAGAAAAGATTGCCCGCTGGAGCGGAGTGATGATTGGCAATAATCTTCCGCCAGTAAGAGAGGTTAAAAATAAGCCGGCTCCGCAGGTTGTGGTTGTTTCTAAAAATGTTTCTAGCAGCGTTCCTAAAAAAATAGCAGCAGATAAGACGGTTGAAAAACCTACCCACGATGCTTCATATAGCGATGCCCGCCCGCAAGACTCGCCTAGCGTGTCGGGCGAGGCAGGCGGGGAAGAAACTGCCAAGATAGCAGAAGAGCGGCCGATGTACGAAGCGGTTTGCAGCACGTGCGAGCAAAAAATCCAAGTGCCTTTCAAGCCGGATCCTAAACGCCCGACTTTCTGCAAAGAATGCCTGAAAGATTATCAGCGGATGGTGGCGCGTAGCCGCCAAGATAATCCGCCGATTGTAATCAGACCCGATAATAATTATAAAAAAACCGAGGATAAAGCCGAATCGCGAGAAACCGAACCTGTGACTTTTGTGGCCAGTGAAAAACCACTTAGTTTATCACAAGTTTCTTCCATGGCACCGAAAAAATTCAAACCGATCCGTAAAAAACCAATGGTAGATCTGGCGGAAGTGCGGCGATTGATCAATGATAAGTAAATAATTATATAACTAACTTAACTAACTAACAGCTAAAAGCTAAAAACTAAATTTATGCCTTATCAAAATCCATCCGGCCAAGGCGCGGCCGACAAAAATAGGCAGAGGAGCGAATTGCAAAGGAATATTACGATGCTGGGATCAGACATGGGAAAGGAAAAGATGAAGGAGAATAATCTGAAAGCGGAAATAAGAGAGCTGGAAAAAGACCAGGAGAGAGCCAAATTAGAACTGCAAAAAAAACAAGAAGAATTGCAAAAAGTGGAACAGGATATAAATACACTGAACACGTCTGCTAAGGGTTTGCAGAAGAAATTAAACATGCTTTAATTTTTTAATTCACCCCCACACCAATTTCAAGTAAAAATATGTGTAATTTGAAGTCGTAAGGCGAAGCCGCCTATTGGCTCCAATCCGTGTTATATATAACCTTTGCCAAAATTGGTGTGGGGGTAAAAAATATATGGATCTATTGATTAACCTTCCCAGTGAAATTGATGCCATCGTTAAGGAAAGGGAAAAAGAAGAAAAAGAAAGCAGTAAAAAAGAAGAAAATGCTGCGGGAAATAAAAAACCGGAAGGGGGCAAAAAAATTTCCAGCGAACTTATGCCTGCCGCCAGAAAATTAGATGGAACATTGAAAGATTTTAAGCACGACTTGGAATGGTTTAAGGGTAAAATGCGCGAAAGCGGATTAGATTCGGAATTTGATAAGATAAAAAGTGAAATCAGGAGTAAGTTGTCAAGTTTTTTAAGCTATTAATCGGTTATGACTGCCGCAGAACTGCGTCAAAAATATCTGGATTTTTTCCAATCTAAAGGGCATACAATTATTCCTTCGGCGTCTTTGATTCCGGAAAATGATCCTTCGGTGCTATTCACGACGGCCGGGATGCATCCGCTTATTCCGTATTTGACCGGGGAAAAACACCCGGACGGCCAAAGATTGACGGATGTGCAAAAATGTATCCGCACCGGAGACATTGAGGAAGTGGGCGATGCGACGCATCATACTTTTTTTGAAATGTTTGGCAATTGGAGTTTAGGCGACTATTTCAAAGAAGAGGCGATTAAAATGAGCTGGGAATTTTTAACAGATAAGAAATGGTTAAGTTTGGATAAAAAACGTCTAGCGGTTTCGGTTTTTGCGGGTGATAAGGACGCGCCTTTTGACGCGGAGGCTTTTGAAATTTGGAAAGATTTAGGCATTCCGGAAAAAAGAATCGCCAAATTGACCAAAAAAAATAATTGGTGGGGGATGGAAAAAGGTCCTTGCGGTCCGGATACAGAAATGTTTTATTGGGTGGGCAACGTGGATAAAATTCCAGAAAGCTTTAATGATGATAATGCGCTGTGGGTGGAAATTTGGAACGATGTTTTCATGCAATATGATAAAACAGCGGCCGGAAAATACAATCCTCTAATTCAAAAAAATGTCGACACGGGGATAGGGATGGAAAGAACTCTAGCAGCTTTAAATAATTTGAATGATAATTACCAAACAGAACTTTTTTGGCCAATAATTGAAAAACTGGAAGAAATTTCCGGAAAGAAATATGCAGAGAATAAGAAATCATTCCGGATTATTGCCGATCATCTGAAAGCAGCCACGATGATTATTGGCGATGAAAAAGGGATTGTACCTTCCAACGTCGGCCAAGGCTATGTGGTGCGTAAATTAATCCGTCGAGCTATTCGTCACGGGAAAATTTTAAATATTGAAAATAATTTTACCCAAGCATTGGCAGAAATCGTTATTGAAATTTATAAAAATGCTTATACGGAAGCGGAAAAAAATAAAACTAGAATTTTAGCAGAATTAGAAAAAGAAGAAAACAAATTTAGGGAAACTTTGAGTAGCGGTTTAAAAGAATTTGAAGAATATTTTGCTATGAGGCCAACAAAATCCGGAAATTTTAAAATGGCTAACGAAGCTATAGCTGACAGGATCAATAGTATAGCTTTTTATCTTTTTCAAACATATGGTTTTCCTCTTGAAATGACAATTGAGGAAGCAAAAAATAGAAATTTGCCAATTGACGAAAAGGTTATGACTGAAATTTTTAATAAGGATTTTGTCGAGCATCAAGAAAAATCTCGCACCGCTTCGGTTGGAATGTTTAAAGGGGGATTGGCAGATGCCAGTGAAAAAACAACCAGGTTGCACACAGCGGCGCATTTGATGTTAGCGGCACTCCGACAAGTTTTAGGAATGGAAGTAATTCAACGAGGCAGTAACATAACCGAAGAGCGCTTGCGCTTTGATTTCGCGCATAACGCCAAAATGACGCCGGAACAAATTAAAAAAGTAGAAGATTTAGTTAATGAACAAATCCAGAAAAAATTGCCGGTAGTTTGTGCAGAAATGACTTTGGACGAAGCCAAGAAGCAAAACGCTATGGGCATTTTCGAATCCAAATACGGAGACAAAGTGAAAGTCTATAAAATAGGCGAAATATCTAATGAAATATGTGGTGGCCCGCATGTCCAAAATACAAGTGAACTGGGAAAATTTAAGATTAAAAAAGAAGAATCATCCAGCGCGG
Organism: uncultured Bdellovibrionales bacterium; assembly: GCA_964438025.1. Taxonomy (GTDB): domain Bacteria; phylum Patescibacteriota; class Minisyncoccia; order Moranbacterales; family UBA2206. Next base: position 7,179 of record CAYTIK010000023.1, read on the forward strand.
GCGTGCGGAGGATTAAAGCGGTTTTGGAATAACGAAACATCGTTAAATTATTTTAAATTAAATTTTAACGAAGTTTTTTAAATCATTTCTATTTAAACATCCATTCACCCATTAATGGATGAGTGGATGAATATTTAAGGATAGTATATATTTGTAAAAATAACAATATAATCCTTGCAATTTTTAAAATGTGTGCTAGTTTGAAATTATCCTTCCGGTTGATTGGTGAGGAGGCTGAGAGAGACACTCTCACGAACCTCGAAATCCGGCAAGGCACGGAAAATTTGGCTATTTAATTCGAATCGGCGCGCGCTTCGAAGAAGATAGTTGGATTATCGCTCAAAAGGCTTCCGTGCCTTTTGTTTTGGCTAATTTCTTGTAATAATGTTTAATTTATTCTATAATAAGCTTAGAAAATTGATATAAGATTTTTTAAAGATGGGAATTTTTTCCAAAATTTTAGGCTTGAAAGGGTCGTCTTCCGATTATTTGCTTTCTTTGGACATCGGCACGGAAGTGGTAAAAGCTTTGGTTTTTGTTATTGACGAAAAGACCGGCAATGGCGTAGTGAAAGGCGTCGGCCGGGTCCGGCAAGGGCTTAAAGATATGCAGAGCGGCGCCGTCTCGGATATTGAAGGCGTGGTAAAAAATTGCCGCAAAGCGATTGAACAAGCGACAAAGATGGCCGGCATCAAAAAAGTGGAAAAATCCGTTATCGGCATTGCCGGAGAATTGGTCAAGGGTACCACCACGACGGTGCATTATGAAAGGATCAAATCAGAGATAAAAATCGATCTGCCGGAACTGAAAAATATCATCCAGAAAGTCCAATGGAAAGCTTTTGACCGCATCCGCCAGCAACTGGCCTGGGAAACCGGCCACAATGAAATTGAAGTTAAACTTATCAACGCCGCGATTGTGGATGTCCGCATTGACGGTTATCGCGTGAGCAATCCGCTGGGATTTCAAGGCAAGGATGTTTCCATTTCAGTTTTTAACGCTTACGCGCCGATGATCCATTTAGGGGCGTTGCAGACTATCGGCGAAGACCTGAATTTAGATCTTTTAAGCATTGCCGATGAACCTTACGCGGTGGCTAAATCGATGGGGGTGGGCGATATTTCCGATTTCAGCGCGGTGTTTATCGATATCGGCGGCGGCACTACGGATATTGCGGTAGTCCGCAATGGCGGACTGGAAGGGACTAAAATGTTTGCTCTTGGCGGGCGGGCGTTTACCAAACGTTTGGCACTGGAATTAAGCATCGGTTTTGAAGAGGCGGAAGTTTTAAAAATAAAATACGCTGAAGGGCGGCTGGGCCGGGATGTGAGTTTTAAGATAGATAAAATTCTGGAAAATGACTGCCAAGTCTGGCGCAGCGGCGTGGAATTGTCACTCGAAGAATTTGCCGAGTCGGACGTTCTGCCTTCCAAGTTTTTTCTCTGCGGCGGCGGCTCGGGCCTGCCGGGAATAAAAAAAGTCTTGGCGCAAAGCAGTTTCGGACAAAATTTGCATTTTGCCAAGAGCTTGCAAGTAAGTTTTCTGCAGCCTAGAGACGTTGTGAATATTATCGATGAAACCAATAAATTGAAAGATCCGCAAGATATTACTCCGATGAGCTTGGCCAACTTGGCGCTGGATATCGTGGGTGAGGAAAAAGTGCTGTCAGGAATCTTAAGAAGGGCCGTTAAGATGATACAAAAATAACCCCCACACCAATTTTGGCAAAAATTGTATGTAATAATTAGCCAGAACCGATAAGCGGCTTCGCCTTATAATCTCGCATTTTGTAAAACTTTATTTTAAATTGGTATGGGGGTAAAATTTTTTAATATAATTATTATATGCACGAAACATTTTATATTGAAGTTGATGAAGAAATAACTTCCGTCATTGAAAAGTTAAGGAAGACGCAATCGTCAGAAGTTTTTGTGGTGGTGCCTAAAGGCGCGCTTTTAATCCAGAGCATCATCAATTTGAAGCTCTTAAAAAAAGAAGCGGTTGATCTGGGAAAAGAAATCCTGATCGTTACCCAGGATAAGTCAGGAAAAATGCTCATCGAAAAAGCCGGCATTGCCGTAGGCCAAAAAATCAGCGATTTTGACCAGGAATGGGAAGAGGCGGAAAAGCAAGAATCGGTCAGGGCCGGGATGGAAGGAATTATCAATCTGGAACGGGAACAAAAAGCGCCGAAAAGCGAAATAGCCAAAATCGGTTCGAATGATTTTTTTGCAGCCGCAGAAAAATTGCCAGAAGAAAAAATTCCGCCGTCGGAAGAAAATTTTTCAGAAGAAAAAATTATCAACAAGGAGCTGGTAGCCGGAGTCAGCCCTAAAAGCTTTAAGCGGGATATTTTTTTTGAAGATAGCCCGGCTGATTTAATTAAGAATATCGATATTCGGCAGAAAGGCAACGCGGATTTTCAGCCGGAAGTAAGAAAAAATGAAAGAAACATAAATTTTCTCCGTCAGCGGAAAGACAGCCAGAAAAAGCCGCTTTTTCTTCCGGAGGATATTTCCGAAAAGTTTGAAGATAAAAAAAGAGTCAAGCTGGAGAAATTTTTTTCTGTCGGCCAAGATAAAAATAACCAAGCGGGGAAAAGAGGAGACAATATCGCATTGCCGAAAAATTCCTGGAAATTTTATGGGATTTTTGGCAGCTTGATTCTCGGGGCGGTTGTCCTGACGGCTCTTTATCTTTTTTTACCTAAAGCTTCAGTGAAAATTTTGACTCAAACTAAGAGCCAAAGCATTGCGGCGGAAATTACCGCCAGTGCTGGCAGTTCGGCAGTTGACGCCGAAACCAAGATTATCCCGGCCAAAATAGTGGCGGTTTCTGAAGAACTGGCGTATCTTTTTAGCGCTACTGGCGAAAGCAGCTCTTTAAGCAAAAAGGCCAAAGGCACGATTACCATCTATAACGAATATGGCGTTCAAAGCCAGCCCTTAGTGGCGACTACGCGCTTTTTAAGCCAGGAAGGTAAATTATTCCGCTTGACGCAAAACATAATAG
>CAYTIK010000023.1:10200-16179 GCA_964438025.1 uncultured Bdellovibrionales bacterium
TGATAAAAACCGGAACGGAAATTAAGCCGGGAGCCATTGAAGCCGAAGTGGTAGCGGATGAAGCCGGAGAGATTTTCAATATCGGACCGACGAGCTTCACTATTCCTGGATTTAAAGACAGCGGCAATGAAAAATACGCCAAATTTTACGCTAAATCTTTCAAAGCCATGGCCGGTGGAGGCGCCAGCTTAGAAAAGGCCACCGCCGCTTCCGAACAAGATATTGCCTCAGCCAAAGCCAAGGCGACTCAAGAACTGAATGCTAAAATTTTGGAAAAAATTAAAGCCAATGCCGGCACGGGCAGCGTAGTTTTGGACGAAGCGGTAAATTTCAATGATTTGACTTACACAGTGGCTAATCCGACAGGGCAAACAGCCGGAAAATTTACGCTTAATTTAAAAGGCAAAGGTTCAGCCCTGGTTTTTAGCAAGAATGATTTAAAAGAAGTTGTGCTAAAAAGTTTTGCCGAAAAAAATGGCGGCCAAAGCCAGATTTCTCCTGAATCTATCGCACTAGAATTTGGCAAAGCTGACGCAGATTTTACCGGGGGAAAAATTTTAGTCCGCGTCGAAGCTTCCGGAAAATTCAAAGCAGATTTAAATCTAGATGCTATAAAAAAAGAGATTTTAGGCAAAAATGAAGATGAGCTTAAGGATCAGCTAAGCCATTACGAAGAAATTACTGGCGTCGAAGTTAAATATTGGCCGGTAAAGATTTTTTCCGGCCAGATTCCGGCCTACGGCAGCCGGGTGGAAATATCTCTTGACAATAGCTAGAGAGCTGTTAGAATAAGTTTAAAGTTGAATTCCCGCCAAATTTATCCGGTCCTGTCTGCTGGTAGGCAAGCTTCGGCGGAGGCGGGCAAGTTGGAAAAATTAATATTTTAGGCACAAAATAGCGGGTAAAGCTGGATGCAGGAATTAGGAATGTTTTGATTCTCAGAGCTTTAATGGTTCTTGGGAATTAAATCCGTCTATTTTTTATTTTGGGACATTTATGTCGGACAGCAAAGAACTAATCAAATTGGAAGGAACTGTGGAAGAAACTCTTCCCAGCACTACCTTCAAGGTAAAATTGGATAACGGGCATTTTATTTTAGCCCATATTTCCGGCCGGATGCGAGTCAATTATATCCGCTTAATTCCAGGGGACCGGGTGTTGGTGGAAATGAGCCCTTATGATTTGACCAAGGGCCGGATAACTCAAAGAATAAAATAATATGAAAGTGCGATCTTCAGTAAAAAAAATTTGCGATAAATGCAAATTGGTCAAAAGAAAAAGCAAGCTTTTTGTCGTGTGTTCTAATCCCAAACATAAGCAGAGGCAAGGCTAAAGTAGCTTTTAGCTTATAGGTTTTAGCTTTTAGGTTAAGATTTTTATAAAAAATTATGTTAAGAATCGCCGGTGTCAATATTCCCGATGAAAAAAGAATAACCATTTCTCTGACTTATATCTATGGCATTGGCCATACTACCGCCAAGAAAATTTTAACGGAGTTAAACATAACCGATCTTAAAAGAACCAAAGATTTGACGGAAGAAGAAAAAAATAAGATCCGGGATTATGTCGAGAAAAAAATCCGCGTTGAAGGAGAATTGAAGCACGTGGTGCGTACCAATGTTAAGCGTCTCAAGGAAATCGGCAGTTATCGCGGAGGACGCCATCAAAAAGGCTTGCCGACACGTGGACAGCGGACGAAAACCAACACTCGGACCGTCCGAGGCAATGTCAGAAAAACTATGGGCAGTGGAAGAGTCAAGACGGAAAAAACTTAAAAATCACGAATTAAAACGAATTATTTAACGAATATTCACGAATATATAATTTTATGCCAGAGGAAAAAGAAAAAAAAGAGCCGGAAGCGATAGCAAAAGCTGAAACTGAAGCGGCGGTTTTGGATAAAGACGCTGCCGAAATTAAAGAAGGCGCAGAAAAAACCGTAGTTAAGAAAAAAAAGAGCAAAAAAAACAAGGCGCAAATTTTAAAAGGCCGGGCCAACATCCAATGCACTTATAACAATACTTTGATCAACATTTCCGATTTGAACGGCAATATTTTGGGTTGGTCTTCTTCGGGACTCTTGGGCTTTAAAGGTGCTAAAAAAGCTACGCCTTACGCCGCGACCCAAGTGGTGGCCAATGTGAGTGAAAAAGCTAAAAAATACGGAGTGCGAGAATTGGAAGTTTCCGTCAAGGGTGTCGGCAGCGGGCGGGAGGCTTCTATCCGAGCTTTAAATGCCAATGGATTCGAATTGCTTTCGATCAAAGATAACACTCCGATTCCGCATAACGGATGCCGTCCGAAAAAACCCAGAAGAGTTTAATCCAGCTAAATTTATTTTTTGATTTAATATGGGAAGATATACTGAAGCTAAATGCCGCCGCTGCCGCCGAGCCATGGAAAAGCTTTTTTTGAAAGGTGATCGTTGTGCGACGGCTAAATGCGGTCTGGTCAGGCGTGCTTCCGTGCCGGGAGTCCATGGTAAAAATAAAACCTCCAAATCGGGAATGAGCGAATACGGGATGCAACTTATGGCTAAGCAGAAAATCAAGAGAATGTATGGAATTCTAGAGAGGCAATTCAAAAAACATTTTGAAGAAATAAAGAACAAGCCAGGGGTTACGGGAGACTTGTTGCTTTCGCGCCTGGAATTGCGCCTGGATAATGTCGTCTACCGGACTAATTTTGCCTCCTCCCGATCGCAAGCCCGGCAGATTGTCAATCACGGCTTGATCGCCGTCAATGGCCGGAAAGTCAATATCCCTTCTTTTGCAGTTAAAATCGGAGATATGGTTTCCATTAATCCTTTCCGGAAAGAAAAAAATTATTTTAAGAATTTAAACCAAGTTTTGAAAAATAAAACTAACTTTCCCAGCTGGATAAGTTTTAATAAGGAGAAGCTGGAAGGAAAAATTGTCAATATTCCCACGCGGCTCGATTCAGGCGTGGAGGTAGATGTCCAAATGGTTGTTGAATATTACTCTAGATAAAAAATAAAATTTTAATTTTGTTCCCAATTCCGAATTTATCGGGATTGTGGACGAGAAAAATCCATGCAATCTATTGCTATTCCTCAAAAGCCTAAATTCACTTCTGTCGATGAAAAAACCGGAAAGTTTGAAGTAGAAGGCTGTTATCCCGGTTATGGTACAACTTTGGGCAATGCTCTCCGCCGAGTGTTGTTGTCTTCTTTGGGAGGAGCGGCCATCACATCAGCTAAAATCAAGGGTGCGACACATGAATTTTCCACTTTACCGGGAGTTTTAGAGGACGTCATCCAAATTATTCTGAATTTAAAGCAAGTCAGATTCCGCCTTTTCCGCGAAGAATCAATAAAAGTTTCCTTAAAAGCCAAGGGTGAAAAAGAAATTAAAGCCGGCATGATCAAATGTTCGGCGGAAATTGAAGTGGTAAATAAAGATGCGCACATTGCGACAATTACCAGCCCTAAAGGAGAACTGGAGATAGAATTAGAAATCGGCCGGGGCATTGGTTATGTTCCTGTCGAACAGCAAGAAAGAGGTGAAAAGGAAATTGGTGTAATTGCAATTGATGCTATTTATACTCCAATCCGCCGGGTAAATTATACTGTAGAAAATATGCGGGTCGGTAAAAAGACGGATTATGAAAAGATAACCTTGGAAATTGTTACGGATGGCAGCATTGAACCAAAAGAAGCTTTTTCCCGGGCGGTGGCTATCCTGGTAGAACAATTTTCAGTTTTGTCTAAATTGGAGGATGAAAAGAAATCCAGAACTAAGGAAGTTAAGCCGGCCGAGGAAACAGCACTGGAAGAAGAGAAGAAAGAAGATAAAAAAGAAGACCCCAAAATTGTGAAGGTGGTAGACTTGAAGAATCTTTCTACGCGGACCTTGAATGTTTTGGAAAAAGGTAAAATCGCCAAAGTAGGAGATATTATCAAATTGACCGAAGCGCAACTTTCGGATTTGGACGGTATGGGTGCCAAAGGAGTCAAGGAAATCAAGAAAGCTATCGGTGATTTCGGCTTAAATTTAAAACAAGAAAAATAGGTTATTGAATTTGCAATCATATGAAACATCAGAAAAAAACCAGAGAACTCGGACGTCCTGCCAGCCAGCGGAAAGCTTTGTTGCGCTTGTTATTAAGTAGCTTAATCCTCAAAGAAAAAATTATAACCACGGAAGCCAAAGCCAAGGAAACTAAGAAAAAAATCGATCCATTGGTCAATCAAGCTAAAAAATTTGAAGATCAAGCCAAGAAAGCGGCAGTTTTAAGGAAGCTTAAAAATGGATTATCTAAAGCGGCGGTCAAGAAATTAACCGGAGAATTTTTAAAACGTTTTACTAAAAGAGGCAGCGGTTATACGCGAGTAATCAAACTTGGATTGCAAAGAGAAGACAACGCCAGGATGGCCGTGATTGAATTTGTGGATTAATATAAATTATTTAAACTATGCCCAAAAAGATTATAAGAATTTACCATCTGTTTGATGCTCAAGGAAAAATCCTGGGTCGCTTATCGACGGAAATAGCGCTGATTTTACGCGGCAAAAATAAAGTGGATTTTACGCCTAACGTGGATGGCGGAGATTTTGTGGTAGTGATTAATGCCGATAAAATAGCCGTGACTGGGAAAAAAATGGATGACAAAATTTACCATCGTTTCAGCGGCTATCCGGGTGGCATCACTTCCGTTAAGCTCAAGGAGCAGATAATTAAAGATTCGCGCAAAGTTATCGAGCATTCGATTTATCATATGTTGGCGAAAAATAAATTAAGAAATAGAATGATGGCACGCCTTTTAATTTATAAAGACGAAAAACACACGCATAAGATTGACATAACTTATTAATTTATATGGTTAAAACCAAGGAACCAAAAAAGGTCAAAGTAAAAAAAGCTGCGGCTAAAAAAACGTCTGCGCCTAAAAAAGTGGCGAAGACTAAAGTTGCAGAAAAAAGGGAAGCGAAGAAAGCGGTTGTTGTTCCGGAAATTATTCCAACAGAAAAAGTTTCCGCGGCGAAAGAAACAGGGGAAAGAGGAAAATATTTTTATGCCTTAGGCCGGAGAAAAACTTCTATTGCCCAAGTGCGACTTTATCCCATGGCCGGTAAAACGGCGGAATTTAAAGTTAACGGTAAAGATTTAGTGCAATATTTGACCATCAAAAGATTTCAAACTGCAGCCTTGTCGCCTTTGACAGCTTTAGGCTTAGAAGGTAAATTTGATATTTCCGTCAAAGTTTTCGGCGGCGGCATCAACGGCCAAGCGGACGCGATAAAATTAGGTATCGCCCGAGCTTTAGTGGTCAAAGATGAAAGCTCAAGAAAAGCGCTGAAAGACAAAGGCTTTTTGACTCGCGATTCCCGCAAGGTGGAAAGAAAGAAACCAGGACTCAAAAAAGCGAGAAGGGCGCCACAATGGGCAAAAAGATAGTAATCTTTTTGACCATAGTGGCGAGGAAAGGGGTCGGGAAAACGTGAGTTTTACCGTAGTGGAAATACTAAAACCGCAAGGTTTTAGGGAGCACGAAGTGCGACGCCTCATTGGGCCAAACGTTAGTAAATTTATTCTATTTTTCAATACTCAAAAAACGCCTAAATAAGGGTGTTTTTTGTATTTGACAAAAATAAAAAATAAGAATATGATAAAAAGTTGCAATATATAACATATTGGCAACAAAAAATAGAAACGAAGGAGGTTCTTTTTATGAAAAAAACAGGAATAGCGTTGATTGCAATCGGATTGGTTTTATTTATCGCCTGGGGCACGTTCAGAACAGTAGCGAATATCCAGTTTGATCGCAAATGCGGCGGGTATCTAAAGCGGGCATCCGATGCCAACACCATTGAGATTGCCAAAAGAGAACTTCAAAGGGCGGTCTCGTATGCGGAAAAAGAGGAACTGACGCAAGGATATACCAATATTCTCTGGCAGACACCTAAAGAAGACATAGGTTTCTGGTTTGGGAATATCAAGGCATCTCTTGAAGAACTGA
>CAYTIK010000024.1:0-15358 GCA_964438025.1 uncultured Bdellovibrionales bacterium
ACTAAAAAAAATCCTAGTTTTTAGTCTGTGGATAACTTGGAAACTGGTTGCCAGAAGCAATCCGTGTTATAATAAAGTTGAATTTTTTTGAGAGTTTTATAAATCCCACACCAATTTTACTGAACTTATCTCAAACGAGTCTCGGTTTATTATTGGCGTTAGCAACATTGGCGGCGCCTGGTTTGAATAGGACCGGGCTATTCCTGCCTACCGGCAGGTAGGTGCCCGCGGTGCCGCTAGCAACTTATCGGTAAAATTGGTGCGGGATAAACAAAAACAAAAATGTTTTGGTTTGGAAAAAATACTTTTTTGGGCGTTGATATCGGAAATTCTTCGATAAAAATAGTCGAGCTTAAAGTCCAGAATAATAAGCCGGTTCTTTCTAATTATGCCTGGATGGATTTGAACCACACGGAGGGGTTGAAAATGGACGAGAAGATTTGGGAATTGTGCCTGAAAAAAATAATCAAGGAAAGCAAGATGAAAAGCAAGAACGCCTACGTCTCCATTCCTTCATCCGGATCTTTGATCGTACTTTTTGATTTGCCAGAAATGGCCAAAGAAGATTTGGAACAGGCGATAAGATTCGAAGCGCATAAGTATATCCCAGTTTCTTCCCTAGAAGATGTAGCTATGAATTGGGATATTTTAAACTCTTCCTTGCCGGGTCATCCGGATAAAACTAATGCTGCCATTCAACCGAATAAAAAATCTGAAAAAACAGTACAGATTCTTTTGGTGGCAGCTTCTAAAAGCAGGGTGGAAAAATGCGAAAAAGTCATGGAAAAAGTCGGGTTAAGGCTCAAATCAATTGAAGTGGAAAATTTTGCCCTGGTACGTTCTTTGATCGGTAACGATCAGGGAAATTTCATCATTGCGGAAATTGGGTCGGTCGTTTGCAATATAATCCTGGTGGAGAAGGGAATTATCAAGTCCAGCCGCAATATTGATGCGGGCGGAAACGACATAACTAAGGTGATTTCTAGCAGTTTGCAAGTGGATGAAAAACGAGCCGAACAGATGAAAATTTCGGGAGAAAATTTCTTTAACTCGAATCTGGGGATTAATCTGAATACGCTGGAAGTCATTATTGGCGAAATCAGGAAAGTGTTGTATAATTATTATAAGAGTGAAGATAACAGCCGATTAAATGGGGTTATTCTTTCCGGAGGGACAGCGGGATTGAAAGGCATTGAAAATTATTTTTCTCAAGCTTTGAAAATAAAGACTTTTGTTGGCAATCCGCTTAGCCGCTTGAGCTACGATCATCGTCTGGATCCGATTTTAAGCAAAAATAAGACTAAATTTTCGGTGGCGTTGGGTTTAGCGCTTAAAGGGGCAGAGGAACATCAAAATGAATAAAATTATAAAAATAAAAAGATGGCTAATATAAACCTAACCACTAAGGAAGAAAACATTGCAGCCGGTTCGTTAGGCAGAGAATGGGGAGTTTTTTTGCTAGTTGTGGTCGCTCTAGTCCTTGTTTACACAGGAATTTTCAGCTATAATCGCTGGCTCGTGCAGGATGTGGAAAGAAAAAATAGCGAATACGAAACTAAATATAACGCTCTTTTGGAAAAAGGGAAGAGCGTTTTTGATTTTCAAAATCGCCTGGAAATAGCTAAACCTCTGATAGAAGAAAAAAACTATGCTTTGGAAAGCTTGGGACAAATAGAAAAAGCTATTATTCCGGACGTTTACGCCGAAGCCCTTATCTTTGATCAGGAAAAAGGTCAGATAAATTTGACTTGCGTGGCGCAGCATTATGGCTTAGTAGCCAATCAGATTGCCAGTTTGAAAAAAATGAGTTATTTCTCCGAGATAGCCGTCAATAAGACTAATACGCGGGATGATGGAAAAATAGAATTTATTTTGGAGTTAACAATAAAAGACAAAAAATAAAATGAAAAAAAAATTCTTCATAAATATCGTTTCCTTGGGGCTTTTTCTAGTTCTCTTCAGTTCTTTTGTTTGGCCAAAAATTTCTGAAACTCTGGAAATCAGAGAAAAACAAGTAATCCTCAAGGAAGAGATAGCGGATTTGGATGAAAAAACAAAAAAAATTGAATCGTTAAGCCAGGAATTGGCTGGTAATCTGGAAGAGCAAGAGTTAGTTTTAAGATATATTCCGCCATCCAGAGGCGATGAATTTTTGGTGAATTATTTAAATAGCATCGCTTATGCGGAAGGTATTTCATTGAGCGACATCGCGATTGAAGAAAAAAAGAATGATCCTTCGGAGGGAGTCTTGGCGCCAACCAATTTGAGAGACGGATCAAATCTTTCTCAAGAAAGATCGGGAGGCATGAATCCTAAACCAGTTTTTGAGACGGTCAGCTTCAATCTGTTTGCCAGCTATGAAAAGATTATGATCTTGCTGAAGAAATTTGACGGCCTAAAAAGATTCAACGGTGTTGCTTACTTAAAAATCATTAAAACTTATCCTAAAGATAATAAAGAAAACGCCAGTTTGAATTTTTTGCAGGTGGAGCTAGGCTTAGATTTTAATCATCTTAAAAAAATCGTTTCGCAAACAGAAATTGGTGAAAATCTTTTCAGCCAGGACAGATTTGATCAAGAAACCCTAGTTAAAATAAAAAGCAAAGCCATTAATGGGGCCAATGACCCGGACGGTAAAACAGATGGAAGAAGCAACCCTTTTATTCCTTAAAAAGAAAGAAAAATAATAGTGCAAACATTTAATGGCCAAAATAAAAGAAGAAAAACAAACAGTGGCGGAAGAACCCAAAAATAATTTTTCCAGCCAGTCTGATTTATATGCAATAAAAAAATTAACAAAGCCTCCTAAAGAAATAAAAAACGAGGTGGCTGGTTTGATCCCGCAGGATGTTACGAAAGAACACGGAATTTTGTTTTTTGACAAAAAAGCCAACGTAGTAAAAGTGGCCATGCTTAATCCACAAGATACGAATGCGCTTAATATTGTCAGGTTTGTGGTGAAAAAAGAAAGTTTAAATGCGGAAATATACGAAGTTTCCCGGGAAGTTTTTGCTAAGATGCTGGATATTTATGCGACGCCGGTAGAAATGGTAAAAAAAGCGGTAGAATCTTTCAAAAGCGAATCATCAATTGGAGAAGCTCAGATAAAAAAAGAAACTGAAGAAAAAAAAATTTCCAAAGAAGAAATTTTAAAGGATGCGCCAGTCGCCAAGCTGGTGCAAGTGATTATCAGCCATGCCATCGAAGGCCGGGCGAGCGATATTCATATTGAACCAGCGGATAAAGATTATCGGGTCAGATATCGGGTGGATGGAGTCTTGCATGTAAGTTTAATTTTGCCTAAAGAAATTGGTCCAGTGGTGATTTCCCGGATTAAAATCATGGCTAACTTAAAAATTGATGAAAAAAGGAAACCGCAAGACGGACGATTTAATTTAAAAATCAGCGAAATGGGCATCGGAGAAGAAAATCAGGCGGAAAGCCGCGATGTAGATTTCCGGGTTTCAACTCTGCCGGTTTTAGCGGGAGAAAAACTGGTGATGAGAATTTTGGAAAAAGACCAGCAGTTAGTCAATATGAATTCCTTAGGGCTTTTAGGATCGTCATTGGAAAAACTGCTTTTGGCTATCCGAGAGACTTACGGTATGGTCTTGATAACCGGCCCGACTGGATCGGGAAAATCCACCACGCTTTATGCGGCTCTAAAAATTCTCAATCAAGAAGAAAAAAATATTGTTACTCTGGAAGATCCGATTGAATATAATATTGGCGGAGTTAATCAAAGCCAGATTAGTCCGGAAATCGGCTATACCTTTGCTAATGGCTTGCGCAATATCTTACGCCAGGATCCTAATATAATAATGATCGGAGAAATCCGCGATTCGGAAACAGCGGCGCTTTCGGTACACGCGGCACTGACCGGCCATTTAGTCCTTTCCACCTTGCATACGAATACGGCTATCGGAGCGATCCCGCGCATGATTGATATGGGCGTCGAACCGTTTTTGCTAGCTTCTTCATTGCGGATGGTGATTGCCCAGCGATTAGTGAGGAGGATTTGCGAGGATTGCCGGGAAGAAATCCAAGTTTCTGAATCGATAAGAAATTACATAGCGGCAGAGATAAAAAATATTCCACCGGAAGAGATAAAAAAATATGAATTGGATTTAAACGCCGGGTTGCATTTTTTTAAAGGTAAGGGTTGTGAGAAGTGCGGCAAGCTGGGATTAAAAGGCAGGGTCGCTATTTACGAAGTGATACCAATCAGTGAAGCTATGAAGAATATAATAATTGAAAAAAATGGAAATGAAAATCTTTTAACTCAAGAAAGAGACAAGGAAAAAATTATAACTATGAAACAAGACGGGATCCTTAAAATTTTAAAGGGAATGACTACGATTGAAGAAGTAGAGCGTGTGACAGAAGGGAGTATCGGGCTGCTGATTGACGAAGAATAGTATTTTTAATTATAAGCATATGGAGAATAAGGAAAATCAAAAAAAGCCAAAAATCATGATCGTGGAAGACGATTCTTTCGTGATGGACATTTATCAGACGAAATTAAGCCAAGAAGGCTATGCAGTCCTGCCAGCGGAAAACGGAGCAGAGGCGATTAACAAATTGGAAAAAGAAATTCCCGACCTGGTTCTCTTGGATATTATCATGCCCTACGTCGACGGTTTGCAGGTTTTAAAAAAAATAAAGAGCAATGAAAAATTGAAAAATATCCCGGTTATCCTCCTGACTAATTTAAGCCAAAAAGAAAACATCAACGAAGGTTTGGGGTTAGGGGCGGACGATTATCTGATAAAATCCCATTTTACGCCGTCAGAAGTTTTAGAAAAAATAAAAAAATATATAAAAAAAGGAGCTTCTAGCTCCTGAAAAATAAAATGAGCATCATCCACACGGAACAAAGAATAAAAAATCTTTTAAGATTAGTGGCTCAACAGGGAGCGTCGGATTTGCATTTGACCGTTGGAAGATATCCAACTTTCCGGATTGACGGCAAACTTATTCCTTTTAAAGAGGACAGCTTATTGACTCCTCCGGATACGCGGAGCATGGGGGAAGTTATATTAAGTGCGGAAAACAAGGAAAAACTGATCAAAGATGGCCAAGTGGACTTTTCTTATAATTTTGAAGATAAGGCCCGATTCAGGGTCAATGCCTTTTTTCAGCAAGGCTATTTGAGTGTGGCCATGCGTTTGGTGCCTCGGGAAATCAAAACGCTGAAACAATTAAAAATGCCGGAAATTCTCTATCAATTTAATAAATTTTCCCAAGGACTTTTTCTGGTAGTCGGCCCGATCGGGCAAGGAAAATCAACGACTTTAGCTTCATTAATTAATGAAATTAACCATACTCAAGAAAAACACATCGTGACCATTGAAGATCCGATCGAATATATTTACGAACAGGACAGATGCATCATCAGCCAGAGAGAAGTCAATCAAGACACGCATTCTTTTGAAGCGGCGCTCCGGTCAGTTTTTCGCGAAGATGCCAATGTGGTCTTGATTGGTGAAATGAGAGATCTAGAAACCATCCGAACGGCACTCACGGCAGCTGAAACCGGGCATTTAATTTTTGCTACTTTGCATACCAATGATTCTTCGCAAACTATCGACAGAATTATTGACGTTTTTCCGCCAGATCAGCAAAATCAGATCCGTTCTCAATTAGCTAGTTCGCTCTTGGGTGTAATTTCCCAGCGCCTAATGCCGCTCGCTAAGGGCGGGAGAATTCCCGCCGTGGAGATTATGATTAAGAACAACGCCGTGGAAAATCTGATCCGGTCGCAAAAAGTTTATCAGATAAATAATGTCATCGAAACTAGCATGGAGCAAGGGATGATTACGCTCGACCGCTCATTGGCTAATTTGGTTCGGGAAGGCTTGGTGATCCAGGAAGAAGCCTTGAAATATGTGCGCGACGAAAAAAACTTTAAAATTTTATTGGGTAAATTTTAGAAAGCCTAGATTATGAAATTCTTTTTTAGGGCCAAAAGTAAAACTGGAGAAATAAAAGAAGGCACGGTGGAAGCTGTGAGCCGGAATTTAGCGCTGGAATTGATTCAAAAAAATGGATTTTTTCCGATTGCGTTAAATGAAGAAAAGAAAAAGATCTCTTTGCTGAATATTTTTCGGAAATATGCCAACCGGATAAACGTGAAAGAGCTGATGATATTTTTCCGCCAATTGGCTATTTTGATTGAAGCGCGAGTGCCGATTATTTATGCGCTTTCGGCGATCAAAGAGCAGGTGAAAAATCCCTTTTTTAAGACAGTCATCGAAGAGATTGTCAATGATATCCAGGATGGCCTGCCACTTTCCGATGCGCTGAAGAAAAAACCGGAAATTTTTTCCAATCTGGCGGTGAATATCATCAAGACAGGAGAAACTTCCGGAAATCTGAAGCAGTCGGTGGAATATGTAGCGGATAATATCGAAAAAAACTATAATCTTTCCAAAAAAATAAGTTCCGCTTTCATTTATCCAGCTGTGGTCATGGCGGTTTTTTTCGCGATTGGTTTTATTTTTCTGGCCTTCATTATTCCCAAGCTGACCATGGTTATCAAAGATATGGGAGTGGATTTTCCTTGGTACACGAAAGTCATGATAGCCCTTAGCGATATTATGGCAGTTTATTGGTGGGTAGCCCTTTTAGGAATAATCGGAGCTGTTCTGGGAGCATTCGTTTTTATGGAAACTAAAGAAGGGAAAGAAAAAATAGATCGCCTCAAAACTAAATTGCCTGTTTTTGGAGTGATTTTTCAGGGCATTTATTTGATGCGTTTTACAGAAAATCTAGCCATTCTACTTAAAGGTGGGATCCCGATTATCCGGGCAGTAACGCTTTCCAGTTCAGTGGTGAACAATTTAGTTTATGAGGAACTTTTTTTGCGGGTGGCTTATGAATTAAAAATCGGCGGGAGTATGAACAAGATTTTTCAAAAATCCGAACTTATTCCGCCAATTGTTTCCCAGATGATCCGCGTCGGGGAAGAAACCGGCCAGCTGGATTTGGTGCTACACCATATTTCCACTTTTTATGAGCAGGAAACGGAAACAGCCACCAAAAATCTGGCCGTGCTACTGGAACCTTTTATTATGATTATTATCGGAACCGCGGTTGGTTTCCTAGTCTTCTCTATTTTGATGCCAATTTACAACGTGGCGAGCCAGATTACTTGATTTGCTAGTTGGAGTTTTTTTGGTATAATAAAGGCATAAAAATACAGGAACATTAGCGAAAAAAATTATACGGTTAAGTTTTAAAAAATAAAATAAAAATCCGCGTCAAATCCCGAATATTCGGGACGTGGAATAAACTAGAAAGGTGGTGAAATATGGCAAAAAAGAAAAAAACAAAAAAGAAGAAAGGTTTTACTTTGATTGAATTATTGATTGTCATCGCGATTATCGGAATTTTAGCATCAATCGTATTGGTGAGTTTATCATCAGCCAGACAAAGAGCCAGAATGGCTGAATTTAAAGCAACAACTTCTAGTTTAAATGCAGCGGCAGTTTCTGGCTGCGACATGACTACCCCTGTAATTCCAACTTGGCCGGCTGGCAATACATCAGGAACTATTACTACTCCTATAGCATGTGCTAGCGGCGAAATTTCCGCTGGGGCAGCTACAGCAGCTGCAGCTACAGGAGGGAATTGTGTTGGAACATTGGGCCAAACGGGCGTAACGTTTGCAGGGACTGGCTGTTAATAATGTTAGAAAATTTTTATGCTTGCTAATTTTTATAATTGGCAAGCAAATAAAGTTTTTAATTAAGATAGGAAAATATTTATATAAACATGATAAATAAAAAAAAGGGTTTTACTTTAATCGAATTGATGATTGTCATTATGATTATTGCGATTTTGGCGTTAGTGATTATAGCCAGCACTGTTCAAACAAAAAGGAACGCGCGTCTGAATAATACCAAAACAAGCTTAAAGGGCGCTATTTTAGCGATAGTCTCTTGCAATGATTCTGGCAATCCAGTAAATGTTCCTGTCGGCAATACCGAAGATGGGAATAAAATTGTTTGCAGCAGCCTGCCCAAGGCTCGTTGGCCACAGCTTCAAGGGAGTTATTCTTATGTAGCCGGAGGGAATTTTTCGGCTAATTGTGATTTTCAGATAAATACGAATGGCGATTCATCTGGTAATCTCAGATGCACCTGTGCTTCTGGAAGGTGCGATTAAAATTCATAAATTTTCAGTAAAATTAAGCAAGTTGGCTGATTTGCAAAAAATAAAAAAGCATGATGATTATCTTCTTTCTTTTTGGTCTGATTATTGGCAGTTTTTTGAATGTTGTGATTTGCCGGCTGAATCTGGCCGAAAGCTTTTTGGGGCGGTCGCATTGTCCTAAGTGTCAAAAATTAATCCGCTGGTATGATAATATTCCGCTGTTAAGTTTTTTGCTTTTAGAGGCCCAGTGCCGGGATTGCCAAAAAAAAATTTCTTGGCAGTACCCTTTGGTGGAATTAACGACCGGCATAATTTTTGTGGCTGTGGCTGGAGTGTTTTTGGGAGCAGGCAGTTTGACTAATTGGCTGGAAGTTATTTTCTATTTGGGATTTTTTTCGGCGCTCTTGGTTATCTTCGTTTTTGACCTGAAACATTTGGAAATTCCCATGCCGGTACTGTGGCTGGCGGTGGTTTGGACGTTTGTTTTTTTGTTAATCCTGGATGGATTGAATTTTATTCCCGGACAAGAGATTTTTTCTTCCCGGATATTTTCCGGAAATCTGGGAGGACTTTTAGCTTTTATTTTTTTCTTCGCACTCTCTTTTGGTTCGAAAGAAAAATGGATGGGAGTGGGAGATGTCTATTTGGCACTCTTGATCGGCTTGGCGCTCGGCTGGTCGCGAATCCTGCCGGCCTTAATGCTGGCCTTTCTTTTAGGTTCGATCGTAGGAATTTCTCTGGTTATCGCCAAGAAAAAAACTCTGAAAAGCCAGATTCCTTTCGGGCCCTTTTTAGTTTCCGGAGCGGTAATTATAATTTTGGCTTTTGAATTTTTTCCCGCATTGTCAAATTGGTTTTTTTAAATTATGCAAAAAATAAATAAAAACAAACAAGCCATGCCTGTCGGTAGGCAGGGTTTTTCTCTAGTTGAGCTAATGGTAACAGTGGCGATTATAGGGATAATGACATCAGTGACTTTGATTTCCATGAATGCTTTGCGGGAAAAGAAAGCGGTAGAAACAGCCGCCAGAGAAGTAGCGGCCGTAGTGCGGGAAGCGCAAAATTACGCTCTGACGGGAAAAAGTCTTACGGCCGGTTCGACTGATTGCAGTTTTACTTTTGTTTGGAGAACTCCATTAGCATCAAGTTATGGCTTTGCTAACTATTCGGGAGTTACTGCTTGCAAAATTCAAAACTATTCTCTTAAAAATGGCGTAACATTTTCCAATAGTGGAAATATCAGATTTAGCGTTCCTTTTTCTGTTGGATCTTCAGCGGATATTCAACTAACAAAAGGCTCGAGCAATTTTCACGTTTGTGTTTATGCTTCCGGCATAGTTAAGGAACAATTAAGTGGCTGCTAATTTATTTTAAAACCAATGAAAAATAATTGGCGAAAAATAAAAAATAAAAAAGCCATATCTATCCTGCCTGCCGGTAGGCAAGTGGCAAGGCAGGGATTTTCTTTAATGGAAGTAATGTTAGTGGTTTTTATTTTATCTACTTCTTTGGTGGTTTTTATCCAAGTTATAACTAAAAGCATCAATCATTCCATGGAAAGCCGGGACGCTATCATCGCGGCTGGTTTGGCGCAGGAAGGGGTGGAATTGGTGAAAAATATCCGGGATAATAATTGGGCGAAAAAGAGGACGGTTTTCGCTGGAATTAATTCTGGCACGATTGATTATAATGATGATACTTGTAAAGCAACGAGCGTTATTCTTTATTATGGTAATAGCTTTTATAATCATGATGGTATCGGCTCGGCAACTAAATTTTCCCGGAGAATTACGATAACAGGTACGGACACTAAAAATATTACCAGTATGGTTATTTGGGAAAAAGACAGTTTTCCAGGCGTGAATGATTGTAATACGGCTAATAAATGCGTTTACGCAATTATAACCTTGACTAAATGGGGCGGAGAATAATATGTTGAATATTAAGAAAAAACAGAGGGGGTTTACTTTCATCGAAATTATCATCGCGGTTTTTATTTTCGCGCTGATGATGTTGGCAGTGTCTGGGATATTTTCCGGGTCCATCGGTGGTTATCGTACGGCTAGAATCACGCAAAAAAACCTGGAAGACGCCCAATTTATCATGAATCAAATGGCGAAGATTTTGCGGACCAGCAGTGTGCAGGAAAATCCGTCAGCAAGTAGTTTGATAGTTTATGATTATTCCCAGAGTAAATGTTTTAAATATGCTATCCAAAGTGGAAATATAAGCGTCGGAAGCAAAAATCCTCCTCCGACAGAACCGAAGGAAGCAAGAGCAGAATTTGAAAAAGATACGGCAGCTTGGTGTAAAAATCAAAGTTTTTCTCTAAATCCAATGGCAGCTTTTTATGTTGAAAATACAATACCTTTTCGTGCTATTTCATCTAAAAGTAGCGGAGAAATGGGAAAAGTCACCATATCACTGTCAATTTGCCAAAATGCTTACAGTTGTGCAAAGGATCGAGTGAGAATTCAAAGCTCAGTTTCCTTGAGAGATTATTATAAAGCCGGAATTTAAAAATATGTTTCCAATTAGAAATAAAAAAAGAATATTCAAAGGTTCAGTCGCGGTTTTTGCTTTGATTATTATGTTTATTTTGGCAATCGCCACTATCGGCATTATTGCCACGGCAGCTATCGAAAGAAAAGTTTCCATCTCCACCGGTAATTCCACGACGGCTTTTCAAATAGCCGAAAGCGGGATGGAAAAAACGCTGCAATATTTCAAAAGTAATTTTGATAAAACGTTAAGGGATATTAATGGTTCCGGAAATTGTTCTGGAGGAAGGGTGACTTATACTTCCAATGAGAATGTCATGAGATTCAAAAGTAACGAAACCGGGAATCCCTATATCGCAGACTGCAATACGTTAATTTCTAAAGTAAAAATCATCAAATCCATCGGCACAACCAAATTGGAAACCAGAGCGATAGAGGAAGATGTATTTTTGGGAGCGACAAAATTATTGCTCCATCTTAACGGTAAAAACAGCAATGGCGATTTTGAAGACTCCTCTTTTTACTATAATAATCATAATCCGATAGATGCTCAAGGCGATGCGACAGATTCGGCTTCTGAAAGGAAATTTGGTAGCGGAGCGAGCGCTGAGTTTGACGGCAACGGAGACTATCTTTCTGCGCCAGAGAGTGATGATTGGGATTTCGGAAGTGGAGATTTTACGCTTGATTGGTGGGAATACAGGACAGATGGCGCAGATGCCAGACCTACACTGCAAAGACAAAATACGGCAACCGGGTATAATTCTTTTTTGGCCGGATATAAATCCGGTGCCAATTTATATTTTTATGCTTCCAGTAACGGCAACTCCTGGAATATTGCTAGTGGAAAATCAATGGGTTCAACTACTTTGAATGATTGGGTGCATTTAGCAATAGTAAGAAAAGGTAATACTTTTTACACTTTTAAAAATGGAACTCAACAAGATACTTGGAATTCTGACGTAGCCTTCCCTAATGTTTCAGCTAATCTGGAAATAGGCAGGTACGCCAGCAATTATTATTTTGAAGGTTATATTGATGAATTCAGAATTTCCAAAGGAGTGGCCAGATGGATTGGTGGTAGCAATGGAATTACCTATTTTACTCCTCCCAGCGCCGAGTATTGGCCGGATTAATTTTAATTTTCCACCTTCTTTTTAAAAAGAAGGTGGGCTAAGAAAATCCCGCCCAGCTCGTAAAATGATAAATTCGGACTCATTCATTAAAACTTCTCAAGACGCTGACGCTTTAAGAGAAGTTTTTTTACATTCATTTCGTCTCGGATTTATAGCATTTTGCTACGCTAAGGCGGAAAAGTTTATAATATTTTAATTTTTTAACGGAATTTGTTCCCGAGTCTTTCGTAAGGCTGAAAGATCTTAAAGGGGGTAATTTTTATGCTATAATTTGAGTATGCATAATTTAAGCTCTAAAGAAGCTAAGATTAGAATAGATAAACTTAGTCAAGAAATCGACCGATTGCGGTATCAATATCACGTTTTGAATAATCCGGAAGTAACGGATGAGGTTTATAGTTCCCTGATGGCAGAATTGCGGGAGCTGGAAAAAAACTTTCCCCAATTCAAATTGGCTTACAGTCCGACGCAAAGAGTGGGCGGTCAGCCTCTCGATAAATTCGTCAAAGTGAAACACGCAGTCCGCCAATGGTCCTTTGATGATGTTTTTGATTTTGCGGAACTCAAAAAGTGGGAAGAGAAGGCGCTACGCTTAATTTCTAAATCTGACCTTGCTTACCGGCAGGCAGGATTTCTAAATTCTAAACAAAATTCAATCCGCCAGCTGGCGGACAAAATTCAAAATTCCGTAGATTATTGCTGCGAGCTGAAAATTGACGGCCTGAAAGTAATTTTAACGTATGAAAAAGGTATTTTTGTCCAAGGTGCGACGCGGGGAGATGGAATTATTGGAGAAGATGTGACGGCCAATTTAAAAACGATTCAAAGCATTCCTCTTAGGCTGAATCAGCCAATTTCCTGTATTGTAGTGGGCGAATGTTATTTAGCCAAAAAAGAATTGGCCAGGATTAATCAAGACAGAAAAAAGAAAAATGAGCCGCTTTTCGCCAATTCGCGTAATGCCGCCGCCGGTTCTATCCGTCAACTGGATCCACAAGTTGTGGCTGAGAGAAAATTAAACAGTTTTATTTATGATCTAGAATATTTAGAGGATAAAAATCAGATTCCAGCTAAACAGACAGAAGAATTGGAATTTTTAAAAAAATTAGGCTTTAAAACTAATCCGGATTATCAATATTGTCGAAATATTGCCGAAGTAAACGATTATTATCAGAAATGGACTGCAAAAAAAGAACAGGAAGCCTATGGCATTGATGGGGTAGTGATTAAAGTCAATTCCCGTCAAATTCAAGAAACTTTAGGTTATACCGGTAAAGCGCCCCGCTGGGGAATAGCCTATAAATTTCCGGCGGAAAAAGCAACCACGATAGTAGAGGATATCCAATTGCAAGTGGGCCGCACCGGGGCCATAACCCCGGTGGCCAAATTGCGTCCGGTGCGCGTGGCCGGTTCACTGGTGGGCAAGGCCACATTGCACAACGCGGATGAAATTAAGCGGCTGGAATTAAAAATCGGGGATACAGTGGTGATTCACAAAGCCGGCGATGTGATTCCGGAAGTCGTGGAGGTGATAAAAAATTTAAGGACAGGCAAGGAAAAAAAATTCCGGATGCCCAGTGTTTGTCCGATTTGCGGCGGAGCATTAACTAGGGAGATTATCAATCAAAAAACGCAAAAAGAGAGTGCCAATTATTATTGTCTGAATAAAAATTGTTTGGCCATAAAAGAGGAAGAGATCATCCATTTTGTTTCTAAAAAAGGTTTTAACATAGAAGGTTTGGGTGAAAAAATCGTAGAACAATTGATAAATGAAGGCTTGATCAAGCAAGCGGCAGATATTTTTGCTTTGCAGAAAAGCGATTTGGAGCCTTTAGAAAGGTTTGCGGCTAAATCGGCCCAAAATATCATTGCAGCGATTGCCAAGAATAAAAAAATAAGTTTGGAAAAGTTTCTTTATGCTTTAGGGATTAGGCATGTAGGAGAGGAGACGGCCGTATTAATTGCCAGGACAATTAATACGAAATTTTCAATTTTTCCCGCTACAGCGGGACCCCGCCAAGGCGGTGGCAATTTTCAATTTTCAAACTTAAGTGATGTTATTTTAAAATTTCCTGAAATACGCAAAGAAGATTGGACGGATATTAAAGGTATTGGAGAAAAGTCGGCCGAAAGTTTGAATTTGTGGTTTAATAATCGGAAAAATTTGGAAATGCTTAAAAAAATGAAAACCTTGGGAGTAAAAATTTCGTTGTCCGAGCCGCAAGCCACGGGGCGAAAATTACAGGGCAAAACTTTCGTTTTGACCGGAGAATTAAACGGCTTTACAAGAGACGAAGCCAAAGATATGATTAGAAGAGCCGGCGGCGACATTTCTTCATCCGTAAGCGCGAAAACCGACTATGTTTTAGCGGGAAATAATCCGGGATCGAAATATGCGAAAGCGAAAAAATTAGGGGTCAAAATTATTAGTGAGGAGGAATTTAAGAAAATGTTGTAATCTTTACGAATTACGAATTTTATACGAATGTACGAATAAATTAAAACGCATGATTTCTCAAAAAGAAGTAAAACACATCGCCGAACTGGCCAGGATCGGACTAAGTGAAAAAGAGGTGGACAAATATCAAAAAGAGATATCGGCGATTTTGAATTGGGTGGAGCAACTCAAAGAAGTGAATGTAACCGGCGTCGAACCAACAGCGCACATTGCCGGATTACAAAATATTACCCGGATAGATAAGGCAGATGACTTTGAAAGTAAAGATAAAATAATAGACTTATTTCCGGAGAAAAAAGAGCGTTATGACAAAGTAAAAAGTATTTTTTAAAGTAGGAATTCCGAATTTAGTATTTTGAATTTTGAATGGGAATCTGGAATAAAGAATTTAGAATTTTAGATTATTCCAAATTCTAAATTCACAATTCTCAATTCTATAATTATGATTAAAGAACTGCACGAAAAATTAAAAAACAAAGAAATTACGGCCGTCCAATTGACGGAAGAATATTTGGCGCGGATTGCCGAAAAAGACAAAGATATTTTGGCTTATTTGACTTTAACTCCGGATTTAGCCTTGGAGCAGGCCAGAAAGGTGGATGAAAAAATTGCTCAAGGGAAAGAGATCGGAACTTTAGAAGGTATTCCCGGTTCCATTAAAGATATTCTTTGCGTGAAGGGTATTCGCGCAACGGCGGGCTCGAAAATTTTAGATAATTATATTGCTCCCTATGACGCGACAGTCATTATTAAATTAAAAGCAGCGGGTGCGGTTATTTTAGGCAAAACTAATTTGGACGAATTTGCCATGGGATCATCCACGGAGAATAGCGCCTATGGTCCAAGCAAAAATCCCGCTGATTTAAAAAGAGTGCCAGGTGGATCATCGGGTGGTTCAGCGGTATCCGTAGCAGCCGATGAAGCAGTGTGGTCGTTGGGAACTGACACGGGAGGGTCAATCAGGCAACCAGCATCTTTTTGCGGGATTGTCGGCCTTAAGCCAACTTATGGACGAGTTTCTCGCTATGGTGCTATGGCTATGGCTTCCAGCCTTGATCAAATCGGCCCTTTTGCCAAATCAGTGGAAGACGTGGCGATTATTTTAA
>CAYTIK010000025.1:0-13699 GCA_964438025.1 uncultured Bdellovibrionales bacterium
CTATTCGAGTCTCACCAGTAAAACTGGTGGATTACCTTCTGTTAAAAACTATTTATAAAATTTAAAATTATCTTTTTGTTAAAACTAAATGAATCTACATGCCCTAATCCCCGTGCAAAGTTAGTGCGGGATTCATATACTCCATTATATCACCCTCTTAGCAGTCGTCAAGTCCGAGTGCTAATTTACAGTTTAAACCATGCTTATTTTCTTGTCAAGAGCAAAATTAAGGACCGTCCTCGATTCGAGGACGGTCCTTAATAAATAAACTGCTAAAGACTTTTATTGCCTTGCTTTTAAGCTAATATCCGTCGGCATTTCCGGAACATTAGTGCCCTCTGGAAGATTTATATTCTTCGGCAGATTTTCCTGCATCTTTTTAATGCTTTCCATCTGAGTTTTGAGTTGCGCGCATTGGTCGGTAAAAGTAATTTCACTAGGCACGGAGAAATCTATCGCAGAGACCGGCTGGCAATTGGCTTCCGGCACATCGTCAAAAGCATTTTCTCCTAAATCTTCCGACGGAGTAGCTTTGTCTTCGGTCGGTTTAGAAAAGCTATCGCCTATTTCTTTCATGCATTTAACGGAAATTTTCGTACCAGCAACGCTGCCTTCCACCCAGTTGTACATCAAATCTTCACCGTCAAAAAGCGAAAGGTTTTTCTGGCCGGAAATCACGGTTTCGCCGCGATATTTTTTGCCTTCCGTCCAAACTTTAGAAACAAACTTATCGGCTCCGATACCCATTTCGTAGGCGCATTCCATTTTTTGCCCCAAACCCATCGCGTCTTTAATAGAATTGACCACTTTAGCCCCGGTCGATTCTTCTTGGGCGGTTTGATTAGTCGCAGGTTTTTTCCAGCAGCCGGAAAGAATCAGTACTACAGCAATCAACGCCACCAGATAACTGATTTTTTTTCCGCCAAGGACAGATCCGCCTTCGGTGGGCATTTTAATATTCATATTTTTTACCTGAATAAATTATACCAAAAAGAATAAAAATAAAAAAGGGCCGGATTTAAGGTTCAATCCGCGCCCCTTGTTAACTGCCATCGTGTTGTTATCTGTTGAGATTTTTTTTCTCAAAGTTAAAGTAACAACCTTGGCATATTTTCGTCCCCATTGATTTTCGAATGCCCTTGCATCCACCGATAACAAAGCGAGGGGCTATTTTGCAATTACCAATTCGCACGCCAGGAACATTTTCGCCCATATCCTTCTCATTTGTATCTGTAATCGTCATTTTTCACCTCCTTATTCAGTAATAAAGAACTCCCTCTCCTTAACTTTACAAACTTTATGAACGTTAAGAACGTTAGAAACTATTTCATCGGATCATATCCCCCGGGGTTCCAAGGATGGCAGCGGGCGATCCTTTTGATTCCCAGCCAACTACCTTTTAAAACGCCGTATTTGAAAATAGCATCATATGTGTATTGGCTGCAAGTCGGGTGGAACCGGCATAATCTTTCGCCATAAAAAAAAGATAAAAATCCGTGGTCTAGGGAAAAAGTTTTTTGGTAAAATTTAATCAGAAACAAAACCGCTTTTTTCATAATGTTTACTCTAGTTTAACGCAGAACAATTCTTTTTGTCAAAAAAACCTTTTCTTGATAGAATAAGAGGGTAAAAAATAATTCGCCCAGTTAAATAATCCCGAACTATCGGGATTCCAGTGAAGCTGGATTTAACGGGGTAAATATTTATGCATGAAGTTAAATCCGAAAAATTAACCTGGCTGGATTTTGAAGCGCCGGGCGCCGATGATGTTTTGTATTTAAAAAAACATTACAACCTGCATCCGCTGGTACTGGAAGAATTTTCCACTCCAACCATTCGGCCAAAAGCCGCCGAATATGAAACCTGCCTTTATCTCGCCATCCATATTCCGCTTTTTGATCTGGAATCCCGCACTACCCATCCGGGAGAGGTCGATATTGTTATCAATGAACATACGCTGATTACTGCCCATCACAAAGAAATTCCGCCGCTGACCGATTTTTTGAAAACCTTGAAAAGCAGTCCGGCTAAAAGAGACGTTTATATGAATGAATCTCCCGGCGCCTTACTGCACCATATCATCGAAATGCTTTTTGATTCCTGCTTCCCTAAGCTGGACCATATTTCCGAAAAATTGGATTATATCGAAAAAGAAATTTTTGCCGATCATGAGAAAGAAATGGTCTTGGAATTGTCTTTGGCCAAAAGAGATATCCTCAATTTCCGCCGCACTATGAAACCGCAGCGGGCTGTGCTCGAATCTCTGACAAAAACCGATTATCGTTTTATCGAACCGGCGCTCAAGCCTTACTTTCAGGATTTAATCGGCACTAATATCCGCATCTGGAATAATTTGGAAAGCGCCAAGGAAACCATCGAATCGCTGGAAGCCACCAACAATTCCTTGCTCTCCAACAAGCTGGACATGACCATGAAAGTTTTGACGATTTTTTCAGCTATATTTTTACCCATCACGGTTTATTCCAATATCCTGGCCATGAGCGCCAACATCCCTTTCGGCGACAATCCTTACGGCTTTTGGATTCACATTTCCATTATGATCCTTATCGTCTCGGTTACGATGACGATTTTTAAAGTTAAGAAGTGGCTCTAGATTAGTTGGTAGTTTGTGGTTCATAGTTTGTAGTTTTTAAAGTAAAGACTCATGTTGAAATTATATAATTCTCTGACAAAAAAGAAGGAGGAATTTAAGCCAATCAATGAAGGTAAGGTTGGAATGTATGTTTGCGGTCCGACAGTTTATGATCATTGCCACCTGGGTCATGCCCGCGGTTATGTGGCCATGGATATTTTAAGAAAATATCTGGAATATTCCGGCTACGAAGTCCGCTTTATTATGAATTATACCGATGTCGGACACATGGTGAACGATGCCGAGATCGGTGAGGATAAAATTGAAAAAAAAGCCAAGGCGGAAAAAATTGATCCATTGGAAATTGCCAATAAATATATTGAATCTTGCCAAGAAGATTTTCAGGCGCTCAATATCAAGCCGGCCAACTTCTATCCCCGGCCGACCCAATACATCGCGCAAATTATTAAATTTGTAGAAAAATTAATTACCAGTGGTTACGCTTATACCGTCAACGGTTCGGTTTATTTTTCCGTGGAAAAATTTCCCAACTATGGCAAACTTTCCGGCAAAAAAATCGAGGATTTGCAAAGCGGCGCGCGCATAGAAATTAATCCGGAAAAGAAAAATCCTTTGGATTTCGCCTTGTGGATCAAAGCTCCCGTCGGACATATTCTTAAATGGGAAAGCCCATGGGGAACCGGTTATCCCGGCTGGCACATTGAATGTTCCGTCATGTCTTTTGATCTTCTGGGCGAAACTACTTTTGATATCCATGGCGGCGGCAATGAAAACGCCTTTCCGCATAACGAAAACGAAATCGCTCAAAGCGAAGCTTATTTCGGAGAAAAAATGGCCAACTATTGGGCACTGTGGAATATGGTCAACGTGGATGGAGTCAAGATGAGCAAAAGCCTGGGAAACTTTACGACCATCAAGGATGCTCTCAAAAAAAATGATGCGATGACGATCCGCCTTTGGATTGCCAGTTCCCATTATCGCAGTGTGATTGATTTCAGCGAAAATTCCTTGAATCAATCTAAGACTAATTTAGAAAGCATCAATAATTTTTATACCCAATTATTTTCTTACGAACCGAAAATTGAAGAAGCGAAATTGGCCAATTTTACACTGGATACTTACAAGCAAGCATTTGTAATTGCCATGGATGATGATTTGAATACGCCTAAAGCGCTAGCGGTAATTTTAAAATTAGTCAGCGATGGCAACAAGATGATGGCCGAAAAACTCTTGGGCAATCCGACGGAAGTTAAATTACTCTTGGAAGATTTCGCCAAAGTTTTGGGTTTAATTTTAGAAAAAAAAGAAATCCCGGAAGAAATAACCCAACTGGCGGAAGAACGCAAAAAAGTACGGGAAAATAAAGATTTTGCATCTTCCGACGATTTACGGCAGAAAATTGAAAAATTGGGATATTTGGTAGAGGATGATAAAGATGGCGGCTATACGATAAAGAAAAAATAAATTTGAAAAAGCATGATAGATGATATTATTGCAGCAGCTAAGGCGGGCGGAAAAATAGCCAGAAAATATTTCGGAGAAGTCCTTGAGATTGAACAAAAATCAACTATAGTTGATTTTCGAACAAAAGCCGACCTTGAATCGGAAAGGGCTATCTTGAAAATTCTTTCTGAAAAATTTCCAAGTTACAATATTTTTTCAGAAGAAGCTGGAAATATCGATAAAAAATCGGCATATACGTTTATCGTTGATCCGCTCGATGGAACGAACAATTTTACTTTAGGCATACCTAATTTTTCAGTAAGTATCGGCCTCTTGCAAGACAACCGATGTATCGCAGGAGTTATTTATATACCCCTGCTGGATAAAACTTATTTTGCCGAAGAAGGTAAGGGAGCTTTTTGCGATGAGACAAAAATTTCCGTAAGCCAGGAATCACTAATGGAAAAATCTACCGTATCTTATACTTGCGGATATATTAATGAGCGTCGCCTTGAACTTGAATTATTGAAAAAACTATTTTCTTTAAATACAAAAAGATACTTGAGAAATTGGTCTCCCGCTTTCGATTATTGCCTTCTGGCATCGGGAAAAATAGAAGCTATAATTAATAATGACAATGAACTGTACGATTATATAGCTGGAAAAATTATCGCCAGAGAGGCCGGCGCTATCATCACTGATTTTTCAGGACAGCCGCAGAATGACAAAGAGACTACCCAGTTTGTAGCATCTAATACACAAAAACTTCACAAAGAACTTCTTAAACTTCTTCCTAATTTATAGGCAAAAATATAAACTTAGTTCTAATGTTACCTTGCGCTTAACGGGATTTAATTATATGCAAAAAAGTTTTTGGAAAAAAATCAATAAGCCGATTTTAGCTCTGGCTCCCATGGCCGGCATTACCGACAGTGCTTTTCGCCAAATCTGCCGGAAATACGGCGCGGATGTGGTTTATAGCGAAATGGCCAGCGTTTCGGCACTATATTTTAAGCCGGAAAAAACTCTGGAGTTATTAAAATTCAACAAGAAAGAACGGCCCTTTGTCGTCCAACTTTTTGGCAAGAATCCGGAACATTTCGCCAAGGCGGCCAGAATTGTTTCAGAAAAAATTAAGCCCGACGGCATTGATATTAATTTCGGCTGTCCGGCCAAAAAAGTTTTTGCGCACGGTTCCGGTTGTGCTTTAATGTTGGATATTAAATCAGCTCGAAAAATTATTGCAGCGGTTTTGCAAAATACGACACTCCCCATTTCTATTAAAATCCGTGCTGGTGTACGGAATATTTCTGCATTAAAATTTATCGAAAAGATTAAGGATTTAAATTTTTCTGCGATTATGGTTCATGGCCGGACATATGAAGGCGGCTTCGGAGGCACAGTGGATTACGCCCTGGCGCAAAAAATTAAAAAAATTGTTCCGGCCAAAATTGTTCTGCTTAATGGCGGAACTACGACGCCCGAACAAGCCCAGGAAATTTTAATCAAATACCCGGAAATTGATGGCCTGGGCATCGGCCGGGGAGTTTTGGGCCGGCCGTGGATATTTGATGAAATTAAAAATCTTTCACAAAATCCTTCTCTCCTTATCAAGGAGAGATGTCGCGAAGCGACAGAGAGGTATGATTTCGAAAAGACAAAAAAAGTCATCTTGGAACATTCCAAACTCATTTATAAAGACAAGCCCCAAGCCGGCGCTTTTGAAATTCGCAAACATTTGGCCTGGTATGTCCGGGACTTCCCTGGCGCTGCTGAAATACGCAAAAAATTAGTACAAACTAAAAGCTTAAGAGAAATAAAAGAAATTCTAAATAAATATTAAATATGTAAAATCTCGCATATGCCAAATTTTACATCACTATCAAAATAAAAAAACAAACCCCTAATTTTACTCCCGCATTACAGTATACGATAGTGTCTAATAAAATTGTATTTGTGCTTTTTGATTGTGCATAATTACCGCATAAACTGGGTAGAAAACAAGTTGATTTTATGGACGATATTTAATATACTGATAAAACGTTAACGACCCCCGCAACCAATTCCAATAAAATATGCAGTTACTTTTAAGCTTTTATTGTTAATTCGCCTGCGGCTTAGTCTTTAAAAAATACAAAATTTTAATAAGCGAATTGGTGCGAGATCTCATAATTGTTGCTACTCGCTCCGCTCGCAGACAATTATGGATAATTTAAAAGTTCCACCGCAAAATATCGAGGCGGAAAGATCGGTTTTGGGTTCTTTGATGCTTGATAAGGACGCGATTATCCGTGTGGCTAATTTGATACGCGTCGGTGATTTTTATAAAGACGACCATAACCTGATTTACGAAGCTATGGTGGAACTTTACGAAAAACGCGAACCGATAGATGTTTTGAGTTTATCCAACCGCCTGGAAGAAAAAAACCAATTGGATAAAGTCGGCGGCTCGAGCTATCTTACTTCTCTGGTTAATTCCGTGCCGTCCAGTTCCAATGTGGAACATTACGCCAAAGTGGTCCAGAAAAAATCGACCTTGCGCAAATTAATTACTGCTTCTGGCGAAATTACTGAAATGGGCTACAAAGAATCGGAAGACGTGGAAAAAATCCTGGACGAAGCCGAACAAAAACTTTTCACTGTTTCGCAAAAATATATCAAGCAGGATTTTGTCTCGATTAAATCTATTTTGGAATCGGCTTTCAATCGGATTGATGAATTGCATAAAGGCGACCACAAATTGCGCGGTGTCCCCTGCGGCTTTCCTGATCTGGACAATCTTTTAGCCGGTTTTCAAAAATCTGACCTGGTCATCATTGCCTCCCGCCCATCAATCGGAAAAACTTCCCTGGCTTTGGATTTGGCCCGTCAAATGGCTGTCCAACAAAAAGTACCCATTGGCGTATTTTCCTTGGAAATGTCTTCTGACCAGTTGATTGACAGGATGCTGGCCGCCCAATCCGGAGTAGATCTTTGGCGGCTACGTACCGGCCGGTTAAAATCCGAAGGCGAAGACGATGATTTCCAAAAGATCGGCGAGGCGATGGGTATTTTGAGCGAAGCGCCGATTTTCATCGACGATGCCGGCTCTTCCAATGTGATGGAAATGCGCACGATGGCCCGCCGGCTGCAAGCGGAACACAATGTCGGCGTGATTATTATTGATTATCTGCAATTGATGGAAGGCCGTTCCGGCGGCGATAACCGTGTGAATGAAATTTCTGAAATTTCCCGGGCCCTCAAACAATTGGCGCGCGAACTAAATATTCCAATTATTGCTTTGTCTCAATTGTCCCGCGCCGTCGAATCTCGCAGCCCGCAAATTCCCAAACTGTCCGATTTGCGCGAATCCGGCTCTATTGAACAAGACGCGGACATCGTCATCTTCCTTTACCGTGAAGACCGCGAAAAACCGGACACGCCGAATAAAAATATCATTGAATTGCATATCGCCAAGCACCGCAACGGTCCGGTCGGCCGAGTTTCGCTTTATTTTGATGAAAGAATTACTTCTTTCAAATCATTGGAAAGAGCGCACACGGAATAAAATTTTTAATTTCCAATTTTTAATTTTTAAATAAATATTAATTTATAAATTTTTAAACATTAAAAATTAAAACATTATTTATAAAATTACAAAATTAAAAATTTAAAAATTACCTATGTTTCCCAAAGCTTTTAAAAAACTGATTGAAAATTTTTCCGCCTTGCCTTCCATCGGCCCTAAAATGGCCGAGCGTTTGGTTTTGTATCTTTTTAAGCAGGATAAGATTCGACTGGCGGAATTTGCCGAAAATCTCTTAGCCATCCAGCAACTAGGTTTTTGCCGGAAGTGTTTCAATATTGCTGAAAAGGATTTGTGCGAAATTTGCCAGGATATTAAAAGAAACTCTAAAATTATCTGCGTTGTTGAGGAACCGTTGGATATCATTTCCATCGAAAAAACCCGGGCTTTTAACGGCCTTTATCATGTCTTAGGCGGAGTAATTTCCTTAAGCCGGGAAATTGTACCCTTAAAAATAAGCGAATTGGTTAAGCGCATCACCCAGGAAAAAATTACGGAAGTGATTATCGCCACCAATCCGACGACCGAGGGCGACACCACTGCGCTATATCTTAAGAATCAAATCAAAACTTTGCCGGTCAAAATCACTCGCTTGGCGCGCGGACTTTCCACCGGCGGTGACATTGAATATGCCGATGAAATTACTTTAAGCTCCGCCCTCTCTAATCGGAAAGAAATAAAATAGTTTTATTTTATCAATTTTATTTTTTCTTTTTT
Source organism: uncultured Bdellovibrionales bacterium (assembly GCA_964438025.1). Lineage (GTDB taxonomy): Bacteria > Patescibacteriota > Minisyncoccia > Moranbacterales > UBA2206. Next base: position 8,340 of record CAYTIK010000025.1, read on the forward strand.
CGATAATTGCTTAATGCGATATTCCGCCTTGGTAGCTAATGACCGACTGCGGAATTTTTTCGCGTAAACTAATTTAACCGGCCGGCGAGCGGCCGTATATTTAGAACCCAATTTAGAAGAATTATGTTCGCGCACTCTTCTGTTTAAATCCACCGTGATACCGGTGTATAAAGTTTTATCCTTGCATTTAAGAAGATATAAATAATACATCTTATTTTTTCCACTCTATTATTTTTCCCGCTTCAATTTCAATCGGCTCGGCCTTCCTTAAATTCCGGATTTGTTTACGATTTAATATCGGAAAGTGTTTGACTTTGGCCAAATATTCTGGAATATAATCGATTTCTCCTTTAGTTGTCATCCAGTTCAATTTATCGAAGCACTGAAGATTGACGGCTGGCGAAAAGCTACGCAATGTTTTCCGGCCCTGGTTATCAAAATATTCATGAAAGTAACTCATCGCCAATTCTCGGATAGAATCATAAACTGGCTCTCGATAACGCAGCACGGAATGGTTAGTTTTGGAAATCGCGCCCCAAAATCCATTTTTTTGGTAAACCGCTACCACGTGATCAAGATCATTTTTGTTGGCAGTTAGGTCTAATAATAGCGGCGGATAACCATGGAGGCGTAAAATAAGAGCCGCCAACACAGCTCCTTCCGTGCAATGGCAAATCTTTTTTTCCAGCACCAACATTGGTGAGAAATCGGTTTCCCCGTTTTTTTCAAAATTAAACGGCATTTGATTGAGAAAATCCTGAATTTTGGCTGGCGTATTTAATTTTTTAAAAATTTTTAGTTCTTTCTTGCCCAATCCGAACATTTTTGTGTTTATAATTTTATTAATCTAGGCTAATTATACCCCCACCTAAAACCACTTCCTTTCGGTAAAACACCGCCGACTGCCCTGAAGTTAAAGCAAACTGTGGTTTTTTTAATTTTATTTTCCAACGTTTTCCGATTGGAATGATTTCACAGGCATAGCGCTCCTGGCTGGAACGCACCTTGACTTCAGCTGTTATTTTTTTGGTTAAATTATTGAAAGCAATCCAATTCGCATCTTGGATAAAAAAAGTATCTGAATATGCCGCTGATTTTTTTCCGACGATTACTTTATTTTCACAACGATTGATATCTAAAACATAATGGGATTCAGCCAAGCCGCCGAGAGCCAATCCTTTTCTTTGCCCAATCGTAAAGTTATGGATTCCTTGATGGTTTCCTAATTTTTTTCCTTTTTCATCCACAATCAGACCCGACTCTTTTGAAGTAGTACTAAAAAGTAAATTATAACTATCCCCCTCAATGAAATCCTGGCTTTCTATCTTTTTGGCATAAGCGCCAAAACCGGATTTTATCGCCATTTTTTTTACCTCTTCTTTTTTTAATTCACCCAAGGGAAAAATAGTTTTTTGGAGCTGACTCTGTTTAAGGCGATAAAGAAAATAGGATTGATCTTTTTGCGAATCTTTTCCTGCCAAAAGCAGCCAGCATTTTTTCTCTGGATCATATTTTACCCGCGCGTAATGACCAGTCGCGAAATAATCAAATTTCATCCCCTCGGCCACAATTTTTTTGAGTAAAAATCCGAATTTTAATTTCTGATTGCAAATGACGCAAGGATTGGGAGTCCGGCCGGCTAAATATTCTTTACGGAAAGAATCTAAAACATATTTTTCATATTCCGGAACCAGATTGATAATTTTGTGTTTCAATCCCATTTTTTGCATCGCTTTTTGACCGTCTCGGATATCCTCCTTCTCTCCGGGTCCATAGCAAGCGCTTTTTCCGGATTTGAAATTTTTTTGCTTGTCATCCCAAATTTTCATCGTCACACCTATCACATTGTAGCCCTGTTTTTTCAATAAATAAGCCGCCATAGTCGAGTCTACTCCGCCGCTAATCCCTACAGCTACAATTAGTTTTTTCTTTATAACTTTCATATTTTTATTCTACCTCGTAATTTAATTCTAATTTAATACTAATTATTTAGCAACAAATATATCTGGATAATTTAAAAAATATAAACCGCCTTAGCATAGTAAAATGCTATAAATTCGAGACGAAATGAATGTAAAAAAACTTCTCTTAAAGCGTCAGCGTCTTGAGAAGTTTTAATGAATGAGTCCGAATTTATCATTTTACGAGCTGGGCGGGCTTTTCCCTGCCTGCAGGCAGGCAGGTTAGTCCACCTTCTTTTTAAAAAGAAGGTGGAAGATAAAAAAATCAAGCAATCTTTGTAATCTCCACTTCCGTCAATACTTGGCGATGGCCGAATTTCACTTTATATCTTTTCTTGGCCTTAAATTTAATGCCGGTCACTTTTTTGCCTTGGGCGGTTTTGATTATTTTTCCTTCCACCTTAGCACCCTTGACCATAGAAGTACCAATTTTTACTCCCTTTTCATCCCCCATAAACAAAACCTCCGCAAAGACAATTTTACCGCCTTCTTTCCCTTCCAATTTTTCTACTTTAATCTTATCGCCCACTGCGACTTTGTATTGTTTCCCGCCAGTTTTTATAATTGCTAACATTAGTATAATTAGTAATAAAAAATTATCTAATCAATTATAGCCTTTCCTTTCTTTGATGTCAACTCGCCTGCTTTAATAAAAATCGCCATCAGTCTGGACAAAAGTTCGCCAAAACGCTAGCATTAGACTCAGAGCAAATCTCTCTATCGGTTATTAACGAAAGTAAAAAAATATTTTATGGAAAAAGTCAGAAGATCTATCTTTTTTTGGACGCTTACGCTTCTTTTTTTTGTCATTGCGCCAGCTTTAGTTTTGTATGCCCGCGGCTACCGCATTGACTTCCAAAAAGACGTCTTTGTCCACAGCGGAACCATCGCACTTAAAACCAATCCCCAGGATGTACAGATTTCACTTAATGGTAGATTAGAAGAAGCTACGGCCAGCCGGATGAATAATTCTCTCAATGTTTCTGGCCTAATCCCGCGAGAATATCGCTTAACTATTTCCGCTTCCGGTTTTAATGACTGGAACAAAAAAACTGAAGTGCATAGCGGTCTGGCCAGTGAATTTTGGAATATCCTACTCACCCGGAAAGAATATGCCAAAACCACTTATGCCACTAGCTCAGTAGAAAAGTTTTTCATTTCTCCTGAAGATAAATTTATTGCTTTAGAAAATTTGCAAGACGGCGTAACAACCGTGGATATCCTGAATATAAAAAATAATGAGCTAACTCAAACTTATTCTTTCTCGGACTGGCAGCTCATTCCAGCAGCGCGCAAAGAAAATATCGAATGGTCCCCCAAAGAAGACCACTTGCTTATTCCTTTGGAGAAAAAGTCTCCGTTAGAAAATACCGCGATTATTTTTTCTTATTTTGTGGCCAATCCGGCAGATGGAACTTCTTTCAATCTCAATGAATTTTTAGAAAAAGAAGATCTAAAAAACACCCGCTGGCATCCGAAAGATAAGGATTATCTTTTTTTCCTTGAAGGTACAAATCTTTTTCGCGCCAGTATTACCGATAAAAATGACTTGATTTTAGTCGACCAAGATGTTTCCAGTTTTGATTTGGCGGATAATGGTGTTTATTATTCTCAACTGCCCAATGAGCTGGTTTTTCGAAAAAATCTGGATGGAAAGAGTGGAAAAATCCAAATAACTTTTACTTCTCCCAAGGAAAATCAAGTTTTAAACGAAAAATTAATCGTTTATGACGAAACTCGAATTGCCTTTTTAGATAAAGATAAAAATCTTTTTCTTTTTAACCAGGGTCAGTACAAAGAATATCTCCAGAAAATCGGCAGCTCGGTGGAGGGGATCCAGTTTTCGGATGACGGAAAAAAATTGCTTTTTTGGAGCACCAATGAAATTTCCGTCCATTTTTTAAGAGACTGGAATGTCCAGCCGCTCCGAGTAGAAAATGAAACCAAGGAAATTACCCGCTACGCGGAAAAAGTTAATAATGTCCAGTGGTTCAAGGATTATGAACATGTTATTTTTGCTATCGGTCCTTTCATCAAAATAATTGAATTAGACAATCGCGACTACCGCATTTGCAACGATCTGCTGACAACGGAAACGAATACTTCCAAGATAGTTTACAACCATTATCTGGAAAAAATGTTTTTTTCCGATCAAGCGGAAAATAATAATTCCTTCTTTTCCATTGATATTCCCGAAAAAACCACTTTCTTGGGATTATAGCTAACTAAAAGTTTAAAGACTTTTTATCTCCTTGCGAAGTTTTTTATAATCCGGCAGAGTTTGCGCGACCAAATCCCAAAATCTCCGGCTGTGATTAAACTCTTGCAAATGGCATAATTCATGCACGATAATATAATCCACAAGCCTTTCCGGCAAGAGCACTATCTTATAATTGTAATTTAGATTACCCGCTTTGGAACAGCTACCCCAACGAGTTTTTTGATTACGGATAGAAATACGGCGGTAAGATAAATTATACAACTGATTAAATTCCGCCACCCTTTTTTGCGCTAATTTTAGAGCTACTTCTTTTAACTGCAAATAATCCTTTGCATTAGTCCCGCTAAAAATACTATCTTTCGTCTTATTTTTAAATATTTTTAATTTAGCCAATACCCACTCGGATTTTTGCAAAATATAATTTTCAATATCACTCAAAGCCAAGCGCCTCGGCGCGGAAACCGCAAAACTACCATCGCAATAAATGGTTAATTTTAATCTTTTCGTCCTGCGATTTTTTCTCAAGTTGTAATCTATCTCCTCGCCTTGCAATTTTATTCTGCGTTGCATACTACCTAATTTTACCTGCTTTAAGTATAACAGAAAAAATAAAAAAACACCTAAAAAAGAGACATTTTTACTTTTAGTCAGAATATTGCATATGCAATAAGTTGACTAATTTTAATTTTCGATAAAGATAATTAATACCTACTTAAATACGTATTTTAATACTTACAAGAAACATTCTCACATTCTCGAGAATATGAGAATGTTACGTACTGTATAATTTTTTGTTTTCTTTGCCAATGTAGTGACCATATTTCCATATGTGGACGTATGGAAATGAAATAAAAAGTGGGTTGAGAAAAATTCCCAACCCATCTTTGGAAACGATTTCTCCTTTAGAAAAAATCGTCGCTACCCAATAGCATACCAGCGCCGATAATCCCAATGATTGCCGACAGCCAGGCCCAGAAACAAAAAACTACATTATAAGGAAAAATGCTGATTCCCGGCGGCACTGTGACTTTAAGCCCAGTATCCGATTGGTCAAGCAAAGTTTCCCGCAACTTCATAAGAACATTCGTTCGTTCTAATTTAGTCGCATCCGAACTAATCTGATTCAGTTCTTCAAGAGATGCCTTGATATTCCCAAACCAGAAACCTATGTCTTCTTT
>CAYTIK010000026.1:0-12608 GCA_964438025.1 uncultured Bdellovibrionales bacterium
ACAATGTTAAACTCTGAAAACGACGATGTTGCACTTCAGAATAGAATCTTAGACTAACTTTTTACTGCACTAAGGCGCAAAAAATAAAAAAGGTAAAAAATTAGTGCGGGATCAAGCAAAAAATACTAACCTGATAAAAGGCAGTGATTGGAATATTATAAGTATTAAGATTTTATTTTAAAGTTGAACTTTTATTTTTATTTCCTGATCGTTGCGGATAATAGTCAATTCAATTAGATCTCCCTTTTTGTATTGATACAACAAATCGGGCAAGGTTTTATCCTGGTTGATTTCTTGCCCATTGAGAGCGATAATCAAATCCCCTATTTTCAGCCCGGCTTTTTGCGCCGGCGAGTTGGCGATAATCGCCAAGCCTTGCTGGCCGGAAGCGGAATAAATCAGCGCGCCTTTTTCCCGGGGAAATTTTTCCAAAGCTCGGTAAGTTTGCGTGGCGGGTAAAAAATAAATTCCCAGATAAGGCGCTGCATCTAATTCTTGGCGCAAAGCTTTTTCCAGGACAAGCTTCGCCTTATTGGCAGGAATCTGAAAAAAATCTTTTGCCGAATTGCCATTTTCCCGAGCGCCGATGATGCCGACTACCTGGCCCAAATAATCCACAATCGGCCCGCCCAAATAAGCTTCGTCCGCCGGTAGATCAGTCCAAAAAAGGCCTTCTAATTTTTCCGAAGAAGAAATAACCTGGCTGAAAATATTAGCTTGGGCGTTAAAATTACCCAATATTTGAGAAGAATAGGTGTTGGCATAAGAAAAAGTCTGATTGCCGATGGCCACTATTTTTTCCCCAATTTTAGCATCCGCCGAATTGGCAAAAGAAATTGTCGGCAAATTATTAGCCTCAATCTTTAAAAAAACTAACTGGCTGTAAGTATCTATTCCCAGCAACTCGGCATCCTTAATAGTGCCGTCAAAAAGAATTACTTTATAACGGGCGTTTTTATCTAGAATAGCCGATCGGTAAGTCATGATTATCCCGTCACTGGTAACAATAGTCCCAGTTCCATTTTTTAGCGCCGGATTAATTTTTTTACCCAGCGGTTCTTCAGTAAAAGAAATGATATTAACAACAGAAGAAGAAACCTGGTTGATTATTTTTTCAATGGAAAATTCTTCTTTAATGACCACCTGTTCGGTTTTATTAATAACGGTTACATTCTGAGAGGCTTTTCTTAAGAATTCATAGCGGGAAAAAAGAGCGGTGGTGGTTAAATAGGGAAACAGAAAATGCTCGGCTAAAATGCCGCCCAAACCGCCCAGCAGAACAATTAACAAGCTAAAAAATATTTTTTTCATCCAAATGATTTAAACTTAAATTATCGGCAGCCATTTGCAGGTTACCAGTATCCAAATAATCAAAAATGAGAAAAAAATCAGGTTAATAATGACTCTTTTTCGGCTCAAAATTCCCAAAAAATAACTGCGTACCAGGTCCCAGAGGATGTAGTAAAGTATAAGCGCAACCACGCCGGTCGTCAAATAACCGAAAGGCCAGAAGTTCATCGTCCAGATCAATTCGGCCATAATAAGCGCCAAGGCGAAGCTGTAAATCAGGGCAATTTTTTTCTTATCCTGAATTAGGAAAAAATAAGCCAAGCTGATTAGAAAAGTTATTAGAAAATAAACCAGCATCAAAATATAGGCCGGTACCAAAAAATTAAGATAAATCCCATAAAAACTGGAAAAAGAGAAAAAAATGACTGCCATCAGGGTAGTTGTTAGCATAGCCAAAGCCGTCTGGTCTTTAGCATAAAGCCCCAAGCGGTTTATGCCGTAAAGGCCTAAATAATAAATTCCGACCGAAAGCCAGATAAAAATCTGCTCTTCCAAGCCTAAAGAAATTAGGTAGAGCAAGCCGATGCAGGAAAGAGCAAAAAAGAAAGGAATGATGGAAAAAATCCACCTTTTCCCTATAGTTATTCCAGCCCAGGCAGAAAAAACCAAAACAACACTGGCAATCCAAAAAACCCAGGAAGGAAAAAAAGAAATTGCTTCCAATAAAAACCAGAAAAAAAGACTGAACAATAAAGGGCGAATTTTGATGAACATATTTATAACCCTTAGCTTGCTAAACTAAATCTAATGAATCGAGGCGCCAATAAAATTATTTCTTTTCAGCCAAACGTAATTTTATTTCTTTTTCACTGCCTTTGTGCCAGATTTTTAAAATAATTTCCTCACCAACCTCATGTTTAGCCACTAAATTCGGCAACGGGTTTTTAGCCTCGATTTTGATTCCATCAATTTCCAAGATGATGTCATTTTCCACCAAACCGGCTAAATCCGCCGGCGATCCAGGAATAACCGCCAAATCAGAGGCATTAGCTCCGCGCATGATTAAAGCACCATAAGCGTAGGGTAAATTATTGTTTTTTTGGATAACTTCATCTAGAGGCAGATAACGGACGCCCAGATAAGGCGTAATAATGCGGCCGAAAGATTTTATTTGTTCCACAACTTTGCGGATATTGTTGGCTGGAATGGCAAAGCCGATATTTTGCGCCCCTTGGGCGATGGCCACATTGACGCCGATAACTTCCCCGCTGATATTTAGCAAAGGGCCGCCGGAATTTCCTGGGTTAATGGCGGCGTCGGTTTGGATGATATCGTTGAGTTTTTCTGGCCGGCCGAAATTCGAACCAGTGGCAGTGATGTTTCTTTTCAGTCCGGAAATAATCCCCCGGCTCACAGTATTAGAAAACTCACCCAGAGAATTGCCGATCGCGATGACGGTCTGGCCGATTTTCAAAGAATCCGAACTGCCTAACTCCAAAATAGGAAAATTTTGACCCCCACCTGCAACGCCTTGCTCGCCCGAAGTCGCTACATCGTTGCGAGCGGGCGTAGCATTGCGGGCAGGTTCGATTTTTAAAATAGCGATATCTTGATTGGGATCAAGAGCCAGAACTTTGGCCGAGTATTCCTGGCTATCGTTGGTAATGACCGTGTAATCCGCTCCAGCGTCGGAAACTACATGCTTGTTGGTGACAATCATGCCATCGGCCGTAATCAGAAAACCAGTACCGCCGCCGATTTTTTGTTTTTCTCCAGTATTTCCGTTGGAGGCGGGACTAGGTTCTGTAAAAAAAGGAAAAAGATTTCCAAAAGGAGAAGAGAAAAAATCTTGCATCTTGGGAATATCCTTGGAAACAATAATACTCACGACCGCCGGAGTGCTTTTTTCCACTACCGCAATAACGGCCGAATCCTCTTCAACCACTCTTTGTCTGATTACGCTAGGTTCGGATACTTTCTGCTCCCAGGCAAAAAAGGGAAACTGTTGAAAAAATTTTAAGCTGGTTTTTGAGTAAAAAGTAGCTCCCATAAAACCAAACACCGCTCCCAAGAAAGTGGAAATTACGATAGACAGCACTAAAAGCAAAATGACCCAAAATTTAAAATTATTTTTTGTAGCGTTGTTTTCCATAGATTTAATTTTTAATCTTTAATTTTCTAAAGAAATAGCCTTGACTGGACAGCTGTCAACGGCTGTTTGGCAATCACATTCTCCGCATTCCGTGGCGACAACTTTAGATTTTCCTTCTTGGATTTGAAAAACTTGCGGACAGAGCGATTCGCAGGTTCCACAACCAATGCATAATTCCTCATTGATTTTTGCCTTAGACATATATTTTTGTCCGGTTAAATACGCTAGCGTGGATTTTTCTTAAGGCTTTATTTAACAGGAATATATTAAAATTATTTTTTTAAATTTAAAATAAAATAGAAAAATCGCCGGGAGAATTGTTTCTTAAGTATTCTTCAAAATCCCGCAACGCCTGATCTCTGAATTCCACTTGCTGCTTTTCCTTGTCCCAATAAAAATCTTTCAATAGGATCTTGACCGGGATGGATTTTTCCTGATCAAAAAACCAATCTGAAAAATTGGGCGTCCTGACAAAAATCTGCCGGATTTTGTATTTTTCCACCTCTCCCTCGGTTTTTTTATCGATTAATTGAATAAGATGGAACCCTAAAGGGCTTTCAATAATAGTACTAGTGGCGCCCTTTTCCAGACTCAAACAAGTTAAGGCAATTTCTGGTATCATCTGGTCAACGGCGAACCAGCCCAATTCGCCGCCATTTTGCGCGCTTTCGCCTTCAGAATATTTGGCGGCCACTTCCGCAAAAGTTTTGTTTTTTTTCAATTCTTCCTGGGCTTGGGTTATTGTATTTTTCGCTGACAAAAAAGTCTCATCTTTTTTTCTAACCGCTTCTTCCAATTTTTTTCTTAAAATATCCGGTTGAATAACTTTCTTTTCCAATTCGGTCACGCTCCAGCCGTAGAGCTGGCTTAATTTTTCTAACTCGTTTTCTTCTTGATTGAATATCTGCGCTTGATTCTTTATTTTCTCAATTTCTTGAGAAACCATGATTTTAGTCACCACAACATTTCTTTCTTTGGCTAAGATGGCCACGATTTGATTTTCAATCAACTTGTTCAAGAGGTATTTCTCTTTTATTTTAAGCCTTTTTTGGCCATCGGGAGTGGTGAAGTCGACGCGAAAACCCGAATCAGAGAGATTTTGATTTTCATAAAAATTCTTTATAGCGTTAAGATTTTTTTGCAGTTCGCTGAAGGTAATAGGCTGACGCCAATTAACTAAAGCGGCTGGATAAGGAATATTTTTTACCGAAGCTTTTAACCAAGGGTTTTCCAGGCTGAAGCTATAGACTAAAATAGCGGAAAAAATCAAATAAGCAACGATAAAAACGATTAGGCTAGTAATTAAAATTTTAGGTCGGATGTTTATTTTTTGCATATTAATTGTTTCGGTTAAAAAAATACTGCCACCACTTTAATGGATTGGGAACCGGCGGACTATTCGGCGCAATAGGACTGGCAGCCGCAGTTTCAATATTGGCAGAAGTATTTTCTTGAGAAATCCGCGGTTTAACAAAAACCACGAATTCATCCTGATCGCGCAAACCCAATTTATCCTTAGCTTCCTTTTTTTTGTATTCGGCGCTTTCCAAATAAGCTAAGCGCTCTTCCACTGCAAAATTTTCCCGATCAATTTCCTGCGCTTGTTTTTCCAATTGAGCGATTTCCCTCAGGATTTGATTTTTTTTGTAAGTTTCCCGAATCACTGATTGGGCAACCAGTCCCAAAACAAGCAAAGCCAATAGCAGAAAAATTTTTAAAAAAAAGGAATTTTTTTTTATTTTTCCTGCAAACATTTTAAAGTGTTAAAAGCGGGGCGATAGTAAAAGCAATCATAGCTAAAACGGCTAAAATAGAAATTACCACCCACACTTTATATATCCGCTTATTTCTTTTCCTAATCAAACTCATAGGCCTATTTTAGCAAATTTAGAGCAAATCACCAAGTAATTGCTACTACTTTTTTAAAACCGCCAAGAAGGCTTCGGATGGAATGCTGACTTTGCCGATGTTTTTCATCTTTTTTTTCCCTTTTTTCTGCTTTTCCAGGAGCTTGTGTTTGCGCGTCACGTCGCCGCCGTAGAGTTTTTCCGTAACATCTTTGCGGAAAGGCTGGATAGTTTCCCGGGCAATAATCTTACCGCCGATGGCAGCCTGCAAAGCGATGGAAAAATTTTCCTTGGGAATGGACTTTTTTAGTTTTTCCACCATTATTTTGCCGATAGAAAAAGCTTTTTCTTTAGGCACAATGCGGGAAAAAGCTTCCACTTTTTCTTCCGCCACCAAAATATCCATTTTCACCAAATCATACGGCCGATAACCACATAGAGTATAACTTAAGGAAGCATAGCCCGAAGAAGCGCTTTTTAAATCATCGTGCAGATTGATAATCACATCCGTCAATGGACATTCAAAAACCAGAATAATCCTTTCTTCGTTGATATATTCCGTATTTAAATACTCCGCTCGGGTATTTCGCATAACTTCCATAATAAAACCTAAATAGTTGCTAGGAGAAACAATATCCAGTTTGACGAAAGGCTCATAAATTTCTTCAATTACCGAAGGATCAGGCATTTCCGAAGGAGAAAAAACCTTTATCCTTTCTTTTTTGGTAGCCAGTTTAACTTCGTAAACCACACTAGGAGTAGTTACGGTTGGACTGATATTAAATTCTCTTTCAATTCGTGATTGGATTATTTCCAAATGCAGCATGCCTAAAAATCCGCAGCGGAATCCCCGGCCCAAAGCAATATTAGATTCCGGCTCAAACACAAAAGCCGCGTCATTGAGTTTCAGCTTATCCAGAGCGTCGCGCATCAGATTATAATCATCGCCTTCCACCGGATAAAAAGAAGCGTAAACCATCGGCACGACCTTTCTATATCCTGGCAATTTAGCCACTTGTGCCTTTAAATTAGGTAGAGTTATAGTGTCCCCGACTTGGCATAAAGAGACACTTTTTAAACCAGTGGCAATATAACCAATATCGCCCGCTTGCAAGGAAGCTCTTTTTTCAAGCAAAGGTTTAAAATGACCAACTTCAATCACTTGGCTTTCGGCTTGGCCTTCCATTAAAAATATCTTTTCTTCGGCTTTAATTTGGCCATCCACGATGCGCACATAAGCTAAGACGCCTTTATAGGTATCGTATTCAGAATCAAAAATTAAAGCTCTTAGCGGTTTATCCAAGTCGCCCTTTGGATGAGGAACTTTTTGGATTATTTTTTCCAATAATAATTCTACGCCTGTTCCATCTTTGCTGGAAACTTCCAAAATATCTGCTTCCGGACAGCCCAAAATATGTATAATTTCCTTTTTGGTTTTGGCCGCATTGGCATTGGGCAGATCAATTTTATTAACCGCCGGAATTATTTCCAAACCTTGTTCAATGGCCAGATATAAATTAGACAGCGTCTGAGCCTGCACGCCCTTAGTCGCATCCACTAACAAAACCGCGCCTTCCACGGCCGCCAATGACCGCGAAACCTCATAATTAAAATCAACGTGACCGGGTGTGTCTATAAGGTTCAAGATGTATGATCGCTGCGCTTGTTCTAATGTTCTATCGCTGCGCTGGTTTAAATTATCATTTAGAACATTTCTATCAGCTAGAACATCTAGAACTTTATATTCCATTCGAACCGGCTGAAGTTTAATCGTAATCCCCCGCTCTCTTTCCAAATCCATCTGATCCAAAAGCTGTTCTTTCATTTTCCTTTTCTCTACCGTTTTGGTAATTTCCAAAAGCCGATCGGCTAAAGTCGATTTCCCATGGTCAATATGCGCGATTATACAGAAGTTTCGAGTATTTTTTTGGTTATCTTCCATTTTGATTTTTTAGTTGTTTCTACAGATAACGTAGTAATCTCCGTATTGAGAATCTGCATCTGGCCAAGTTTTAAATAATTCTACTTTGCTGAAATTATTTTTATAGACAGTTAGTCTTTTCTTTAACGAAGTTTTAAATTCATTCATCATAACATCATTATGCAAAATATCTATAGTTGCTACGATAACTTCTTTGGGTGCTCCATTTTTTATGGTTTCTATCAAATATTCATAGCCTAATTTTGCCGCTGCGAGTTTTCTTTCATTTTCATCTGAATAATCATCAATATGACAGTCGGAGATTATACAAAAACCATCTGATTTAAGCATAGAAGTCATCTTTTCAACAGCCTGCGCTTGTTTTTCATAGAGAATATGATGAAGAGACCCAGTGCAAACAACCACATCAAAAAGTTGTTTGGATTCCCAGGAAAGAATATCGCCTATTTCAAAATTAATTCCTGGATATTTTTGTTTTGAGTGGTCAATGTATCTTTTATTTGAATCTACTCCATAAAGCAATAGATCCTTTCTTTGTTTGGCTATCTGACCCAATAAATAACCCGGCCCGCACATTAAATCCAATAAGCTGCCATTAATAGGTGCTTGCGAACAAATTGCGTTCAACACTCTTTTTAAAGATTCTCTATAAGGCATATAAATCAATTCCTGTTCATAAATTTTTGATTCTGGCAATTCTTTCATATTTTTTTGATTATCTTCCATTTTATTGGACATTAAGTTTAAACCTTTCGTTTTGAAGGATATCTGACTACTAATAATAAACAATCTTCCAGTGCTTCTGCTTCATGATTGGTTTGACTCGCATCATAGAAAACAAAATCGCCTAATTTTGAGAGTGTAGTTTCTTGATTGAGCTCGGGAAATCTAATAATAAATTTTCCATTAATAAGAATGACAAATGTTTGTGTTGTAATTGCCGTGGATAATCCAGACTTTATGTCGCCTTTTTTATGTCTAGCCCATTTTAATTCTATGTCATCGCTTAAAAAATCTGGATATTTATCCATAAAACAACCTAAAAACCAGCCTTTTGTTTCTGGATGTAAGGTGATCTGTTGGTCAAGATTGCCTGTTAGTATTTTTTTCATAAAATAAAAACTTAAATTTTATTTATCATTAATAATAACATTAATTTTTTAATATTTTGCTAGCAGCTATTTTTAGCTGTTTATTTGACTCATATAAAATAATGGCCATACCAGCTTTTTTGGCTGCATCAATATTTACTTGTTTGTCATCAATATACAAAATTTCTTCTGGTTTTAGATTAATTTTTTCAGCAATGGTTTTATATGCTTGCGTATCGGTCTTTTTTAAATCAAGGTTAGCACCACTAAATACCGTTTTAAAAATTTCTTCCATATGTGGACGTATGGACGGATGTTCTTGAATATATTCCGAAGTAAAGAGGTACAAATCGATTTTTTTAGCAAGTATTTTATAAAAATCAATCAACTCTTGGTTTAATTGGAAATAGGACCAAAAATCATACCGACCACCGGCAGAAAGCTTTTTGTGCAAAGCGTTTAAGCCATCTGTATAATTTTTATCTTTCGGTGATAATAAAACTCTGGAAAAATCACTAACAAGCGCTTTAATCATAAAAAAATTATTTTAATTCTCTGCTAAATTCTTTAATAAATTATTAAAAATCTCGTCTCCGCATGTTTTTTCAACAAACATTTCCGGGTGAAATTGAAGACCGTATAATTTTCGATCTTTGTGCTTAACGACCTCAATTCCATCCTTGGATCTGGCTAGTTCAAGCAAATCGCTTGGTAATTTTTTAATAACCCACCTATGCGATTCGTACACGCTGAAATTAGGCAGGTTTTTGAATATGTCATTCGTATCGGTTGTTTGAATATCAACAATACCCTTTTCTTTATTTTGCATTATTTCCAATTCTGCTCCATAGACGTATCCAATCAATTCAAATCCAAGACAAATGCCAATTATCGGTTTTTTACTATTTTTTATTAGATCGATTTCTTGTTTATACAAAGACTCATTGCCTAAAATGGGATAAGGCGTGCTGCCGGAAAGGATTATTAAATTAAATTTTTCCGTATTTATTGTATCCAGTGTGCAAAATTCAATAACTTCCACTTTATGGTTCTGGAGTAATGATTTCAATTCTGCTAGTCGAATTGTACCGTTATTTATCAAAAGAATATTCATGAAATTTTATAATTTAATTCAACGTATCATTTTTCATAGTATTTTTTCTTAAATTCATCTGCGTCGCCATATTCCGAAAAATTCTTTTGATGCTCGGATACTACAAAACTTTGATCACTTCTATGTTTTATGCCACACCAGTAATGCTCGGTCTCTGCAGCAATTTTTGCCCAATAACGAATTGCGCCATTTCCATATCCGCAATACATGCAATAAATTTTTTGTAGCCAATTAAGATATTGCAGTTTAGCGCGGTCTACAATTCTAATATAGTCTCTGCGTTTAACATAAGGGATCTTACACAGAGGAAAGCAAACTCTATGATAAATTTCTACCCAAATATCAAAAATCAGTAAAGGAATAATAAGCGTAGAAACAATCGGTATTACAAGAATATGTTTTATAAATCTGTAAGGATTTTTTAGATAAAGCATGGTTTTCTAAGCAATCGCTAATATTATCCGATTAAATTCCACTCACATCTTTCGTATCCTCCGCAATAACTTGGCGGTCTTTAAATATGCGGCGGGTCAGAGAATCTTTGAAATTGAAAAATTCTTCCAGTTTTAGCAGGTAGCAAATTAAGGTAAAAGTGGCCAATCCGGCAGTTAAGGAAACGGCCAACTGGATAAAAATACCCACAAAAGTGTCTATATTTACCAAATTATCGGTTAAATTTTTAAAAATCTGGATAGTAAGAGCTGCTAAAAAGGAAGCCGTAATTATTTTTGCCAAAGAACGGAAAATATTCCTGTCATCACGAATGGCGTATTTTTTTCTTAAAACAAAGAACAGTATCAAGGCTTGAATGGTACTGCCAACAGAAAAAGCCAGAGCCAAACCAGCGACAGCCATTTTTTCAATCAAAATAATTACCAGAGAAATATTAATGGCTTCGGAAACCAGGGCGATATAAAAAGGCGTTTTGGTATCATGAAAAGAGAAAAAGGTCCGGGTCAGGAGCGGAATGGCGCTTTGAGCGAAAAGGCTAAAGGCAAAAATTCCCAAACATTCAAAAGTTAAAACCGTATCTTCCCAGTCAAATTTTCCGGAACCGAGCACTACTCTCACGATTTGGGCGCGCAAAACAAAAATAAAAGCGCTTAAAGGAATGACAAAAAAGCTAATTTGCCGTAAAGTGACGGAGAAAGTTTTGATAAATTCAGCTTTTTTTTCTTTAGCGGCCAGAGCCGAAAGTAAAGGAAAAACGGCAATGGCAAAAGAAGCTCCAAAAAGGCCAAGAGGAACGCCTTGCAAATTTTGGGCAAAAGTAAAAATCGCCAAACTGCCCGGAGCCAAAGTAGAAGCAAAAATAGTGATGACTAAAAGATTTATCTGATTGACCGCAATACCCAAAGTGCGCGGCAACATTAGACGAAAAACTTTACGTACTTGTTTATCTTGCCAAGCCCGAAAAAACATCCAGCTGTGATGAAAACCCAATTTTTTAGCCGCCGGATATTGGATAAGCATGTGAAAAAAAGCTCCCATAACCACTCCCCAAGCTAGGCCGATCGGGCCTAAAATTTTAGTCAAAAAAATTACGCCGATAATTATGCCAAGATTATAAAAAACCGGAGCCACCGCGTAAACTAAAAATCGGCGAAAAGATGTTAAAATTCCGCCAAAAATTCCGCTGATACCCAAAAAAATCGGACTCAAAAACATAATCCGGGTGAAAGACACGGTGGCAGCCATTTTTTCCGGAGAAAAGCCAGGCGTAAGCCATTGCATAATCCAAGGCGCCAGCAAGCAAAAAATAATAGAAATGAGAATGATAAAGAAAAATAAAATATTCGCGACTCCATTGATTAAATCCCAAGCCTCGCTCTCTTGATCTTTGCTGATTAGTGAAGTAAAAACCGGAATTAAAGCGGAGCTCAAAGCGCCTAAAATTAAGAGATTATAAATCAAATCCGGAATCCGAAAAGCGGCGTAATAAATATCCAGCGTATCCCCAGCTCCGAAACTAGAAGCTAACAAGCGGTCGCGAATCAAGCCTAAAAAACGGCTGGCTAAACCGGCCAGAGTAATCACAAAAGCCGCCGACAAGACCGAACGAGACGGTTGGGAATTAATAAAATTATTGCTGAAAAGTCTTTTAATCACAAATTCGGGGTTATTTTCTTACGAAAGCGGATCCGATAAATTGGTCCATCTTTATTTTTCTTGTCGGTTGGCTGATGATATTCTCCTTGTCTTCCAAATCAGTAGGATATTTCCAGGACAATTTCCAGTCAGCAGGATAACTTATTTGAGAGGAAAAATTTTCTTCCAGACTACCAGCTTGTTTCTGAAAAAGCAAGGAATAGGCTCCGAGGAAATTATTTTTTTCTTCCAAATTTATTTTAAAAGGCAGGACGTAAGTATATTTTATAACCGCTTCTTCTTGCGGACTGACGTAAACCCAGTTGGCAAAAACGGTTTTGCCGGCATCGTCGTAAATCCGCGTGCCGCTTTCCTGGTCTATTTCCATTGAGTCTTCTTCTTGCCGGACTTGCGGATCTTGTTTGAAGTCCAGTAATTTGTAATCCAGGGGCGGAGTATTAAACTCTCGGGTTTGACCTTCTGCCGAAAGCAAAATCGAACCTCGTGGAACATAGACCCGCATATAATCAGCGTTCACCTTATTCCACCATTCATAAGCGCTATTTCCACCGTTATGTTTGCGGGTGATGGTGAGGGTATTTTGGATGGAGCCGTCCGCTTTTATTTCCGCTTCATGTTTAACGCTTTGCTCAATCACTCCGTCAGTTTTGTAGCCGTTGATATTGGAGTTGATAATGTTTAAATAATCTTTGTCAGTCTTTAAAATTTCTCCGGAAAGACCCATCTCGGAAATTTTCTTTTCCACTTCATAATTTCTGGCATAAATTAAAATTTGCCGCTCCTTGACACTTTCCTCCATAATTTGGAATATTTTTCCCATTTGAGAAAAATTTTGGCTGTTAAAGAGGCGGTCTAAAATCAAAGGAGCCAAGTCGGCTAGGATTTTTTTCGGTTGGTTCAATTCTTTATCGTAATTAAATTCAACTTCCTCTTGGACTTTTTCCAAAAAATTATCCTGATCGATAGTCAGTTGATAATCAGGCATTTCAATTGGACCGGTAATAGAGAGTAATTTTTGCATGACAGTTGGTGTCATCGTAATCACTCCGTCCACTGTCGGACC
>CAYTIK010000027.1:0-11221 GCA_964438025.1 uncultured Bdellovibrionales bacterium
GCTTTCCAGTCAAACGGAAGTTTTGCTTTTCTTGAATACCGAAGCGCTTTCACAAGAAGAAACCTTTAAAAAAATTAATGCCGAATATAAAACCAAGCGCGAACGCGCCGGCGTGCGCAAAAGAGTAATCCGCGTCGGGAAAAAACCTGAAAATACTTTCGGACAAAATACCGGCAAATACGCAGAGTTGACGGAAATAAGATATCTGGATAAGCCACTACTGGACTTCAAATCCAGTATTCAAATTTATGACAATAAAATTTCTTATCAAATCATCGATAATGAAAATATCATTTCCATTTTAATCGAAGATAAAAATATTTATGAGATGCAAAAGATTTTTTTTGAATTTATCTGGAATACACTAGCTAAATAGCGCCCCAACTATCTCCCACTTTCACATCCACAATCAATGGAACACTGAGCTTGTAAGCATTTTCCATAATCATTTTAACTTTTTGCGCCACTTCTTTGGCTAAACTTTCTTTCACTTCTAAAATAATCTCGTCATGGACTTGTAATATTATTTTCACGTCCGGATTATTTTTATAGACCTCATATACCTTAATCATCGCTAGCTTCATAATATCCGCCGCCAAGCCTTGAATGGGCATGTTGATGGCCATCCTTTCGGCCGCGTTTTGCACTTGAAAATTGGAAGAATTTATTTCCGGCAAATAGCGGCGGCGGCCCATCTCCGTTTCCACGTATAAATTTTTCTTGGCCTCTTCTTTAGTTTTGCGCATATAATCCGCAATGCCGGAAAATTTGGCCATATATTCATCGATGAATTTTTTGGCTTCTTCTCTTTCAATGCCCGCACTTTCGGAAAAACCATAGACGCTCATCCCATAAATCACACCGAAATTCAAGGCCTTGGCGCTCCGGCGCATTTTTCCCGACACCTCCGAAAGCGGCACTTTATTGATTTCCGCCGCAGTCGCCCGGTGCACGTCCTCATTTTTCAAAAAAGTCTCCATCATTTTTCGATCCTGGCTCACGTGCGCCACCACCCGCAAATCAATTTGCGAATAATCGGCGCTGACTAATTTATAGCCGTCCTCCGCCACAAAGGCCGTGCGTAAAATCTGGCCCAAGTCGGTTTTGATGGGAATGTTCTGTAAATTCGGATTGGAAGAAGAAAGTCGGCCGGTGGCGGTCACCGCTTGATTAAAATCCGTGTGGATGCGCGAACTTTTATCCACAAGGAGAGGCAAAGCGTCAAGGTAGGTCGTTTTTAATTTAAAAATTTCCCGGTATTCTTCTATCTTTTCAATAATCGGACTGGTTTTCCTAATTTTCAGCAGTTCCCCTGAAGCGGTAGAAAATCCGGTTTTATTTTTTTTCACGCCTTCTGTTGAAATCTGCATTTTCGTAAATAAGACCTCCGCCAATTGTTTCGGAGAATTGATATTGAATTTGGTTTTCGCTAGTTTATAGATTGTTTCCTCCAGTTTTTTGATTCTTTCCGTTATTTTTTCCGCAATGCCCTGAAAAATTAAGGTGTTTAATTTAATTCCCTGTATCTCCATGGCCGCTAAAACCTTAACTAACGGCATTTCTAAATTGAGAAAAATATTTTGCAAATTGTTTTTATTTTTCTGCTCCGAGCTTATTTTTTCAATTTTTTCCACGTATATACTCTTGAGCTTCCAAAGATAATCGGCTTTCTGCGCGGTTTTTTCCCATTTTTTTTCATCCATTTCGATATCCAGGCCCAATTGCCCGGTTTGATTTGCTTTTTCCATTTCTTCGCCTAATTGTTCCAACACTAAATTTTCCAAATCCGTCTTACCTCCGGGATTTAAAACATAGGCCGCAATCATAATATCAAAATCTAATCCTTGATAATCTATTCCCAGTCCCTGGAAAATTTGCCAATCATGTTTCAAGTTGTAGCCAATTTTCTGAATTTCTTTATTTTCCAAAACTCCTTTTAATTTTTTCAGATTATCTTCGGAATATTCTATGAAACTCGCTCGCCCGGTTTTAAAACAAAAAGCTAGGCCTAAAATCGTGCTATCAAAATATTTGGAGCCGATAGTTTCCAAACTAATAGCTACTTCTTTTTGCTGGCTTAATAATTTTACATATTCATCAAGCCTCTCTGCTTCTATCTTTTCTAACTTAAAGTCCCTAACTTCTTTAGATTTTTGATTATTGTCTAAAAATTCAGTATGGCTTTCTTTTTTGTTCGTAGATTCGTTTTCTGTTCGTAGATTCGTATCGGGTATTCTTTTTATCAAACTAAAAAAATTCAGCTCCTGAAAAAGCGCTACCAATTTTTGCCGGTCGAATTCGCGCGTGACCGCTTGCTTAAAATCCAACTCCAAAGGAACATCCTTGACGATGGTCGCTAATTTTTTGGACATAAAAGCCAGCATCTTATCGCGCTCCAGCTTATCTTTCACTGCCCCTTTTATTTCCGCCAAGCGAGTGTAAACATTTTCCAGTGTTTGGTATTTTTGGAGCAGTGCCACAGCGGTTTTTTCGCCAATACCTTTAACGCCGGGAATATTATCCGATTGGTCGCCGCGTAAACCCTTATAATCAATCATTTGACTGGCGAGGAGGCCATAGCGCTCTTTCACTGCGGCTTCGTCGTAAAGCACCGTATCGCTTATCCCTTTACGCAAAGCGTAAACTTGAGTTTTCGGGCTAACTAATTGCAATGTGTCTAAGTCGCCCGTCACAATAATATTTTCTACATCATTTATTCTTCCGCCAGCTGGCGGATTCTCCGATTGTCTAACCATCGTACCAATCACATCATCCGCTTCAAAACCTTCTTTTTCATAAATTGGAATATTCATCGCCCGTACCATTTCTTTAACGCGGTCAATTTGCGCGTACAGTTCATCCGGCGCTTTGACGCGCGTGGCTTTATATTCTTTGTATTCCTCGTGCCGAAAAGTCGGCCCCTTCAAATCAAAAGTGGCCAAAATAAAATCCGGTTTAAGATCTTTAATGACTTTAAATAAAACGCTCGAAAATCCATACACCGCATTGACCAACTCGCCTTTTTTGGTCATGAGGGGCGGCAAAGCGTGATACGCCCGGTGAATTAAGGCGTTCCCGTCAATAAGCACCAGTTTTTTTGGATTTTTTGTCATATACAAATTTTGGTATTTTTATATTAACAGAAAATATTTAAGTGGTAGCTTAACAGCATTATTTTCCTTTGAATATTCTAAATCGGAATTAGATATAACTAAAGAATACTTGGCATTAACTCTTTGCGCAGTTTTAATAACTTGGCCATAATCTTTTTTTCCAGCGCCAACTTCTATTAAAATTTTTTGTCTTCCAAATCCGACTACAAAATCTGCCCCGCCTTGAGAACTGTCATATGTGAGTGACGCGCTAATTTTTTTATATAAAAATCTGCTTAAATACATTCCCACTAAATCTTCCAATAATTTTCCTCGTGAATTTTCAGGAGAAATAATATTTCCAACCATATTGTAATACATAGCGCGAAAAGCTGGAGATGAAAAAAGATATTTTGAAGGACTCTTGGCCTGCCCCAGATGAGAAGCATATGGATGAATTCTAATTAATGTTTCCGTGCTTTCTAAAATGTCAAAAATTTCCATAATTTTTGGACGGCTAATCTCAAAAATTCCGGCTATCTTAGAGAAATTTATTTGATCCATATCGGCCACAGCATACAATATTGCCGGTATTTTTGAAACAATTTCCGATCCAAATTTTCCGGTTTTAGCCACATCGCTATTTACTATTCTATCGAGTGTTTTATTTATTTGATCATAGACTAAGGCTTCATTTTTGAGGGAAACCATAAAGGGAAGCGAACCATATCTGATATATTTATCTATTTCCATTCTTTCAATTCCCGCGTAATAATGATTGACTTTCGGTTCTAATTTTTTAATTTCCGAAAACAACATTTCCGCCGAATCAGCCGCAAAAATAGCTTGACGCATATCTGAACATAACCCTTTTACTTCAAATTTTCCATATTTTATTTTTAAATACTCCGTCAAGCTTAGCGGAAACAGTTTTTCATAAATAGTTCGGCGAGCAATATCCGGATTGGCATTCATCGCTAAAGCTGAAGATCCTGTCGCAAAGATAAAAACTTTATTTGTCCGGTCGTATATGCTTTTTAAAACAATTCCCCATTTTTCGTCATACTGCGCTTCATCAATAAAAAGAAACAGCGGTTTATCTATTTTTTCAAATGAACTGCCTATAATCTCTTCATAAACAGACAAAACGTCATGCAAATTTAATCCTAGTATCTGAACAATATGATCTGCGGAAATATAAAGACGATGGGCGTCAAACAGCCTGGTTTCCCAGTAGGCTTGCGACATCAGTGTGGTCTTGCCCGAACCGCGCAACCCAGTCAAAGTCAGCCAGCGCACAGCCTTATTGCCTTGCACAAAATCCTCAATATATTTTTTGATTTTTACATAAATATTGCGGGTAGGTTTTTTGTTATTATTTTCATCCAAAACATACGCCCTAGCCCTAAATTCAGCTTGAGCTAATTGATCATTCAAATAATTAATTATTCTATTTTTTTGCTCGATATTCATCTGTTTAATAATATTTCATTGTCAATTGTATTTTACATTAATCTGCTATTATTGTCAATTGTAATTTACATACAACTCGCTTTGTCAAAATTTAAGCTTATTTAAAGCCATATCTACCTTTTTTCTTTTAATTCTATGGATAACTAAAAAAGCGACTTATCGCCGCCTTATACTACTTTATAATAATAACTTTGATATCATTTCAGCTTAAAAGTAAAAATACCCACATTTATGGAATCAAGGTTAATTAAATTAAAATATATATTTAAATATGTATTTCTACTTTACGCCAAAAACCGCATAAAATCAATCGTAATTTCTCATTTATATCATAATCCGACAACCGTCAGAAAATGATACATTTTTAAAATCAACATAAAAGCAAAAAAAAGGCAGAAATGGTTTTTCCCGCCCCTTTTAAAAAGCGTTGGTTAACATATTTCTCACGATAGCCCTGGCTTGAATGGGAAATGAAAGCCTTACTTCCTCTAATCTTCGCTGTTTCTCTATGCTCAACTGTCCGCTATTATGTTCCGTCAAGCATTTTAAACAAATACTCAAAAAAACGGTTTTTTCATCGTAACAAACATTTATATGGCGAATGTCTTCAATTATAAAATATCCACCACATGCTTTGCAATCGCGCACAGAACGTCTCCTTTCTTTTTAAAATATTTTGGCCTGCTTTTTAGTTAAAACATTCCTCACCACTTCTCTAATAACGTTTAATAGGCACTCCCTTGCATCAACCCTGCTAATTGCCCACCAGCATTTTGCATCTCGCCACCACCAATAAAATTTAGTTCTCATGTTAGCTCCTTTCATTAAAACATGTTGACCTACTTTTTAAGCCTTAAAAAGAACTATCCGCTTTATTTTTATTTGAAAACTATTTTTCTTTTTTCTTTTCCTTCCCAGGAAAAATTTATCCACTGCGCATTGGCAGGAATGATTTTTTTAATTCTTTCCGCCCATTCGACCACGATTAAATTATCCGGTTGATTTATAATCTCTTCCCAGCCTAAATTTAAAATATCTTTTTCTTTAATTCTGTATGCGTCTACATGATAAATATTTTGTACTTGGAGGTTTGTTTTTTGGGATTTGTTTGTGCTTTGTTTTTTGCGTTTTGTGTTTTTTTTCTTATACTCTTTCATAATCACAAAAGTCGGACTGGTGTATGGTCTCTCAATACCTAACTCTTTGAGTATTCCTTGTACAAAAGTTGTTTTGCCCGAACCCAGATCTCCTGAAAGACAAATGATTTGCCCGGGAATTAATTTTTCTGCTAATTCTTGGCCGAGTTTTTGTGTTTCTTTAAAACTTTGAGTGAAGATTGTTTGCATAGTCATATATTAGATTAAAAATAAAGAAAAGAGAAATGCCCAAATTCCGATGTTTGATCCCGCACTAACTTTGCACTTTATATAATATTTTGCACCTCTAGCGCAGTGCAAAGTTAGTGCGGGATTGACAGTTTCTTAAGAACCTGCTAATTTTGAGGACTATTTTGATGATTGTTTAAATTCTAACTTCGCTGACCATGAGTCTGGACCTCCAACAACAATTCAAGAACTTCCTGGAAAAATCCAAAGAAATTCTCATCCTTTTACCGCAAAATCCCCAAGGAGATGAGATTGGCAGCGCCTGGGCGTTTTATTTTTTCCTGAAAAAAAGAGGTTTTTCCCCTACCATTGGATTCTCCGGCGAATTGCCGTTGAAATTTTCTTTCCTGCCGAAACCGGAAAAAATAGCGACGGAAATTTCCGGCGCCCGTGATTTTGTATTGTCTTTTGATACTACTCGGAATAAAATAATTCGCCTAAAAACCGAAGAAAAAGAAGATAAATACAATATTTATATCACTCCGGAAAAAGGTTCCGTAGATCCGCGCGATTTCTCTTTTATCTTAGCTAAGTTTAAATATGATTTGCTTATCGTCTTAGGATGTTCAGATTTGGAAAAAGTGGGCCAGATTTATGAAACCAACCCAGACTTGTTTTTTGAAGTGCCGCTGATTAATATCGACCACCAAAGTAGCAATGAAAATTTCGGCCAAATTAATTTAGTGGATGTGACCGCTTCTTCCACCAGCGAAATTGTCAGCCGAACTTTGGAGCAAAACTACCCGGAAGCTTTAGATGAAGAAGTGGCCAACTGCCTTTTGACCGGCCTGATTAGCGCCACTAATAGTTTCCAGGAAAACAGTACCACGCCAAAAACACTGCTGGCTGCCGCTAATCTAATGGACAAAGGCGCCAAACAGCAAGAAATTATCCGCTGGCTGTATAAAACTCAATCTTTTAACGCTTTAAAACTTTGGGGGCGCGTAATGGCTAAACTCAAGTTGGAAGAATCGGCTAAGTTAGTCTGGTCAGAACTGACGATTGAAGATTTTGTTTACAGCCGTACCCGTCCGGATGATTTGCCGGTTATTTTGGAAAAACTTCAGGAAAACTATAGTGAAGGCCAGACGTTCTTATGCCTTTTTAACAATACTCCGGAATCAATCGTAGCGCTCATCAAATCTACTTCCTTAGAATTATTAAAAAAATTGGAAGCGTTTTTTTCCGGAGAAATTAAGCAGGAAATTCTGGAAATCAAAATTAATTCCGGCAACCTTTCCGAGACTAGCCAAATCGTGGTAGGCAAAGTCAAAGAGCTTTCTCTCTAAAAATATTTTTCCTAAATCTAACTTGTTTATATCGAGAAGCAGTTTTTTTATTTCCCAAATCGTGATAAAATAGGACTATGATTAAGGTTTTAAAAGCCAAAAATAAAAAATCCGATAGAGACCCTGGCGTCATAAAAGAAAAAGCTGCTAGCAAAGTTCTTTTTGATCTGCATCACCAATCCGAAGAAGAGCGGACTTCTTTTTTAGCCAGTCAGTTAAACTTACCTTATATCGACACCAATCTGATTCCGATCAGCAACGACAGTCTTAAGACTTTGCCAGAAGAAGATTCCCGTAAGTTTAATCTAGCGGTCATCCAAAAAGCCGGTAAAAAGGTGACCATCGCTTGTTCTCAGCCAGAAAATCCGGCTACTTTGGATTTTCTGAAAAAAATCCAGCAGGAAAAAGGCTGGGAAATAAAACTATTTATCATTTCTCCTTACAATCTAGCCAAGCTTCAAGAGCGTTATAAAAAAATTGTTTTTACCGATGTTTTAACCCAGCTAAATCTCAATCTGACCGAAAAAGATTTAAAAAATTTCGATCAAGAATTAAAAGACTTGATCTCTCTGAAAGAAAGAATCAGCGAATTGCCGACTACGCAAATTTTAAGCGTCATTATGGGCGGCGGTTATAAATTGGGCGCCAGCGATATCCATATCGAACCGCAAGAAAACAATATCCGCTTGCGTTACCGCATCGATGGCGTTTTGCATGATGTGGAATTTTTGCCAAAGAGCGTTTTTAAATCCATCCTTTCCCGCATCAAAATGATGTCAGGTATGAAAATAAATTTGCGCGATATTGCCCAAGACGGGACTTTTGAAATCAATGTGGCTGCCAAGAAAATTGATGTCCGGGTTTCAGTTATTCCCGGCAATTTTGGCGAAAGCTTGGTGATGCGGCTTCTAAATCCCAGTTCTATCCAGGTCAATATTGATAGCTTAGGGCTGCGCGGCTTGGCTTATGAAGAATTGCAGCGTCAGCTGAATAATCCCAATGGCATGATTCTGACCACTGGTCCCACCGGTTCCGGCAAAACTACTACGCTCTACGCCATTATTAATAAGCTCAACGATCCGGATACGAAAATCATCACCATCGAAGATCCGATTGAATACGAAGTGGTGGGAATTTCCCAGACGCAAGTGGAAAAAACCCGTGGCTACACTTTTGCCAGCGGTTTGCGAGCCATCGTCAGGCAAGACCCGGATATTATTCTGGTGGGAGAAATCCGCGATGAAGAAACTGCCGATATTGCAGTCAACTCGGCGCTCACTGGCCATTTAGTACTTTCCACCATCCATACCAACAGCGCGGTAGCGACCATTCCCCGTTTGATGGAATTAGGCGTCAAGCCATCCCTGATTGCTCCCGCCGTCAAAGCTTTGATTGGGCAAAGACTGGTCCGCAAACTTTGCGATTGCAAGGAAGAATATGTTCCGGCTAAAGAATCAATTGAATCGCTCAAGAAAATATTAGCCATTATTTCTCCTAAATCCAAATTGGAAATTCCCAGGGATATCCAGAAACTTTACCGGCCCAAAGGCTGTCCCAAATGCAATAATTTCGGCTACAAAGGCCGAGTGGGAATTTTTGAAGTTTTGACTATTAATGAAGAAATTGAAAAATTGCTGATGAATATGGCTGGTGAAACGGAAATTACAATGGCCGCGTTGGAAGGCGGCATGATTACGATGTTACAAGATGGAATTTTAAAAGCTGTTGAAGGGATCACTTCTATCGATGAAATTCGCCGCGTCACCGGCGAAGGAGATTTCTTGCAGGGTATCTATGAAAAACTGATGGCGCAAACTTTAGGCAAAGGAGTTTTAGTGGATACAAAAAATTTCCAAAAGGCGAAAGAAAATATTTCGAGTTTTAAAAAGATCCAATCTTTAGTTTCCGCCTCCCAGACTACGGAAATAAATCCGATCATCTTTGCCGCTGCTTGCCTAATGGAAGTGGGCGATATTCATATCGAACCGGGCGCGGAGGATGTAAAAATCCGCTTCCGCATCGACGGCATTTTGCAAAATGTCGCCAGCCTGCCGCTTAATGAATATCCGAGTTTATTGGGAGAAATAAAAATGCTCAGCGGTTTTAAAACGGAAGTGCGTGAAGGCGTGATTGATGGCCGCTTTTCCATCAAATTCGCTCCGGAAATTAAAGACATCAAAGAGCGTTCCGTCGATGTGCGTGTTTCCATTATTTTGGGCGGCCATGGCGAAACCGTTGTGATGCGCTTGCTGCGCAAATCATCCATTGAACTGGATCTGTTGAAACTCGGCATCCGGAAGGAAAATTTAGCTAAAATTATGCAGGAAATTTCCAAGCCCAATGGCGTCATTCTCAACACCGGACCAACGGGTTCCGGAAAAACCACCACGCTTTACAGTGTGTTGGGACAACTCAATAAACCCGAGGTAAAAATTATCACCGTCGAAGATCCGATTGAATACCAATTGGAAGGCATCTTGCAAACTCCGGTCAATGAGAAAGAAGGTTATACTTTTGCCACCGCTTTGCGCGCTCTACTCCGGCAAAATCCAGATATCTTAATGATTGGAGAGATCCGCGACGACGAAACCGCGCAAATCGCCGTCCAAGCGGCGCTCACCGGGCACTTAGTGCTTTCGACTTTACACACCAACAATGCGGCCGGCGCTATTCAAAGATTATTAAACATGGGCGTCTCTTCTTCGGATATGGCTTCCGCCACCAATGCTTTTATCGCGCAAAGATTGGTACGTAAGCTTTGTGAATGCAAAAAAGAAATTACCCTGAAACCGGAAGAAAAAACTAAAATTGAAAATGTGCTAAAAACTATTTCTCCCAAGTCTGGCGTAGTTATTCCTAAAATAGATAAAATTTTCCAGCCTCAAGGCTGTGTTAAATGTAATAATTTAGGCTACAAGGGACGCACCACTATCAGTGAAGTTTTGACAATGGATAAAGATATCCAGGAACTAATCAGCCGCGGAGCCATTACTGGAGAAATTAATGATAAGGCTATCGAAAACGGCATGATTACCATGGCGCAAGACGGCGTCCTGAAAGTCCTGGAAGGCGAAACGACTTTGGAAGAAGTGGAGAGAGCGACAGAGTTGTAGGAAATTTCTAATTTCTAATTGACCTAATTTCTAATAAAATTCCAAAAAATAAAATATCAAAAATAAAAAAGCCATCGGAACGTGTCGACGTGTCCAATGGCTTTTTCTTCTTCTGTTGAAGGATTATTTTCCCTCGATTTTTTTCTCCGGATCAGGCGTTTCAATTTTGACGATGGTTTTTGGAACCGCCACCACCGAAACCAACTTTCCGTCTTGATAGGTTATCCGGATCTTCCTCTCGAAAATATCCGAACCGACGATGGAAACCTGGCGAAGATTGATGCCGCCTACCCAATCATTAAATCGATTGCTCTTTTCATTGATGAAATAAAAAAGAAAAGCCATCAATGATAAAAGCGCAACTAACATGGGATAATTATCGTTCTTCGCCCATAAGCTCCAGATAATTATCCCAACCGCTACAATTAAAAAAACAGCGACAACCCATTCCATAGCATCCTCCTTTTTGGAAAATTTTTTGCGCGTTGCACGTTTTGTTTTCAATGATGACGTTTGGAACTTTTATTACCTTTTTGAATTCCCTTGGCTTTATACCGAGACCCAAAAAAGAGTATCGCCATAACCGCAATTGTTACAACTACCAGAAGTTCTAACATCGCCATCCTCCTTTACATTTTCAGCCCTATTGCAAAGAGCACGAGACCTAGGATCAGAATTATCATGGGCATAATGTCACCCCTTCTGAGAGCTACTATTGCAACTCTCACCAATAATATGACCAACAAAAGCGCGATTATTAACCATAGCCACCGCATATCACCCTCCTTGTTTTATGTTTTATGCTCCATACCAATAATCTGTAGACAAGTCCCAAAACTAGGAGCCTTGGGGAAGGAACAGTGTCGAGG
>CAYTIK010000028.1:0-10897 GCA_964438025.1 uncultured Bdellovibrionales bacterium
AAACAATGTTAAACTCTGAAAACGACGATGTTGCACTTCAGAATAGAATCTTAGGTGTTCCCCCCTCCTCCTTTAAGGCGTAATTTTGTACAGAAAAAACTAGCTCATTTCTGATTTTTTAATTTATAACCAAATTTTGCGATAGCAAAAAAATGTTATAAAAATACCCTGTACCCCAAATTCTTGCTATAGCAAAAATTCATGGTATTCAGCGTTGTTTTATTCTTCCAGCGCCGTTTGATAATTTTTGAGATAAAAAAGGACTTCATTTTTTAGATTTTTTTTGATCCAATCTTTTTGTTTTTCATCCACCAATTCGCCCAGGCCCATCAAAATATTTTGATTATCTACTCCTTCCGCAAACTCAATACATTCCACCAAATAATCTTTAATTTTTTTACCGCTGCGGTCAATTACCATTTGCCTGTTAAAATCCCAGCGATTGGAAAAAAAATAATACACGTCGAAAATGTCCCGCGTGGCCGTTTTCTTGCGGCTCGTGAGCGCCAATAATTTATTGGCGAAAAGATCTTCTTTAGACATCACTTGCATAGGAATACCCAGATAGTTTAAGATTTCAAAATTATTTTTCACTAGCCTCGTAGAAATTTCTATTTTAACATTATGCTCCAGATCTCCATAGGAAACTTCGAATAAAATCGTATTCTTCTTGATCATTTCATCTTTTATTTTTCCGTATTTTTCAACTATTTTTTTTACTTCGGTAAAAACATTTTCTTTTTTTTCTATATCTAACAAGTCGAAATCTAAATCTACCGAATAGCGTGGAAGGCCATAAAAAAGATAAGCAGCAGTTCCACCTTTAAATCCCAGCCACGGAGAAATCGAAGGAGTTTGATAGATATCCTTCAAAATTTGAATGATTATTATTTTATGTTTTCTCCAATCAAGCATATTTTTTTTGATAGTCCTCTAAAATATTGCGCATATTTTTATTTTCGTAAACATCTAAAAGAGCAAAGCATTTTTCCCAATCCAATGAATTTAAATTATCAAAATAATAACGCGGCCTCAAATAGATCATATCCATAAAAGCTCTCTCTTTGGACGCAATGGAATAATTTTCTTTCCGGATTATCCCTTGCGGATTTAATAGTATCTCATCTTTTAATTTCCAGTATTGAATCTTTTGAGAATTTTTTAATTTTATTTCTCTAGATAAATAACTAGCCGCAAAAACCGTTTCATAATATTGGAAGGTCATCCCTTCTCGCCGGGAAACCGTTTCAAAACTGATATAGGCCGGAGTGTATATTTTTGTCGCTAATTCTAACTTATCATAATCCGACTTTCCATAAACACCTCGACGCAGCCGAATTAACTCGCCCTTATCCACATAATATTTTATCTTAGCTCTGGTATTTTTTGGATTTTTTTCTTCCCAAATCAAAACAATTTCAGCCATTGTAAAGACCGTTTTCCGAGACTTATATAACTCTAAAATGATATTTTTAGGCATTGTGAACTGGAAGTAATAATTATTCTTACTTCCAGTATACATTATCTATAGTCTTTTGTCAAGTTACGCCTTATCTTCACATTCACCCGCTCCCACTAAAAATCCTAGTGTCATCCAGAGTAAAAAGCTACCTTGATGGATGTCCCATAAATAATGATCAAAAGACATGATAAACAAGAGTCCAATAAAAACAGTGCCAAATGTTTTTTCTAGTTCTAACAGTGTTCCATTCCGTAAATCTTGGAATTGTTCCACGCCCGCCCCGTAGCAAGAAATTGTTCCACGTGGAACAATTTCTTTGCTTCTGGGGTGGAACATTCCTTTCAAGATAAATCCTAATGCTAAAAGCAACACTAAAAGTCCAACCAATCCTAATTCACTCCAAACAAGCAAGAAAACATTATGCACTGGTTCCAACATCCAATTTTCCTTTATAACAGGCAGATTTTCCATACTAATGACAAATTGTGAATTTCCTATGCCGAGAATAAATGTTTTTATATCTTCTACTGTTCCACGCCCACCTGCAATGCTTTGCATAGCAATGCGGGCAGGTGAAACATTCACATAGACAGATCTATCATTTAGGCTCCTTATGAAAAATGAATGTAAGTCTGGTTTTGTTATAATAAAAGTAAAAATAATAATCAGACCGGATGCAAAAATTAATCTTTTCTTTTTTCTAAGATAACTAAAAAATGTTCCACGTGGAACATTTTTATAAACATAATAAACCAACCCTAAAATAAGCCCTAAAATAGCCGATTTTGAGAAGGTTAAAATTAGCGCCAAAAGTTGAATACCCAAAATAATTTTGAATATTGTTCCACCCCGTAAATTTTTGAAATGTTCCACCCCAGTAGCAAAAGAAATGTTCCACGTGGAACATTTCTTTGCTACGTGGCAAGCGTGGAACATTCGATAGTATAACAACGATATTAAAATTGAAAATAATAAAAACCCACCCAAAATATTCGGATGAGGAAAAAGCCCATAAGCCCTAACAAAAGCTTCGCCATTAAAAATTACTTTTGCCACTCCGGCAATATCTGGTGAAATTAGGCTTTCTCTAAGCCAAAATAAGCCAATTGAATGTTGGATAAAAAACTGTACAATCCCAATTATGGCTTGAATTAAGCTAATAATCATTATAAAACCAAATATTTTCTTTAATAATGTTCCACGTGGAACATTATTATTTATATTCCAGTAAAATAATCTTACCAAGACAAAAATATATAACAGATAAAATTCCAGAAATTTTACTGATCTAAAAACAGAGACAATTCTGTTTTCTGCCCAAATAATGGAAGTAAAAGACCAACCAACCAAAACTAGTGGTAATAATATATAAATTATTGTTTTACGCTTGCCGTATAGAAAGTTCCACGCTTGTCCCGTAGGATGTTCCACGTGGAACATTCCTACCGGGATGGAACATTTCTTTGCTACGGAGCAAGCGTGGAACATTTCCGTTGAAGCAGAGTATTCTTTTTTAGAGATATCCCTACACATTGACAAAATATCTATTTTATTGTATAGTATGATAATTACCCAAGATATCAGAGTTAAGCCCAAAAAGATATCGGATAAATACAGATAAATTCCGGAGTATTCATTGAATTCGCCACGCAAAGGGAAAAACCAGAGAACTTTTCTCACAGTTAATGTAAAAGTTAAAATAAAACCATAGAAAAACCAGATTTCCGGTTGAGTCTTAAAATCTTTCCACAACTTTATCATTAGTTCCATATTTCAATTATAGCCTATTTTTCGTATTTTATCATTGACCGTCATATTATCAGTTGCTATGATAAGTTAGTGAAATAATTGGGCCCATAGTAAAGCGGTATTACGGGATCATGGCATGATTCAGTCTGGGGTTCGACTCCCCATGGGTCCACCAAAAAATTCTTATGTCTAAAAAAATCGCTTTTATTCCCGGATGGATGTATTCTGCTAAATATTGCAAACTAGGAGTTGGGATAAATGTTTGGAAAGAAAATATTGATTTTAGTCTTTTAACTGAATATGAATACCTAGTCGGACACAGTATGGGAGCGGCCGTGGCTTTGAAAATTTGGTCTTCCGATAAAAATAAAAAATTAATTTTAGTTAACCCTTTCATTGAGCAGAAGAGCATCTGGCAAACTTTTATTAGTTGGTGTAAATTTATTTACCAGGAAGGAATTTCCAGCGAGAGATTCCTTGGATTAAAATATTTACTGCAGAATCTCAAAAAACTTTTTAAATTTCCTGAAGAAAATTATTGGGAAATATTAAAAGAAATTCCGAGAGAAAATATAAAAATTTTACATGGTGAAAAAGATTTATTTTTATGCAACAATGGTATCTGTTTAAAATTTAAGGAATTGGGTTTGGATGTCATAGATATTCCAGAAGCTGGCCATGATTGGCATAAAAATTTTGATGATACAGTTGTTAAAATAATCAATTCTAAAAAATAGTCCCGATGTTCCGAATTTTATTCGGAAATCGGGATCCCAACTTTACGTCGGGACTCCGTGGATTAGAGCGCCACCGTCCTAAGAATGAGAGTAGGCACGCCCCGCACCAAAATTAAGCCCCCATAGTTCAATGGATAGCAACAATCCCGTCCTAAGGGATAGATGTACGTCCGATTCGTACTGGGGGCACAAAAAAATTTACCCCGTTAAATAATTATTTAGGTGAATGCTTAAAAAAATTCCTCAACCGGTTAAAAAAATAATTGAAAAATTAAACGAAGCCAACTTTGAAGCTTTTATTGTTGGCGGGTGCGTGCGAGACTTACTCCTAAAAAAAGAACCGCAAGATTGGGATGTTGCTACCAACGCTCAACCAGAAGAAGTACAGAGAATTTTCTCAGAAAGTTTTTACGAAAATGATTTTGGAACAGTCGGCATCAAGGTTCCCAGGTTTTCCTCTGCCGAAAAAACAACGGATGAAAAAGAAATTGTTGAAGTGACGACTTACCGGATAGAATCAAAATATTCCGACAGACGACATCCGGATCAAGTGCGTTTTGCTAAGACCTTGGAAGAAGATTTGTCGCGTCGAGATTTTACTATTAATGCCTTGGCGATAAAATTAATTAACCAAAGCTCGGCTTTTCCCTTGCTCGCTAACACTCGCAATTCCTCAAAGCCAAGCTTTTCCAGTTATGAAATTATTGATCTTTTTGATGGGCAGAAAGATTTGAAAAATAAAACTATCCGGGCGGTGGGGGATGCGCAAGAAAGATTTTCAGAAGATGCATTGCGGATGATGCGCGCGGTGCGTTTTGCTTCGCAATTAAATTTTACGATTGAACCCAAAACCCTCAAGGCTATCAGCCAAAATTCGGCTTATTTAAAGCATATTTCGGAGGAAAGAATCCATGATGAATTGGTCAAAATAATCCTGTCTTCCCATCCTTCTGAAGGCATAGAAAATTTACGCGAAACGGGACTGTTAAAATTTATTCTGCCGGAATTGGAAAAAGGTGTCGGTGTCAATCAAAACCTACACCACATTTATACTATTTATCAACATTGCCTTCTGTCTTTAAAATTTTGCCCTTCGGAAAAATTGGAAGTGCGCTTGGCCGCGCTCCTGCATGACATCGCCAAACCACAAACTAAAAGAGGAGAAGGGTTGCATGCGACTTTTTACAATCACGACCACGCTGGAGCCAGGATGGCGGAAAAAATTTTAGAGCGGCTACGCTTTTCCCGAGAAATTATTGCGAAAGTAAAACTGCTAATTGATAATCATATGTTTTATTATAACCCGGATGAGGTAACCGAAAGCTCCGTGCGCCGTTTGATCCAAAAAGTCGGATTGGAAAATACGCAAGATTTAATTAACCTGCGCATTGCCGACCGCTTGGGCTCTGGCACACCCAAAGCTAAGCCGTATAAGCTCCGCCATCTGGAATACATCATTGAAAAAGTTTCGACGGATGCAGTTTCGGTAAAAAAATTAAAAGTTAACGGCAATGATTTAATTAAAAATTTAAAAATCGCGCCCGGACCAAAAATTGGCACCATTCTAGATGTGCTACTTTCCGAAGTCATTGAAGATCCGAAAAAAAATGAAAAGGCCAAACTTTTAAAGCGTGCGGAAATATTAAATCAAGAAAACCTTGAAAACTTACGCCAAACTGCTAAGGTAAAGATTGAGGAAAAAAAGGAAGAAGACGACCAGGAGATTAAGAAGAAGTATTGGGTAAAATAAGAATGGACGTTTAGTCCCGATGTTCCTAATTTTATTCGGAAATCGGGATCCCGACTTTACGTCGGGACTCAGTTGCCCCCACACCATTTGAAGGATAATTAGCTCAGTTGGTTAGAGCGTTGCATTCACATTGCAAAGGTCACTGGTTCGAGTCCAGTATTATCCACAAATTTATAAATTAATTTATGCAAATTGAAATCAAAAATTTTTATAGCAACATTGGAGTAGCCTTACGCCGCGCCGGCTACCGTTTCCAACACCAAGATGGGGGAGAAATGAGTTTTGTCAGAAGTTTAGCTACGGCAGGCTTTCCGCGTTTCCATATTTACGCCAGCCAAAAAGAAGATGGTCTAATGTTAAGTTTGCATTTGGATCAAAAGAAAGAAACTTACGGCGACAACACGCGCCATCACGGCGAATATACCGACGAAGGGCCGGTCAAAGAAGAAATCCAACGTTTAAAAAATATTTTAGAAAGTTAATAAATGCCGTGGTGGCGGAATTGGTATACGCGCTAGCCTTAGGAGCTAGTTCTTGCAAAAGATTGAGAGTTCGAGTCTCTCTCACGGCACTAGAGTTATTTAAGGTTTCAGCCGCCTGGGCGGACTGATCCCGCGATTAGCGGGACAAGTCCTTTCCGCGGCACATAAAAAATTTATAATTAATTTTTATAAAAAGTATGACCAAATTAAAAATTGCGTTTTTTGAAATCGAGCCGTGGGAAAAAGATTATTTAAAATCTCAGCTGAAAAATTTTGATTTAATGTTTTTTGAAGATAAACCAAATCCGCAAAGTTTAAAAAAAATTTCAGACATTGATATTTTATCTCCTTTTATTTACTCTGCCGTAGATAAGCAAGCCATTGATTCTTTTAAAAATATAAAATACATCGCAACCCGTTCAACGGGCTTTGACCATATTGATTTAAAAACTTGCCAAAAGAAAAATATTTTGGTTTCCAACGTACCGAACTATGGAGAAAATACCGTCGCCGAACATACTTTCGCGCTAATTTTAGCCTTATCCAGAAAAATTTGTTTCTCCTGGGAAAGAACCAAGTTGGGAGATTTTTCTCTAGAAAATTTAAGAGGCTTCGATTTAAAAGGGCGAGTTTTGGGAGTAATCGGCACTGGCAACATCGGACGCCATGTCATCAGAATCGCCAAAGGCTTTGAGATGAATATCTTGGCTTTCGATATCAAGAAAGATCAAAAATTTGCCAAAAAAATTGATTTTCAATACGTTTCTTTGGATAATTTATTTAAAAATTCCGACATTGTCACGCTTCACGCGCCCTATAACAAAGCGACTCATCACTTGATAAATTTAAAAACTTTAAAATTATTTAAAAGGGGATGCTACTTGATCAATACGGCTAGAGGGGGAATTTGCGATACCACCGCCCTGCTGAAAGGTTTACAGCAAGGAACTTTTGCCGGACTGGGTTTGGATGTCTTGGAAGAGGAATGTTTTATCAAAGAAGAAAGAGAGCTTTTAAGTTCCGTCTTTAAGAAAACTTGCGATTTAAAAACGGCGCTGGAAAATCATATTTTAATCAATCAGCCGAACGTAATTATTACTCCCCACAGCGCTTTCGACAGCAAGGAAGCACTGACAAGAATCTTAGACACTACCATTGAAAATATCCGGGCCTTTGCGAAAAATAAGCCGATTAACTTGGTAAAATAATAGGAAAAGTCCTTTCCGCGGCACAAAAAAGAAAATTTTTTTATTTTTTTTGTTCAATAAAATCCTGATGGATTTCTTTTT
Source organism: uncultured Bdellovibrionales bacterium (assembly GCA_964438025.1). Lineage (GTDB taxonomy): Bacteria > Patescibacteriota > Minisyncoccia > Moranbacterales > UBA2206. The sequence goes on from CAYTIK010000028.1 coordinate 7,470, forward strand.
TATTTTGGTAATTTTTTGAATCAGACAGCTATTGACTTTTGTGGCGTAATTTGCTAGATTATTTTGAAGTTCAAAAACAGCAGATTTTGGCTGAAATTAGTGTAAAGTCTTGCACCTTAACAACGTCAATCAGTAAATAAACAATCTTCTGGAGATGAGCGGAAGACAGATTGAAAAAATCGGAACTGTGTGTGGATAGGAGGTGAGCTAATTTAGCTCTGTGTCCCTATCGCAAACCAGATTGCCCATTTTCTAAATCTGCAAAAAACAACAGCGTTACTTTATAAAAGTTTAAAAGAGGCAAACGGCAAGCGGTCCTTGTTTAATGCTTCACTTTTTTAAAGTACTCATCACGCTCTTTCAGAAAGGAGAGAGCAAATGGAAAAAAGTATACAAGAAGAAGTGGTGGAGCGTGCAGTAGAAACATATGATCATTTATTATGGCAATCGATCATAAACATCTGTGGGGTGGCTTTATCCAAAGCATTTGAGAGAAAGGAAAATTCGGTTCGGGTGGTATATGAAATCAGAGATATGGGTCTGAATTTCTGGCGCGAGAAACCGTTTTATCTTGATCCGCGGGGTCGTCTAGATCTAATCAAAAAGGAAGTTGAGCATTTCATTTCTAGCGCCTTACCTATTCAGAAAGAGATGTCGTCGTGGCGCTTCAGCAGAGAGGCAAATGCAATGTGCTCTAACTGGTGTTACAATCATTTTCTTTTTGATGTTGCGTCGGAAGAGCTTGCTAGTCTCTCAAAATGCAAGCCAGAGGTAACAGAAAATTCTGAAGACACTGACATAATGTGGGAACTTTTCATGCAGAATGATATGCCCGCAATTGAAAGAAGGGAGCTCATTCTCTGCTCCTTCGTAAGAATCGGCTGGCCAAGTTTGCCTGGATGTATCTGCTGTCCGTGTGTCGGACAGCATCTCGAAAACACCCGAGACCTGGCAGCATTCAAAATCAAACTCCAAGAACCGAAAAAAATAGGAAAAGATACCTACGAATTTCGTTTTGAAGTCTCGATAAAATGAGACCCCCGAGGGAGCAGAGAACTTATCTGCTCCCTCTTTTATTTGTTTATTTTTCTTGAAAAATTTACCTTAATGCGCTATGCTTAATTAACTCTTTAGAAAATATAAAGCATTGATAATATGCAAATAATAATCATTCCGGAAAATTTGAATATGCGGATTGACAAGTTCCTGGTCAGGAATTTTTTTTCTAATGGTTCGCGCGCGGAAATCATCCGGAAGATAAATAGCGGCGATATTTTAGTCAATCAGAAAATCGTCAAACCCAGCTATCATCTTAAAAAAAATGATGTAGTTGAAATAACTGCGAGAAAAATTGTTAGGCAGATCCAGTCTAATTCAGAAATAAAACTGGAGATTATTTTTCAAAATAACGATTTCCTAGTTATCAATAAACCAGACGGATTGACCGTGCACCCGCTTAATTTTACTGATAATCAGACTCTGGCAAGCGGTCTCCTAGCTCAATTTCCCGAAATCAAAAATATTGGCGATAAATCCAGCGATTCAAAGTTGCGGCCGGGGATCGTCCACCGCTTGGACAAAGAAACTTCCGGCGTCATGTTAATCGCCAGAAATCAAAAAACTTTTACCGCTCTCAAAAAAATGTTTGGAGCTAGAAAAATTGAAAAAAAATATCTCGCTTGGGTTTACGGACAATTTTCGGAAAAAGAAGGCTTGATTGAAAAAGCATTGTCCCGCTCTAAGAATTATAAAAAACAAGTTATCGCTAAAACCAATTCTCTCCAAAAATCCCGCACGGCCGTAACTCATTATAAAGTTAAGAAAACTGCTGGCGATTTTTCTCTAGTAGAAGTTTTTCCCAAAACTGGCCGCACCCACCAAATTCGTATTCATCTAGCTTCAATAGGACATCCAGTCGTCGGAGACAAACTTTATAAAGCTCCCAAAAAATTAAGAAAAATTTCCGCCAGCAGACAATTGCTCCACGCGGCCAAAATCAGTTTTTCTTTAGGTAAAAAAGATTTTATGTTTCAAGCTCCTTTACCTCAAGATTTTTCTCACTTTTCTAAAAGCCTTCTGGCTAGTTCCCTTGACGAAAAACGGCTTAAAAGCTAAGATAAACTAGTTAATTAAGCGAAATTAACTCACAATTAGCTCCCGATTTCATTCCTGCAATCAATTGCGAGATATAGATTCGTGAGCTCGCCCGCCTTCGGCGGGAATTAATTACTTAAAATACTCCGCCAGCGAGTTTGTTTTTATTTAAACCTCTCTGGGAAGTGTGCTAAAATAAAGTTATGCAAAAGAAAATTATCGAATTCAACCAAGTGCAAAGAAAAGACACTAAAATCGATTTCCAATCGGGCGATATTGTCAAAGTCTACAAAAAAATCAAAGAAGGCGACAAGGAAAGAATCCAGGTCTTTGAAGGGATGATTATTGCCATCAAAGGCCGCCAAAGTTCCTCGCCGATGATTACCATCCGCAAGATTTCTAGCGGAGTGGGAGTAGAGATTATCATTCCGCTACTTTCACCGAGTATTGAAAAAATAGAATTGGTCAAAAAAACTACTGCCCGCCGGGCTAAACTTTATTTCACCAGAAAATCAAGTAACAAAAATTCTATTTAAAAAATGTCTTAATCAATTTAGCCAATGGGCGGATGGCGGAATTTGGTATACGCGCTACCTTGAGGTGGTAGTGGGAGCAATCCCGTGGAGGTTCAAGTCCTCTTTCGCCCACCAGATGATTTGTCAGTAATATAAAAAGGGTTCGCCCCAGCATTCTTATCCCGTCGAATGACTGGAACGCGGGGCGTCCAGCGCATGTCGGACGAGTCCCTCTATCCCCACCATAAATAAGCAGAACCAGTGTCCGCTTCAGTGAAAGGATGATTAGCTCAGTTGGTAGAGCGCTTCGTTTACACCGAAGATGTCATAGGTTCGAGTCCTATATCATCCACTGTGCTTGGTATAAAATAAATCAGAAGATCAAGGGTTCGCCCTATCATTCGATAGGGCGCCACGTCGGATGACTGTGGCGAGTCCTATATTGCCCACCCAACAGAATTTTAAAAATAGAAAGTTTTTTAATAATAAGCCGAAGTAGCTCAGCGGTAGAGCGAAGGACTGAAATTCGGTCCCTCTCGAAGAAATTTCGAGATGAGAAAAATTGGGTGAATTCGGGGAAACCTTTAAAATGGCAATCCCGAGCCAAGTCTTGATGAGTTTAAGTATCAAGAAAGGCGTAGAGACTAGCAAGTGAGACCTCAACAATAATCTTGCACCAGCGCCCAACTCCGTATCCCAAGCATTTTGGAATGGAGAAGAGATAGTCCGATCCTTGAGGAAACTCAAGCAAAACACATTGGAAAATCCTTGCGTCGGCAGTTCAACTCTGCCCTTCGGCACAAGAAAAATAAAATATAG
>CAYTIK010000029.1:0-10808 GCA_964438025.1 uncultured Bdellovibrionales bacterium
TCGCTCGCTTATGCTCGCGACAGCGCATAACACGGAATACGCGAAATGTCCTCTCGGTATTCCGAGGCGGAATCCCTCCGTCCACTTCGCTTATTCCAAAGCCGTTGTGCAAAATGTCGCTGCTTCGCGCTCCATTTTGTTTTTTTAATTTATTATAGAGGGGGCTATAGGATATTTTCGGAGCAAAGCTTCGAAAATGCTATTAAATAAATTTTATGCCAGAAAAATTTGACCCAAAACAATTTAATTCTTATGAAGAATTGCCAGAAAAACAAAAACCTCAATTTAAGCCTGTTGAAAGTGGTTTTGTTGGTAAAGATGCCATAGAAAATCCTGAAAAGGCACAAGAAGAAGCAAAGATGGATGTCGACGAAATTAGCACGCCCAAAAATATCAAACTGGAAAGTAAGGAAAAATTCGAAATAAATTTAAAGGAATGGCTAAATTACGACAATCCTCACAAAAAAGAGTATAGGGAATTAATAAAAAAATCAGAAGAATTTTCAGAAGGATGGGACATGGAGAGCACCAACAATGAATACGGCATGAAACTTATTTTACAAATTATGCTCGATATTGGGCGGATGTGGGACAAGTCGAAAAAGATATATTCAAAGATAGGCTAAATGGGGGTATTCTGATTGATTTGGGATTTGGGAAAGTACCATTAATGAAAGCTTTGGCAACACGGTACAAATCAAAAACATATATTGGCGTGGACAGATACTCTATTGGCAAAGAAGATGAATCATCAGACCCACATAAAGTCATGGATGATTTATCGAAAAATGATATTCAAGCGATTCTTGTAAAATCAGACCTATTGGATTTTGCTTCTCGCATTCCAGATAATTCAGTTAATTTTACAATAAATGGTATTGATAAAAATATTATTCCAGACGAAGATTACCAAAAAGCGCTTGTGAAAGAAATGATCAGGGCAACAAAGAAAGGTGGTATTATATTCGGATTTAACTCGGATGCGATTGCTAATATACGAGAGGGCTATAATAATGAAGAAGGGACGGACCTTATATTACAAAAAATGGAAGAACTGTTACCGATAGAATATGCTAATGCTATGAAAGATTCGGGAATTTTTGAAAAAAATAAAATAAGATATCTTGGATTTGTTATTCATCCTAACTTTTTCACGCAATCGCGTATTGACTCCGTCTATTTAATTGGATATAATTGGACATAGTTAAAATATCCAATTAGCTTATGCTTAAAAACAACCAAAAAATCACAAAAATGCGCTTATTTAAAGACAAATTCGCAAAAAGGATAGAAAATATCCCCTCTGTTATCGTTTCCAAAATCGCCAAAATTGACGAGCTGAAAGGGCAATGGATTACCGGAGCAAGGCTCAGCCCGCAGGTTCTGGGAAGACTAAAACGATCGGTTTTGATTACTTCAACCGGCGCTTCTACTCGGATTGAAGGTTCTCGGCTTAGTGATGAAGATATTGAGAAACTGATGAAAGGAATTAATATCCAGAAATTTACCAATCGCGATAAACAGGAAGCAAGAGGATATTATGAACTGTTGGAAAATGTTTTTAACTCTTGGAAAAGTTTGAAATTCAATGAAAGCGCAATCAAACATTTTCACAAAGAACTTTTGAAATACGTAGAAAAAGACAAGGGACATAGAGGGGAATACAAAAAAAGCGAAAACAAAGTGCATATGATAGACGAGGCGGGAAATTCGGTCGGTATTTTATTTGATACCACCTTCGCCTATCTTACTCCTATCCAAATGCAAGAATTGGTTGAATGGACCGTAAAAGCATTGAATGAAAATAAATGGCATCCACTGCTGGTCATCGGAAACTTTTTAGTTGAATTTTTGAAAATTCATCCTTTTTCCGATGGAAACGGAAGATTATCTCGCGTGCTGACAAATATGCTTTTACTGCAAAATGGGTACTTATATATGCCTTACATTTCTCATGAAAAATTAGTTGAAGATAATAAACCCGATTACTATATTGCTTTACGCAGAAGTCAGAAAATCATGGGGACAAAGAAAGAAAGTATTATTCCTTGGTTGGATTTTTTCTTTGATATTATTCTAAAGCAATCACAAATGGCAGTGGAATTATTATCCAAAGAAAATATTGAAAAGATTTTGTCAGAAAAACAACTTATTGTTTGGCAATATATTGAAAAAGTAAAAGAAACGAGCATCAGAGACATTATGGAAAATATTGAAGTAGCGAGACCAACAGTTAAACAAGCTACGGACGCATTGCTCAAGCTCAAAAAGATTGAAAGAATCGGACTTGGTAGAAGCGCAAGATATAGAAAGATCTAGAATGCAAAGACATTAAGATGTTTTGGGCTTCGGCATTCACCCCAACCCTCTGCCTACGCCCAAAACAAAAAAAACAAGATTGAATTTTTTTGAGAGTAATCCCGATTGATATCGGGATTAAAGAAAAACATATACATCAGCTAACACGGCATATCTGGAAAAAGTTTTGTAAAAACTTTTTCGCAAATTGCTACGCAACTTCAGATATGCCGAAACGTTAAGTGAAATAAATTTTTAAATTACTTTTTCTCTAAATAAAGAAGCGATGCAAGCTTCTTTATTGTTTTATACTTCTGCAAAAAGAGCATTTTGTTTTAAAACATAATTATATTAAAATAGAAGAACACTTTTTAAATTTACAGCAACCATGAATAAAACTGCGAGAACACATCAAAAACAGAAAAAAGATTTTATCAATGATAAAAAAATCTGGGCGGAGATAAAAAAACACCGGAATCCATCAGTGGCGGAAGTGAGAAGAATTATCCAAAAATCCTTGAAGATCAAAACTCTACAGCCTAAAGAGGTGGCGGTTTTGTTGAATGTAAAAAATAAAAAGTTGTGGCAAGAAATGCGCTTGGTTGCAAGAGAGATTAAGAAGAAAGTTTATGACAATCGTATTGTGACTTTCGCTCCACTATACTGCAGTAATTATTGTATTAATAATTGTCAATATTGCGGATTCCGCCGGGAAAATTTAGAAGAAGTTCGGCGCCAATTAACGCTCGGAGAAGTTAAAAAAGAAACGGAAGTATTAGTGGGAAAAATTGGCCATAAGAGGCTGATCGCGGTTTATGGCGAAAGCCCGCGGTCAGATGCCAATTATATCGCGGAAACCATTAAAGCTATTTATCAAGTCAAAGTAAAAAAAGGAAAGGGGATTAATCGGATCAGAAGAGTGAATGTTAATGCGGCGCCGATGTCAGTGACGGATTTAAAAAAAATAAAAAAAGCCGGTATTGGCACTTATCAGGTTTTTCAAGAAACTTATCATCATGAAACTTATGCCAAAGTGCATCCCCAAGACACGAGAAAAGGTGATTATCAATGGCGGCTGTATTGCATGCATCGAGCACAAGAAGCAGGAATTGATGATGTGGGCATTGGTGCACTTTTTGGACTTTACGATTGGCGCTTTGAAGTAATGGCTTTGCAGTATCACACCTTGGAATTAGAAAAAAAATTTCAAGGTACGGGTCCGCATACAATTTCTTTCCCGCGTTTACAGCCGGCGCAAAACACGCCTTTTATCCAGCAAACAAAATATAAAGTTTCGGATGCGGATTTTTTGAAATTAATCACGATTATCCGTTTGGCGGTTCCATATACCGGAATGATTGTGACGGCCAGAGAGTCGAAAAAAATCAGGGATGAAGCTTTAGAACTGGGCTGTACGCAAACAGATGCGGATACTAAAATCGGCATTGGAGCTTATAAAGAAAATAAAAGTAAGCAAAAACCGGAAACACAGCAATTTATCTTAGGCGATACACGCAGCTTGGAAGCTTTGGTAAAAGATCTGGCTAAAAAAGGTGTGGTTACTTCTTTTTGCACGGCTGGATATCGGTGTGGAAGAACTGGCGGGAAAATTATGCAGGCTTTGCGTTGCGGGAAAGAAGCGATTTTTTGCAAAATCAATGCTATTTTAACTTATCGTGAATGGTTGGATGATTTTGCCAGTCCGGAAACTAAAAAAATTGCCGAAGGCGTTATTAAAAAAGAGATAGAAGAAATTAGGAAGAAATCCTCTAAAATTTATCCGCCGCATTTAGTTGCGCTGCTTGATGATTATTATAAAAAAATTTCTAAGGGGAAGAGAGATTTATACGTATGAAAATAAGTGATCGGCAAATAAAAAGATGGCTTTTGGCGACAGGCGAAGATCAGCAAAAACTTTTTAAAAAATCTCGCAAAATTAAGGAGAAAATTTTTGGTAAGCGTATTTGGTTTCGCGGATTGATTGAATTTTCCAATATTTGCCGGAATAATTGTGCTTACTGTGGAATCAGGAAAAGTAATAAAAAACCGGAGCGCTTTCAAATGAGCTGGAAAGAAATTTTGGCTTGTTTAAAATTTATTCAGAAAGCTAACTATGGATCGGTTGCCTACCAATCAGGCGAATTAACCGCAGATCTTTTCAAAGATTATTTACTTAAAATTGTTCAATTGACACATCAGAAATTTCCCAAGTTGGGAATTACTATTTCTTGCGGAGAACAAGACCTCGAGTTTTTAAGAGCTCTAAAAAAAGCCGGAGCCACGCGATATTTATTGCGGATTGAAACTTCTAATCCAAGATTATATGCCAAATTGCATCCCCAAGAAATGTCTTGGCCGAAAAGATTCCAATGTTTGCAGGATTTACAAAAATTGGATTATCAAGTGGGCACCGGAGTAATGATTGGACTGCCTGGCCAGACTATAGAAGATTTAATCGGCGATTTGCATTTCTTCGTGGAGAATGAATTTGATATGTTCGGAGTTGGCCCTTATGTGATTCACCAAGATACACCCTTGAGTAAGAATCTTAAGGTTCAACACTGGTGGCGCCAGAATAAAAAGCGCAATTTTAGTGTGTTCTTAAATTTTTTGGCAGTTTTGCGTATTTTGCGGCCTGAAGTAAATATTGCGGCCGCGACGGCGGCTGATGTCTTTGATCCTTTAGGCAGAATCAAGGTTTTGCAAATTGCCGGCAATGTCATCATACCCTCCATCACCCCCAAAGATTACCGCGATAAATATCTCTTGTATGAAAATAAACCCTGTATCGACGAAGATGCGGAAAAATGTTATGATTGTTTAACGCAAAAAATCATCCATGCGGGTCTAGAACCGGTTTTCGGCGAGCAGGGGGATTCACCATTTTATTATCAAAGGAAAAATGTCTAAGCAAAAAGAGCGAGATACCATAGCTATCATCGGCCGCACTAACGCCGGCAAATCCAGTTTGCTGAATCTTTTGAGCGGGCAAAAAGATTATGCGTTGGTGGATAAAACTCCCGGAACAACGGCGGATACGGTGGCAGCTTTAATGGAAATTCATGAATTGGGGCCGGTGAAAATTTTAGATACGGCCGGAGTGGATGAATATTCTAAGCTGGGAAAGAAAAAAAGACAAAAGACCTTCGAAGCGATAGAAGAAGCGGATTTGAATTTGCTGGTAATTGATAGTCGAAAAGGAGATGGATTTAGTTTAGAGGAGAAATTGATTGAACGAGCACAAAAATATCAAAAGCAAATCTTGGTTGTTATTAATATATTTGGCAGCCAAAAAACAACTGAAAAAAGTTTAGTCAAAATAAAACAAAAATTAAAACTGCCGGTCGTGGCTCTTAAGGCGAATGAAAAAACATACCAGCGTCAGCTGGTGGATTTTATTAAAAATAATTATCGAAGAGAAAGCCGGGATATAGATTTACTTCCCAACGTTAGTAAGAAAGGTTTTGTTCTGCTGATTATTCCTATGGATGAAGAAACGCCTACTCTGCGATTACTCCGGCCTCAGGATATGGCTCTGGAGAGAATTTTACGAAAATTCGCGATGCCTGTGTTATTTCGTCTGGATTTAAAAAAAGCCCGTCATGCGGATAAACATTTAGTTCAAGAAGAATTGGCAAGGTATGCAAAGTTGCTAAAACTTTTAAAAAATTCTCCGGAAGGATTGCAGTTGATCATTACTGACAGCCAAGCTTTGGACATAGTTCCTAAATGGACACCGGAAAATATTCCACTGACTTCTTTTTCGATTATGATGGCGCATTATATGAGTGCGGGAAAACTATCATTACTGTTTGCAGGCGTGAAGGCAATCGGGGGCTTACAAATTGGCAGCCGGGTATTAATTGCGGAAACGTGCAATCATGATCGAAAATGCAATGACATCGGTACGGTGCAGATTCCCAGGATTTTGGAAAAAAGGGTGGGCGGAAAAATTAATTTTGAATTTAATTTTGGCCGGCCCTTTCCGAATAATTTAAGCCGATACGCTTTAATCATTCATTGTGGCGCTTGTATGGCTGATCGGCAAAAATATTTAAGGCGTTTGCAAAAGGCGCAAATGGCAGGCGTACCCATCACTAATTACGGAGTCTTTCTGGCTTTCGCGCAAAAAGCAAAAATATTAGCAAGAACTACGCGAATTTTCATAAAAAAATAGAAATAAAAAAATCCCCCGCTGGTTAGCAAGGGATTTTTGAAATTGTTATATTATTTCTTTTTCGAAGCTACTTTCTTCTTTTCAGCTATTAGTGGCTTGTTTCGTTTCTCTTTCTTGGCTACTTTCTTCTCGGCGGTTTTGGCAGCTAGTTTTTTGAAGCGGTCGACGCGGCCGGTCACATCGGCCATTTTCTTCTTGCCGGTGTAAAAGGGATGGCAAGCCGAGCAGATTTCAATCTGCATGGCTTTGACAGTCGAACCGGCCTGGATTACATGGCCACAGGCGCAAGTTATTTTAGCGTCGGGATAATACTTGGGATGGATGTCTTTTTTCATATATTTGGCCGTTTGATATTTTTTAAGCTTATTTAGCTTAACACGGAAGATTAAAATTGACAAGAAACGACCGGATTGGTATACTTTTTAAGTATAAAATCCCATGCTTAGCGTGGGAAAATCCCGCACTAACTTTGCACCGGCCTTCAGCCAAAATTAACACCAAGGGTGTTGTGCAAAGTTAGTGCGGGAAAATCTCATACTTTTTGAAGCTTCTGTCCTGTTCTTTTTTGGGAATAATCAAGCCTGGAAAAGAAATAAGAAGCTGGTCAATTAGTAGCGGTTGTTCCGCTTAATGTTCGCCTCGATTTGGCGAAGCGGGCGGAACATAATTATTAAGGATTTAAAAAAATGAAAAATAAGCAAGATCTTGCTTCCAAGCAGAAAGAAGAGTCTTTGCCGACAGGCAAAGAAGTAGCTAAAGACAAAACGGCAAAAAAGAATGATTTTTTTGCTGATTTTGACTTTGATAAATTGGAAATAGATGTCCGCGAGATGTTTAAAAGCGGAGTACATTTCGGCCATCAAAAAGCGCGCAAAAATCCTAAGATGGACGAATATATTTTTCTGACTAAAAACGGGATTAATATCATTGATTTACAAAAAACAGTCGCAAAACTGGAAGAAGCACGCGCTTTTATCGAGAAGGTCGTTTCTGAAGGGCAACCGATACTTTTTGTCGGGACGAAAAAACAAGTAAAAAATTTGATTTTGTCGCTAGCTAAGCGTTGTCAGATGCCGTATGTGGTAGACAGATGGCTGGGTGGAACTTTTACCAATTTTGAATCCATCGCCAAACGGACTAAGTTTTTGCGGGATGGTCAGGAAAAATTGAAACGAGGAGAATTTTCTCAATACACCAAATTTGAGCAGATGAAAATCGAAGAAGAATTGGAAAGCCTGGAAAGTAAAATGGGCGGAATTAAAAATATGACCAAATTGCCCGGTGCCATTTTTTTGACCGGAGTGATTGAAGATAATTTAGCCCTTAAAGAAGCCAAGATTAAAAAAGTTCCAGTCATCGCCCTAGTAGACACCAATGTGGATCCGGAAGACGTGGATTATAAAATTCCCGCCAATGAAGACGCAGTTTCTTCTTTGCAACTGATGCTGGCTTACATCGGCCAAGCGGTTTTAAAGGGCAAAGAAAAAATCAAAAAACCGGAAGATGCTGCAGTTAAAAAATAAGCTTTTAAGATAAAAAAATGGATTTAGACAAAATAAAAAATTTAAGGGAAAGAACCGGCGCCGGAGTCGTCGATGTTAAAAAAGCCTTAGAAGAATCACAAGGGAATGAGGACAAGGCTTTGGAAATAATTCGGAAAAAAGGCCAGGCCAAAGCAGCCAAAAAAACCGGTCGCAGCGCCAAAGAGGGAATTTTGGGTGTGTATATCCATTCCACCAATAAAGTAGGGGCGCTAATTAAGCTTTTTTGCGAAACGGATTTTGTCGGCCGCAATGAAGAATTCAAAGAATTGGCTAGGGATTTAGCGATGCATATTACCGCTTCCAGTCCGGAATATCTGCGTCCGGAAGGCGTGCCTTCTTCCAGAATTGGAAAAGAAAGAGAAATATGGAAAGAGCAGCTTTTAAATCAAGGCAAAAAAGAAGCGATGCTGGATAAGATTTTAGCGGGTAAGGAAAAAAAATTCCGGGACGAAGTGTCATTACTTTCCCAGCCCTTTGTTAAAAATCCGGAGATAACCGTTAAAGAATTGGTGGAAGAAAAGATTGGCAAGATCGGAGAAAATATCCAGATAGGAGAATTTATTCGATTTGAAATTTAAATTATGTATAAGGTTTTAATCATCGTACGTTCCTGGGAAGGGCCACGCATTTATTGGACGGAAGAATTATTTAACAAAGGCGACATAGTCGTGGTGCCTTCCGACCAATCGGATTCTGGAGAATTTGGAGAAATAACAGAAGCTGATTTACAGGTCAAGGACGAACCGGCGGGTAAAATTTTACGGAAAATTTTTTCTAAAGAAGAAAATGTTTGCCAGGAAAATAAAAAACTCGCCAAAGAAATGGTTGATTTCGCTAAAGAATCAGCCCGCCAGAATGGATTAGAAATGAAAATAATCGACGCGGCTATCAGTTTAGATAGTAAGCAGGCTATTTTGGCTTTTGTCTCTGATGGCCGGATTGATTTTCGGAACTTAGTCAAAGAAATTGCCAATAAATTCAAAAAGACCATCCGCATGCAGCAGATCGGTTCGCGCGATGAAGCCCGGAATGCCGGCGGCTATGGAGTTTGTGGCCGGGAATTATGCTGTGTTAAATTTGGAGGCAATATGCAGAGCATCACGACGGATATGGCGCGCTGCCAGCAAATTTTTCACCGCGGCTCGGAAAGAATTTCCGGATTGTGCGGCCGGCTGATGTGCTGTCTAGCTTACGAAGCCGAGCAGTATAAAGAAATGCTCAAGGGCATGCCGGAATTGCACAGCGTGGCAGAAACGTCGGAAGGCAAAGGAACCGTAGTGGAAATCAATGCGATTTTGCAAGAAGTCAAAGTAAAATTGGAAAATGGAAAATATATTACACTTAAAAAAGAGGATTTAAAATAACTCCATATGAATTATTCTCTCATCCCTCCCATTCTGGTTGTCTTAAGCCTGGCGGCCATTATTACTTTTTTGTTTAAAAAATCCCAGCAAGTTTCAGAAATTAAAGAACCGCAAGCTTCACCTTCCGGATTGGCTGAAAAAAAAGTCTTCTCTGAAAAAATAGGGAGGATATTTAAAAAAGTAAATTGGCAAGAAATCAAACATGGCCTGCTGGCTTTTTTGGAAAGGATAATCGGAAATATCCGCAGGACTTTTTTAAAGATGGAAGTTATTTTCGGCAGTTGGGTGCAATCTTTGAGAAAAAAGAGGAATAAAGAATTGATTGAGATTAAAGAAAAGGCCGAGGAAAAAGAAATAATAGACAAAATTAAAGATTATAAATTTGAAAATTTAAAAAAATACGCGCCGCAATCTCAAAAAGCTACCGGAGTGAACCAGGAACCGGAAACAGAAAAAACATTCAAGCCAATTATCAGTGAAAAAGTGGTTAAGCCTAAGATCCAAATCGAAATTAAGAGTCGATTAGAAGAGCTTTTGATTGAAAGAGTGGCTTCTAACCCACGGGACATCGAAGCTTATGAAAGATTGGGAGAATATTATTTAGAGATGGAAAGCTTGGAATTTGCTAAAGAATGTTTCAAGCAGATTTTAAAACTCAATCCGTCTAACCGCAATGCTAAATACAAAATTAGGCGGTTGGAAAATTTATTGAGCAAGTAATTAGCAACGGTTTTGCTCGCCCCGCACCATTTTGCCAGCGTAGCTCAGCTGGTTAGAGCAATAGTTTTGTAAACTATAGGTCGTCGGTTCGATTCCGACCGCTGGCTCTGAAAAATTCTGGTAAAATGGTGCGGGGTAAATAGGTTATCGGTTCAAGTCCGATCTTCGGCTCATCGGCAAATAGTGAGGGATAAACCGTAGATCGTTAGTTTCCGCCAAAGGCGGATTCCGGTTTATACCCAAATTTTCTACAAAAATTTGGACAAACCGATAACAAATATGACAGCCGGCTCATGCCAAATGCAAAATGTAAATATAAGAAATAAAAATGACAATTAAAAAAGCAAAAAATATTTTATTGCGCGGAGCGAATATGGATATAGATTTAAATACTAAGGTTGGTAGAATTAATTGGAAACAGGATAAATGTCCGTGGAATAGTGAGGAAAAAAGCAAAAAGCACAAATGCGCAGTTAAAGATATTTCAGTTTGCAAGTATTTTAAAGGTATAAAGTCAATAGATATTGTTGTTTGTTCATTTAGAAAGAAAAAATAATTTTTCATTTTGATTTTTTATTTTTTAATTATTGTCGGGTGTGTCGCATAGTGGCAATTGCTCGCGACTGTAAATCGCGCGCCTTCGGGCTTCACAGGTTCGAGTCCTGTCGCACCCACACAGATCGTTTAAAATAAAAACATGTTGCC
>CAYTIK010000030.1:0-10120 GCA_964438025.1 uncultured Bdellovibrionales bacterium
TAATCTGTAGACAAGTCCCAAAACTAGGAGCCTTGGGGAAGGAACAGTGTCGAGGAATAGTCCAGCCGAAACCGAACTACCCATATCTTGGCAAATCCCGCACTAACTTTACACTTTATCGTAACTATAGCCGCATACTTTAATTATTGCTTAATTAAAGCTGTTCGCTATGTTTTATATTTTGATACTTGACGCTCAAGCGTCAGTGCAAAGTTAGTGCGGGACAAAAAAGTTCCCGAAATTGATGACAAAAGATAGGAGCCACCAATTGTCTACAGTTTACTGCTAATCATCTGGAAAACCTGTATATATAAGGCTTTCCAAGGATGACCAGCCATAGTAGCATAACTTCCAAAATTTGTCAAATCGTGTTATTATGGACATATCCGTTAAAAATAACCTTTCTCTTATGACTGTTATCGAATCGGCCGAACAAAATTTATCCTCTCTAAAAACACCTCTTTCCAAAAGCGCGACTCCTTTGGATAAAAACTTGGATTTAACCTTGCGTCCGCAAAATTTTAAGGAATATATCGGCCAGGAGAAAATTAAAAAAAGTTTGGACATTCTTTTGGGCGCGGCCAAAAAAAGAAAAGAGCCGATTGAACATATTTTACTTTACGGCCCGGCGGGACTCGGCAAAACCACGCTCGCTAATATCATCGCTAAGGAAATGGGCGTGAATATTAAAACCACTTCCGGTCCGGCGATAGAACGCGTCGGGGATTTCGGTTCTATTTTGACTAATTTACAGGATGGCGATATTTTATTTATCGACGAAATCCACCGCTTGAATAAATTAATCGAAGAAATCCTGTATCCGGCCATGGAAGATTTTAAATTGGATATCATTATCGGCAAAGGACCATCGGCTCGCACTATCCAATTGGATCTGCCGAAATTTACTTTGATCGGCGCTACGACTAAATTAGGCTCCCTCTCTAATCCCTTGCGCAACCGCTTCGGCGCTACTTACCGCTTAGATTTTTATCAAGACCAGGAAATTGAAAAAATTCTCAACCGCTCTAGTCAGATTTTGGGCGTGGATATCGACCCAACGGGCCTGCAAAAAATTTCCAGCTGCGCGCGTTGCACGCCGCGTGTGGCTAACAGGCTCTTAAAAAGAGTCCGCGATTTCTGCCAAATTAAAAATAAAAAATCTATTGATAGCGCTGTGGCTTCTGAAGCGCTGGAGATGATCGATATTGATCACCTCGGTTTAGAACAAGCCGATCGGGAAATTTTAAAGACCATCATTGAAAAATTCCAGGGCGGGCCGGTGGGCATTAATTCCATTGCCGCCGCGGCTTCGGAAGAAATTAAAACCATTGAAGACGTTTATGAGCCCTACTTGCTCCAATTGGGCTTTCTCAACCGCACTTCCAAAGGACGAATCGCTACCCAAAAAGCTTACGAGCATTTAGGTTTAAAATATCCGCATAAACAAGCTACTTTAACTTTGTGATCCAATTGATTATCAACATTTTATACGGCATTATCGTTTTGGCTTACGTGCTGGTTTCGCTTTTTATTATTTATCACATCCTCCGTTATTCTTTTAATTCGGGACTTAAGTTTTTTTCCATCCTGATTTTTACCTTGGTTTCGGCCAGCCTTTTAATCACCAATCTGATGTTTTTCTGGGCTATCGATTGGTCGGCTATGTTTTCCGGCATTATTAATTAATTCTATGAAAAATTACGAAAAATTTCATTTTTCCGGGCAAAAAGAAGGCGAACAAATCGTCCTGATGGTCCGGCGGCATTGGTTTAATATCTTAGAGCAATTTTTCGTGGTTTTTTTAATGATTCTACTGCTAGTAGGCAGCTGGTTTATCTTACCGGTTTTTTTTCCCTCCATTATCACTTCTTCGTTCAACGTTCTTTTCAATTTCCTGCGGAATCTTTTCAGCATGTTTATCTGGATAACTTTTTTTCTCATCTGGATCGATTATTATTTCGATGTTTGGATTATTACCAACAAAAGAATCGTGAATATCGAGCAAAAGGGGCTTTTCAACCGGATGGTCAGTGAATTGGAACTGATCCGCATCCAGGATGTCACCACGGAAGTCACCGGCGTCATTCCGACGATGCTGAATTACGGCGATGTTTTCATCCAGACGGCCGGAGAAAATCAACGTTTTATTTTCCGCCAAGTTCCCGACCCTTATGCCATCAAAGACGTAATTATGAATCTGCAAAAGAAAAGAAGCCGGGAAGAAGCCCATAATTTTAGAATTCAGCCATAAATTTTCTCCTAACATCCGATGTTAGGAGAGTTTGAAATAAGAAATTTTTGTGAAGAGGAGGGCAAAAATTTTATTATTTTTATTTTTAATCCTGCTTTCTTTTGGAGGATTTTTTGGTTTTGGGAAAATTTCTTTTGCAGAAGAGCCGGCAGTTATTTTCAATGAACTTATGTGGATGGGATCTTCAATTTCTTCCGCTGATGAATGGATAGAATTAAAAAATTTAACAGCTACTTCTATTAATTTTAATCTTACTCCCTGGTCAATATATAAAAATGATTCGCTGATGCTTGTTATAAACAATGGTATTCTAGAAAAAAATAGTTACTTTTTGATTTCTAACAATTCAAAAAATCATTCTTTTACCGGCGGGCAATCTGTTTTAAATATCGACCCCAACTTTATTGACACCAGCGTTTCTCTTTCTAATTCTTCAGCTCAATATAAGCTTTATGATGCGCCAACAAACGCTGGCAATTTAATCGATACGGTTGATGACGGAACCGGAACACCTTTGGCTGGTAAAAATGAAACTTCTAAAAAATCAATGGAACGGAATGATGAACCTGGAGATGGGACTAAAAAAGAAAGTTGGCATGCTTGTTTTGAACCGGTAAATTTGGATGATACCGCTTCCGACTGCGCCACGCCAAAAGCAAAAAATTCAACCGGGTCGTCTCCGCCGCCGCCCGTAATTTATTCGGATAAAATCAGAATCAATGAAATTCTGCCTAATCCATCTGGCGATGAAGATACTGATGAATTTATTGAAATTTATAATTTTAATTCAGAACAAATTGATCTGGAAAAATGGCAATTAAAAGATAAGAGTGGAAAAATATACACTTTTCCCAAAAAAATTATTGGTGTAAATGAATACTTGTCTATATATTCCTCGGATACAGAAATAGCGTTGAATAATTCAGACGAAACAATTTATCTTCTTGATCCAAATAAAAAAGAAGCTAGTAAAATTTATTATTTAGAAAGTGCCAAGGAAGATGTTTCCTATAATTTCGACAGTGTTGATTGGCATTGGAGCAAATTTCTGACACCAGGCGAGGAAAATATTTTTAACAATGAACCTTATGGCACCATTAAAATAGATAGAGACGTTTTTGTAGATGTCTTTGCTGATTTTTCCGTTTCTACGGGCGATGCGGATGGAGAAAAAATAAAAGTGACCTGGGAATTTGGCGATGGCCATAAAAGTTATAAAGAAAAAACCACACATACTTATGACACAGAGGGAACTTACGCGGGAACGGTTAAATTATCCGATGGCAGTGAGGATATAATAAAAAACTTCACTATCGAGGTAAAAAAATATCCGACACCTAAAATCGAAATTGTCAAAATTAAGGCTAACCCCAAGGGCAAAGATACCGACAAATCTAAAGGAGAAGAAATTTATTTGAAAAATAATTCCAAGAAGAAGATTAATCTGAAAACTTGGAGTATCGCCACTGGTTCCAAAACTCTATACAACCACCCCATCAATAAAGATTTTATTATCAAGCCGGGAAAAACGAAAAAAATCACCCGCAAACATTCTCTTTTCACGCTGAACAATAAAAAGGGCGTAATTGAATTGCGCTATCCTAATGGCGAAGTGGCCTCGCGGGTCAAATATGATAAGAAAAAGGAGTCTGTCAAGGACGATGAAGTTTATGAACTCTCCGGAAAAAAGTGGCAATGGAATGCCCCGCCGGAAGAAATAACTACTCCAGAAAATAATCTATCGGAAGATTCTTCTGTTTCCGCAGAAAATTCGGAAGACCTTAATCAGGACATTGACTTAAATATATCCGAGGAAGAAATTTCTCTTAATCTGGGTAAATATTCCACGGAAAATAAACTGGCTTTGGCAGAAATTAAATTTAAATTTGCTGAAGAAAGTCTTCTCCAAAGCCGAGAAAATTCCGGCATTGTTCTTGGCGCTTTTTCTGTTCGCCATGAAACTGCCAAACCAATTGAAATAAAATCAGTCAACCATTGGCAAAAAACCTTGCAAAAAAGCAATTGGTTTTTAAACTTTCTAATCAACCGAATCATTGATTTAATTTAAGGCTCAATTTCTACCACCTTGTCATCCTGAATTTGTTTCAGGATCTACTGAAAAATTGGGTTACTTTAGATGCTGAAATAAATTCAGCATGACATAATTATTTTACTGGACTCACACCTTCTTATTTGATAAGCTTAGATTGGAATAAACTATAATTTTATGAAAAAAGAATTGGAAAAATTAGCCTGGGAATGGGTAAAAACAACGCCAGAAACCGTTGATATTGAGAGTGATTTTTATTGCAAGACTCGAGATGTTTTTGAAGCTAGAAATGCTAAAATTCCGGAAATGTTAATAAAAAAAGGTATGCCTGAAGATATTGCTTATCTTATTTATTCCATGATTGGCGAGCTGGGCAATAATTCGTTTGATCACAATTTAGGAAACTGGCCCAATATAAATGGGATCTTTTTTGCTGTTGAATATGATGGCAAAAATGGAATGGCTATCATAGCCGATCGCGGATTGGGTGTTTTGCAGACATTAAAAAAAGCCGCACCGGAATTAAAGAACGACGAAGAGGCGGTAGAATTAGCTTTTACCAAAAAAATTTCCAGTCGGGTTTTGGAAAATAGAGGTAATGGACTAAAGTTCGTAAAAAACAATGTCTTGGATAAAAATTTACTTTTGAAATTTTATTCGGGTAATGCTCAAGTTTCCATAAATCATAATATGCAAATAGAACATACCGACAATCGCATTGAAGGTTGTTTGGTCGCGCTCTATTTCTAAAAACATATGCAAATTGAAATTGGAAAATTCGGAGATAAGCTCGTTTCTCGTCCGGCCGGGCGAGAGGCTTTTTTATCCTTGGAATCATACGCTTTAAATAATTTATCGGAAGATGAACAAATAGAAATTGATTTTGCGGGAGTGAAGGCTCTAACCCCATCCTGGGCGGATGAAGTCGTAACTAAAATAGCCGCCAGATTCAAAAACGTAAAACTGCTTAACACGGAAAATTTGACCGTCCAGGCCACTTTAAAAACTTTAAGGGAATATTCCGATTTGAAAATCTAAAGCAAGGAACATCAAAAAACAGTTCCGAGTATTCGGGACTGTTTTTCTTTTCTCCCAGTAAAAATCACGATTTGTATGTGCCTTTTTGATTAGGCTTTTTGCATACGTGAACTTTACAAGAGAGGCAAGAGAAATGCATTGCAACTCCCTTGCCTGGTTTGCCTATTTTTCCTCCGCCCGCTTCAATAACTCCGCGTAATCCGGATGGAGCCAGAAAAATTCTTTTTCGCGTCGCTTTGCAACAAATTTCAAAGCACCGTCATATATCACAAAAGTTGCAACTAATTCAACGAGACTGAGAAGGCCATATATTCAATACAGCCAATTTCGAGAGTCGCTGCCAATCATATAATTAACTACTTTCCCTGTCGCGAAATAAGCCGATGCCGTACCAAGCGCGCCCGGTAAAATGAATGCACTAATGCCCAAAACAACCCCCAGCAAGAACAATAAACCCCCGCTTTTATTTACATACTCGAATTCTGCCGATTCCATTTTTTCCAGTTCGGTTTCGCAAACTGCTCTCCCAATCGCTTCCATCTCTCCGCACTCGGGACATTTTTCCCGGAGTGCCGCGCCGCAATTTGAACAGAAATTGTCTCCCTGATATTCATCTTTACATTTCGGACAGTTCATTTTCTTCCTCCTCCTTTTTCATTTTTTCTACTAGTTTATTTTCTGCGCTTCGATAGATAATCCCGCAGAAAAAACTTAACGCACCAAATGCGCAACTCCATATGGTTATTTTTTCTGCAAACACAATCTGATCGAGAATAAAGCCATTGCTTCCGGTTATTTTTAATACCTTATCCACAATGAGTAGCGGAAAAAGGCTGCAAGCTCCCATGGCAAAAATACAAAAGGACACGAACGTTATCATGCCAACTGCGACATGCAAACCTGAACTGCCTTGTGTTTTTTGTGTTTGATTCATTTTTTACCCTCCTTTTTATTTAATTTTCAAAGCAACTGGCCATATTCCGAACGGGTAAACATACAATATTTTGATAAAAATATCAATAGTATTATGCGATAATATTCTTAATTTTGGCTTAAAAATGGCATGGTAAAAAATATTTATCAAAAATATTGACAATTTTAAGGTTTTTGCTACACTCCCTTTATGGATGCAGATTTAATAAAATTATTGGAATCAAGCGGATTTACTCCCAAGGAAGCGCAAGTTTATATGGCATTGTTGGAATTGGGGCGAGGCGATGTCACAGATATTTCTAAACTATCCGGACTAAAGCGTTCTATCATCTATGTTTTATTAGAAGGCTTAATAATGCGCGGGTATATTAGCGAATTGCCTAATCAGAAAATAAATACTTACCAAGCAGTTGATCCTTCTTTTATTCTGAACCAATTAAAGACGACTACCAGAAATTTTTCCGAAATGCTGCCTTTTTTCCAAACTTTACGCAATAAGGGACAGCGCCGACCAAAAATAACTTATTACGAAAACAAAGAAAGTATCTGGAAAATTTATGAATCCATAAATTTGGCCTCGGAAGCTTTTTTTATGTCATCTTATGAAAGAATCGAAAAACATTTCCCCGGAGCTACCCAAAAATGGATAGATGATTATCAAAAAAGACGCATCTCCGTAAAAGGCCGCCATCTGGTTCCCAATAGCCCTTTCGAACTAGATGCTATAAAAAAAATTTCCATTACTGGGCAAGAAGTTCGTTATCTTCCGGAAGTTGAGAGTTTCGATATGGATTTTTCTCTCTACGACAATAAATTAGCCCTCACTTCTCTAGAAGATGAGCCTTTCATTGTCGTAATTGAATCGGAATCGCTGGTAAATTCCATCCGTCCCATTTTTGAAATTGCTTGGGGAAAGGGCAAAAAAATTAAATAATTTTTCCTTGAAATAAAGAACTTTAAATGATAGCATTGGGGTATAAATATAAATTAGATTACTTCATCACTACGCTCCTCGCAATGACAAAGTATAAATATTCGATCCGCCGGCTGGCGGACTAAATTCACAATTCAAAATTCAAATAATATGTCCGGACATTCCCATTGGGCAGGAATTAAACACCGCAAAGGCATCAACGACGCGAAACGGGGTCAGATTTTTACCAAGCACGGAAAATTAATTTCTATCGCCGCGAAAAATGGCGGCGGCGGCGATCCCGCTTCCAATTTCCAATTGCGCCTGGCCATTGAAAGAGCGCGAGCAGAAAATATGCCCAAGGAAAATATTGAAAAAGCCATCAAACGCGGCACGGGTGAAATCAAGGGCCAAGCGGAAATCCAGGAAGTGATTTATGAGGGCTATTTCTCCGCCGGAGCCAATCAAGTAGCGATGCTCATTAAAACCGCCACGGATAATAAAAACCGCACCTTGGGAGAAGTCCGCACGATTTTAATGAAAAATAATGGCAAATTAGTTCCGGAAGGTTCGGTGAGTTTCCTTTTCAATTTAGTTGGGAGTTTAGAAATTGCTATCGAAGATGAAACTAAAGTTTCGGAAATGGAAATGCAAATTATCGAAGCCGGCGCCGATGATATTGAACGCTTGGAAAACAGTTTTTTAGCCATCACTAAAGTTAACGAGCTGCAAAAAGTCAAAGATCTTTTGGAAAAAAATGATTTAAAAATAGTCAGCGGCGGATTAATTTATCTTTCCCAACAAAAAATTCAATTGACCGAAAAAGAGCAAGAATCATACGAAAAATTGCTGGAAGAATTAGACAACCAAGAAGATGTCCAAGAAATCTTTGATAATTTATAATTTTCATGAAAAAAACTAAATGTTTGCGCGTCATCGGTATTGACCCGGGAACAGCGACCACCGGCTGGGCGGTAGTGGAGAAAAAAAATGACCAGCTTTTTCCTCTGGGCTTTGGGATTATCCAGACCGCTAAAAACAAAACTGAATCGGAAAGGCTCCTGGAAATCGGCTTGGATTTAGAAAAAATTATTAATAAATTCCAACCGCAAGAATCTGCCACCGAAAGAATTTTTTTGTTTAAAAATCAAAAGACCGTCATCCAGATCGGCCAAGCCCGAGGCGCTATTCTCTTGACTTTAGAGAAAAAAGGCGTTAAACTAGCCAGTTATACTCCCCTCCAAGTCAAGCAAGCTGTAACTGGTTATGGCCGGGCAGAAAAGAAGCAAGTCCAATTTATGGTGAAAAAGATTCTTAATTTAAAATCCATCCCCCAGCCTGATGACGTGGCTGATGCTCTGGCTATCGCTATTTGCCATTTAAATAATCGCTAACTTTAATTTGGGCTAAGCCCAACTAATAAAATATATGGAATTGACCATTCATCCTCTTATTGGATTTTTCATTCAAGAAGGCGTGCCTTTTGAAACGGTTATTTTAATTCTAATGCTACCCCTCATCGCTACTTTTATCGCCCTCCTGCGGCAAACTTTCGGCATTAAGGCTTTCGGCATTTACACGCCGCTGATTATTACTTTTGCCTTTTTAGCCACCAACGGCATCCGCTACGGCATATTCATTTTTGTGGCCGTGATCCTGTCCGGCATGATAATGCGCTTTGTGCTTAAGCCTTTCCGCCTGCTTTATTTGCCGCGCGTCGCTATTATGATTTCGGTGGTCGCCATGGCGATTTTAATCATGCTGACTTTGGGGGGCAGCTTGAAAAGAACCGGTTTGGCGGCGGTGTCTATTTTCCCGATTTTAATCATGATCACTTTGGTAGAAAAATTTATCGCCGTACAGATCGAAAAAGGCAATAAAGTTGCTTTCAAACTGGCGCTAGAAACTTTGGTCATTTCCATTGTCGGCTATTATTTGGCCAGTTGGGAAACCCTCATCAAACTTCTGGCTGGTTATCCTTGGCTAATTCTTTTTACTTTGCCTATTAATATTTTCCTGGGTAAATGGACCGGCTTGCGCTTTAGCGAATATCTACGTTTCCGGGAAATTATCAAAAAATCTTAATTCTGCTATTTTTATCTTATGTTTAATTTTTTCCAAAAAAGCCGCTCGGTGTTGGGGATGAATGCCCGGAATTTGGAGTTTATCCGCCCGCACAATCCCAAGCGCGCTAAGGAAATCGCCGACAACAAACTTTTATGCAAAAAAGTTTTGAAAAAAAATGGCGTTTCCGTTTCCGGATTAATCGCTAAAATTAAAACTCTCCAGGAGTTGGAAGCTTTTGACTGGCAAATTTTGCCTCACAGTTTTGCCCTTAAGCCCAATCGCGGTTTTGGCGGTGAGGGGATTATTGTGGTTTACGGCAAGAAGAAACCTGCCCGAAGTGCTTCGCTCATCGAAGCAGGCGGGGATAGAGATGATGCTTGGATTAAGGCTGATGGATCGCTCATTACAATTGAAGATTTAAAAAATCATATCCGGAATATTTTAGACGGATCTTTTTCGCTTTCCAATATCCCTGACACGGCTTTTTTTGAAGAACGCTTGCAATTGCTCAAACTTTTTAAGCCTTATGCTTATAAGGGCATCCCGGATATCCGAGTGATTGTTTTTAATAAAGTCCCGGTCATGGCCATGTTGCGGTTGCCTACTAAGGAATCTTCAGGTAAAGCCAACCTCCAACAGGGAGCGATCGGCGCCGGCATCGATATGTCCTCCGGCACCACGACGACGGCTATCCAAGGCAAGAGCGGTTTTATCGATAAAGTCCCCCAGACCAGGATACTTTTAAGTGGTTTAAAAATTCCCTATTGGAAAGATATTTTGACTTTATCGGTCAAAGCGCAAGAAGTTTCCGGTCTAGGCTTTTTAGGCGTAGATATCGCAATTGATAAAGAAAGAGGGCCAGTAATTT
>CAYTIK010000031.1:0-8852 GCA_964438025.1 uncultured Bdellovibrionales bacterium
CTTGATCAAATCGGCCCTTTTGCCAAATCAGTGGAAGACGTGGCGATTATTTTAAGTATTATTGCCGGCGAGGATCATCTGGATGCGACTTCGGCTAAAAGTACGAATAAGGATTATACAAATTACTTGACTGGGAGTGTTAAAGGTTTGCGTATAGGTATTGTTAAAGATTATCTAAAAGACTTAAGCGCCGACGCTAAAAATTCTTTAGATGAAGTAATCGAGGTTTATAAAAAATTAGGAGCAGAAATAAAGGAGATTGAGTTGCCTCATGCCAAATATTCCTTGCCGGTTTATTATATTTTGATGCCCTGCGAAGTCAGTTCTAATTTAGCGAAGTTTGATGGCATAAAATATGGGATGCGCGCCAATGACCATAGAAACACGGATATGGATATCGTAGAGGGCGACCGCAATCTCTTGGAAACATATCTTGATTCCCGGAGATACGGTTTAGGCGCAGAAGTTAAAAGAAGGATTATGTTGGGAACTTACGCGCTTTCAGCGGGATATTACGATGCCTATTACAAGCGAGCTCAGCAAGTGCGCACTTTGATTAAAAAAGATTTTGTCGAAGCCTTTAAAGCAGTAGACCTTATTTTGACACCGACAACACCCACGCCTGCTTTTAAATTAGGAGAAAAAACTGCCGATCCCCTAGAAATGTATTTGGAGGATATTTTTACGGTTACCGCTAATATTGTTGGCGTACCGGCGATTTCTGTGCCGGGGCCAAAAGTTCAAGGGTTACCTTTTGGATTTCAACTGATGGGCCAGTGGTTCGACGAGGAAGGGATTTTACGGGCGGCTGACGCTTACGAAAAAAATCAACTAATTTTTTAATCGATTAAATATATGGATGCGGGACTATTTACTTCAAAATTTTATACAACGCTGGTTGCTTTGTCCAACACTACAGTTTTTTTTGTGATGAAAGTATTGCTGGGAATCTATGTAGTGGTGCTTCTAACGGATTTAATTTTGCTTTTGATTCAAAGAGGCTTGGGAAATGTTTTTCGGGAAGGCTTTACTATTGGAATGAATGTTCCTGCCGAGCTGACAACTAAAAAGAAAAAAACTAAATCCCGCTGGGAAGCGATAAAAAAACGCTTGGAAAATCGGGAAGAAAAAGAATTTAAGGTGGCCATTATTGAAGCGGATGAAATGATCGGTGATTTGGTAAAAAGGATGGGCTACCAGGGAGAAAATTTAGGAGAAATTCTAACGAATATTCCAGAGACACAGATAGAAAGCATTGCCAAAGTGAAAAAAGCTCATGAAATAAAAAATCGCATAATCCACGACGAGAATTTTCCGGTTAGCTTGGAGTTAGCCAAAGAAACACTGGGTTATTTTGAAGAATTTCTAGATGAATTTGAGGTTTTTGATTGACAGTCTTTAGAGATTTAGGATACAATAAAAAATAGTTTTTGTAGCGGGGTAGAGCAATGGCAGCTCGTCTGGCTCATAACCAGGAGGTTGCAGGTTCGAGTCCTGCCCCCGCAACTAATATTTTAGCCAGGATAGCTCAGTTGGCTACCTGCCTGCCGGTAGGCAGGGAGCACGGGATTCACCCCCTCACCAAAATGCCGGCGTAGCTCAGTTGGTTAGAGCGATGGACTCATAAGCCATAGGTCAGAGGTTCAAATCCTCTCGCCGGTACGGCATTTTGGTGGAGGGGCGAGTAAGTCCGCCAGCTGGCGGATCGAGAGTTCAAATCTCTCTCCTGGTACGGATTCATATAACATGTAGCATAAAACATGTAACAAGGAATATATTTTATTATTTTTATTGTTATATGTTTCATGTTTTATGTTACATGAAATGGACCGGTAGCTCAGTTGGTTAGAGCGTCTCCCTGTCACGGAGAAGGTCGCGAGTTCGAGTCTCGTCCGGTCCGCCTTCGAAATAAAAGCAACCTTTTCAGAGGTTGTTTTTTTCTTGAATAAACGCTGGCTTAATGATAATATGGAAGCAGATAAAAACGTCTAAAAGAGAAGATTTTGAAGTTTTGATGGAATTACGTAATTTGGTATGTAATAAAATAAGCCGATTAAAAAAGTAAATTTATCCACAGCGGATATTGACGGCAGATACAGTAGTGATATAATATCACTAGAAATACAATATAATAAATTTAAATATTTAAACCTATGAAAACACAAGAAATTATCAAAAAAATTGAGGAAAAAAGAAAATCAAAAGTCATAACCTATGTGACCAGCGATAGACAAGGGCCAGTCAATGCTCGGGTAGCGATGGACATCATCCCGATTATCAGTGCTCAACTCCGTAAAATTGGCAAGCAGGAAAAAATTGACTTGGTGCTGTATAGCGCCGGAGGCGACACAATGGTGCCGTGGCGTTTAGTTTCCATGATTCGCGAGTATTGCAACCAGTTTTCAGTGATTATTCCCTACAAGGCGCATAGCGCCGCTACAATGATTTCCTTGGGAGCGGATGAAATTGTAATGAGCGATATGAGCGAACTTTCGCCGATTGATCCTTCAACGCAAAACTTTTTTAATCCGGTTGATCCGCAAAATCCGCAAAACCGAATTCCAATTTCCGTGGAAGAAGTGATGAGTTATTTTGATTTGGCAAAAAATAAATTTGGTATTAAGAGTGATGAGGAGCTGACTGAAATTTTCAACAAATTCGTGGAAAGCACGCCGTCCATCCATCCGTTGGCATTGGGCAATGTTAACCGCACGCATAATTTGATTAAAATCTTAGCCAAGCGCTTGCTCAAAAGCCATAAAGAAGCAATGAAAGAAGATGAAATTGAAAAAGTGATTGAATTTTTGACGGAAAAACTTTATTCCCATCAATATTATATCGGGCGCAAAGAAGCCAAAGAAGATCTGGGCATAAAATCCGTGGTTTTTGCCGACAAAGAACTTTCCGATTTAATGACGGAAATTTATGAGGAATACAATAACGAAATGAATATGACAAAAATCTGGAACCCGGAAATGGAAATTGGAGAAGGAAATCAGGAAAGTAGGAAGGAATATAAGATCGCCTATGTCGAGAACTTGGAAATCAGTAATCATTTCGGGATTAATTTAGAATTTAAACGTGTCCAGCAAACTATTGCCCAGCAAACTCCAGCAGGAATAATCAATATTCCTCAAATGCAGATTGTTTCGAGAATGATTGGGCAAGGATGGAAGTAGGAGGCATTGACTAGTGATAGTTGTAATGTTAATATATCACTGCGGTTTGATTTAGTCATAAAAATGGATATAATATACGGAAATAAAAATTATTTTAATACAAATACTACTTATTATGTAACTGATTCGACGGTTATTTTCTCTTTTCAAAAAGTTGGCGAGATGGCCTTGTTGTTTTCATTTTGTAATGGAAATGCAGTTATAACTCCAAAAATAGAAGAGGAAATATCAAGAAGCGACACTTCTGGATTATCTGGATGTTTGGATTTAACTTTCAGTAGCACTTTGGATCCTTGGCTAAGAACGCCAAAAAATAATTTTTTAACACTAACAACATCCAGTACTGGAATTTTCGATAATCATATTTTTACTACTGGCTTACTTCAGCAGAATTATAAGGAGTATTTTTATTTAGCCAATGTAAATTATTATTCAATCACTTCAAACATAAATGCTCCAACTGGGCAGTATGATTTTTCAAAATTAAAATCAGAAGCTGACAGAGAAATTTCAAGATGGGTAATTTTGAATTCAAGTAGTATTTTACTTACGAATGATCAATTAATAAGAAAATTTTTAAAAGAAATTGGCATTGAAGTTTTTGGTGCCATTGGTGTTTTATTGCGAGCAATAAAAAACGGGTCAATATTATTTGAAAAAGCAGATGATATTTATAATAAATGGATTAAAATTGATCCGGGAAGTTGCAAATGGGTGAATAAAAAATTAATAAATTTTAAAGATATTTATTTAAATTTTAATTTAGAAAATAAAAATCATGGCAGATGTTAAATTAAATTTTGTGCATGTTTGTGATCAGGTTTTAATTTCTGAAGGCAAGGCTAGCATTATTAGTATATTTGATGAAATCAGAACTACTAATTTTCCAGCTGTTCATCCAAAATTTTCTATAATATCAAATATTTCAGGAAAATTAGGAAATTATATGCAAATAATTGAAATTTTGACTCCTTCTGGATCAAAATTGGCGATGGTTTCCGGGCAATCCAAGATAGAAAAGGATGGAGGAAAAAATAATTTTATTGCTAATTTTGTAAATTTTATTTTTCCAGAAGAAGGAAAATATAAAATAGTAGTTAAAATAGGCGATGATATTTTAAATAAAGACAATGATACATATATATTGGTTAGAAAATCTAATTAAGAAAGTCGTAGATTGGTTTAAAAATAAAGAGAAAAAAGAGAATGCAACTATATCGACTACTCTTGCGTCGCCATCTTCTTCTGTTTCACCACCTGCAAGCAGGGAAGGATCAATATATGAAGCTACTTCTGTATCTAAAAAATTCCAAAATGATTTAGAAAGATTAACCGATGAAGTAGGAAAAACAAAAAATGATGCTGAAAAGGCATTAAAAGAAGTCGAGATTGCTAGAGCACTTGTAGCTTTTGGTTTTTTTGTCATGTTTCTAATGGTCGTTGGTTTGGTTGTAGGATATTGGCGGTATGTTTCTGATAGTGTTCGCAAGGATGATTATAAATATGGAATATCCGAAAGAATAAATGGCCAAAAACAAGAAATTATAAATTTACAGGATGATACTAAAAAATTATTAGAAATAGTAAATTGTCAAAATACCAGAAGATATTGGCAATACGAAGAATGTTTTAAAAAATAATTTTTTATGCCGACATTAAACTGGATTGGAAAATAAGCGGTTATGCTATATAATTGGAATTGATTAACTAAGTTAAAGCACTATGAAAATTAAAGATTTAATTAAATTTACTGCAGAGAAAGGCATTAAACTGGAGAGTCAGGAAAAAATTGTCAATGAGGCGAGGGATTTAATCAGAAATAAATACAAATATCCGCTGAAAAAAATAAAAAATAATTTTGACGCGCTTCTTGAGGAAACTGAAAAAGAAGCCTATCGGCTTTATCTTAATTACGAACAGAAATATGGCGAAAAAGTTTTTAATGTTTTTATAAAAGAATTGATAAAATCCAAGGAATTCAATAAGCTTGAAAACACGGGAAAAGTTTTGGGAAAATATTTTAAACTTTTTGATAAATTTTATCTTTCTCTTGCTCAATCCAGAAAAAGTCGTGCTGGAAAAGGTTTTGAAAAGATTCACAATTCACTTTTTAAAATTTTAAATTATCCTTTTAATGAGCAGATAGTTATAAACGGAAAGCCTGATTTTCTTATGCCTTCAGCGAAGCATTACAGTAAGAATCCCATGGATTGTATAATATTTACAGCCAAAAGAACGCTTCGCGAAAGATGGAGACAAATTGTTACAGAGGGGACACGAGGGCTGGGTTTTTTTCTGGCAACAATCGATGAAGATGTCAGTTCGCCGCAATTAAACGAAATGCTTAATCATCGGATTTATCTGGTATGCCCTGAAAACATTAAAAAGAAATGTTATCGCGACAAAGTAAATGTATTAAGTTTCCGTCAATTTTTCAAAGACCACTTGGATCCTAAAATAAAAGCATGGAGAAGAAACAAAATAATATAAAATTCAAATTTATTGATCTTTTTGCAGGAATAGGAGGAATAAGAAAGCCTTTCGATAAACTCGGAGGCAAATGTGTTTTTTCTTCAGAGTATGATAAATATTGTCAGATAACATATCAATTTAATTTTGGAGAATTTCCGGCCGGGGATATAACAAAAATTGATGAAAAAGATATACCAGATCATGATATTCTCCTGGCGGGTTTTCCTTGCCAACCCTTTTCAATTGCGGGAGTTTCGAAGAAAAATAGTCTGGGGCTCGAGCATGGATTTAAGGACAAGAAACAGGGTAATTTGTTTTTTGATATAGCCAGGATTCTAAAAGAAAAGAAACCGCGGGCTTTCCTGCTCGAAAATGTAAAAAATCTCAAAAGTCATGACAAAGGAAAAACTTTTAAAGTAATTGAAAATACTTTAACAAATTTGGGGTACAGTTTATTTATTGAAATTATAGATGCAGCAGATTTTGTTCCTCAGCACAGGGAAAGGATTTTAATTATCGGCTTTAGAAAGGATATTTATCCTGATATTGATTTCACATTTCCACGGCAAAGCAAGAGGAAAATGAATATCGCAGATATACTTGAAAAAGAAGTTGATCCAAAATATACTCTTTCCGGAAAACTATGGAAATATTTGCAAGGTCATGCCGAAAAACATAAAAAAATGGGAAATGGTTTTGGATTCGGGTTGATTGATCCGGAAAAAGATCGAATAACAAGAACTCTTAGCGCAAGATATTATAAAGATGGTTCTGAAATTTTAATTAAACAAAAAGGTAAAAATCCCAGGAGACTAACCCCCAGAGAATGTGCCAGATTGATGGGGTTTAGCGATGATTTTAAAATTCCTGTTTCCAATAATCAGGCATATAAACAATTTGGCAATGCGGTTGTTATTCCTGTGATTGAATCAGTTGCGGAGGAGATTGTTAAAATAATCAATAATCATGGACAAAATTTCAAAAAAACGCCGAAGCTGGAATATGTCGAGAATCCGGTCAAAAAATACCAACTTGGAACTTGTTGTCCGTAAATTTCTTTATAACAAAAATTTCAGATTCGGAGTTAATTATAAATTGCAAGGCAAGCCTGATATTGTCTTTCTGAGAAAAAAGGTCGCTGTTTTTATTAATGGTTGTTTTTGGCATCAACACAATTGTAAAAATTCAGTAATTCCAAAAACTAATCATAAATTTTGGAAGGATAAATTAAACGGCAACGTCGCGAGAGATAAAAAAGTGGAGAAAATACTTAAAAAAGAAAACTGGATTGTTTATAAAATATGGGAATGTGAACTTGAGAAAAAAACCAATAAAACACTAAAAAAGTTGGAAATTTTTATAAAAAAATCCAAATGTAAATAAATCAAAATACAATAAACCGGATTTTAATTTTACTATAATTAATTACATACTTAATTACGTAATTCACCCAGTTAAATAGGTTCCGCTTCGCGGAAATTTAACGGGGTAAAAATATATGGCTAAACGCGCACAAAATGAGAGTAGTATTCGAAAACTGACAAAGTTAGGCAAAAAGAGCCTGGCCGTGACTATTCCAATTGAAATAATCAGGGAATTTGGCTGGCGAGAAAAGCAGAAAGTGGTCTTGAAAAAACAAGGAAAGAAGATTATTATTGCCGATTGGAAAAAATAGCAATTCAAAATCACCCTTCTTATATATTAAGATTGTAAGTAATTTCTTATGCCAATTGATGGCTTTAAATAGCCATTTTTTTGGATAAAAAGGTATTGCAATTTTTAACCATTCATGTATAATAAAAGAGTATAATAGAAAAATAAAAAATTACTAAATTTTGATTCATTATGACTCTAAGAACCTATCTTTGGGTTGTTAAAATAGTAACCCTTTTTTCTTTTATCGCCTTGTCTTTGGTAATTTATTTTATTGACCCGGAAAAAAACGGCTGGGCCGGAAAAACTATTTTTTACCTAGTTCTTTTTTTTGCGTTAAGTGGATTGCTGAATTTGATTCTAACCAAGCTAAGAAAAATTTGGGGCGGAGAAGAGACAGTAATTTTAAATATCGGATTGAGTTCCCGCCAAAGCATGCTGCTAGCGCTAATCCTAGTTGGGCTTTTGTTTTTACAAGGCCTGCAAATTCTGGTATGGTGGACAGGGTTGCTTTTAACGGCTGGCATTTTTTTAGCGGAATTGTATTTTTTATCCAGAAAATAATCTAAATAAAATTTATGAAGAAGGAAAAGAATTTAGAGAAAGATTTGAAAAAAACTGAATATACAGCTAAGTCTATCCAGGTTTTGGAGGGCTTGGAGCCAGTGCGTCGGCGTCCCGGAATGTATATTGGCGGAACTTCTCTAGACGGCTTACATCATCTAGTTTGGGAAGTGGTTAATAATTGCATTGATGAAGCCATGGCGGGTCATTGCAAAAATATCCGTATTAATTTATTAGCTGATAATATAGTGGAAATTTTCGATGATGGGCGAGGAATTCCAGTGGAAAAGCATCCCCAAACAAAAAAGTCGACTTTAGAGACAGTACTAACAATTTTACACGCCGGTGGAAAATTTGGCGGTGGGGGCTATAAAATATCGGGAGGCTTGCACGGCGTGGGCGTGTCGGTGGTTAATGCCTTGAGTGTTTGGCTCAGAGCAGAGGTTAGAAGAGGTGGAAAGGTTTATAGTATGGAATTCACCAGAGGAAAATCTAAAACGAAAGAGCCTAAAGTAGAAGGAAAAGCTCAAGATACTGGAACGACTATTTCCTTCCAAGCTGATCCGCAAATTTTTCCCGAAATAAATTACAGCTGGGAAAAAATTCTGGGTTACGTTAGGCAGCAGGCTTATCTGACCAAGGGTGTCAGCATTAAAGTTTTCGATAAAAGAAAAAAGGAAGATGCAAAAGCCTTTGGCTTTCTCTTTGACGGCGGGTTGGTTTCTTACATCAAATTTATCAATCGCGGTAAAGAAGTTAAAAATGAAGTGCCATTTTATATTGAAAAAGCAATAGAAGATTCGGTCGTGGAAGTGGCTCTGCAATATACTGATGGTTATAAAGAACATGTTTTTTCTTTTGCGAATAATATTTTTACGCCGGAAGGCGGTATGCATGAAGTTGGATTCCGTATGGCACTCACGCGAGTAATTAATGCTTACGCCAGAAAAAATAATATTTTAAAAGAAAAAGAGGAAAATTTTA
>CAYTIK010000032.1:0-8689 GCA_964438025.1 uncultured Bdellovibrionales bacterium
CACATCCTATGAATATACATTTGAGTGATTTTCCCGTAGCCAGATATGCGTTGTTATACGCTGTTTTTAAAAGCCCCCCCCTCCTTAATAAATTTTTTGGCAATTTATTTTGATTTTCCCCATGGATTATATTTCTTGATGTAAAAAAGTAGCTCATGGTGAGACTTCATTTTTCTTCTTATCGCCTCGGCATCTTCTTTCAATTTTGTTTCTGAATCAGGAATATCTCTGGCATAATCTCTATTTATAGCGCTCGTAGCTAATTCTAGATTCATCGGATCTTTTTTTATAGCTTCCAAATATTCTACTTCTGAGGTGTTTAGTTTATCTCTGTTTTCTAAAATTAAATCTACAGCGCTGATAAGCTCGGCTAATTCCTTTTCTACTATTTTCTCCATTTCTTCTTGAGATGGATAATGTTCAGCAATAAATTCTTGGACTGTTTGAATACTTGGTTCAGCTTTTTTACTCTCTTGTGGCGGAGTAACGCCTTCATTTCTTTCAGACATAATTTTTATTATTTAATTATTATGATTAAAATTTATCACGAGCTATATCGACTCCGCCAAAATAAATTGCCAAAAAATAAATAAAGGGGCTTTTAAAAATGGCGTATAACGTTTACGCATCATCTGAAGTTTTCATCCCGACTTAGCAGGATAAGTTTTGTTTTTCAGACAATGCTTTGTTTAATTATCTCCGCCTAAATCTTCATCAAAACTAAGGGATGAAAATTTGGGTCGAGAAAATTTTTCACTCCTTATTATTTCTAATAAATGAAAAATTTTGGAGCCAGATATGCGTTGTTATCTGATGTTGAATTTTAAAATGGACTTTTAGATGTCGATGGTTAGTAAGTCCTCCGCCATTATCGTATTCCTAAATATTTTTTTTGCCTCTTTTAATCGTACGGCCTCGGAAGATGTAGGGTAGATGTGTGTCAGCACTAGTTTGCCGACATTAGCTTGCTTGGCCATCTCGCCACATTCGCTTGGGATAAGGTGCCCTTTTACTTTCATGCCATTGGCAAACGAACATTCGGTCAATAACAGATTAGAATTTTTTGAAAATTTTATTAAATTAAGGTCATAATCACAATCACCAGTTATGACAATTGATTTTGTTTTTTCGGTGAATTTATACGCGACGCTTTCTTTGCTATGGACTGTTTTAACACATCCAACCTTAAAGCCCCCGATAGCCAAATTATCCTTTATTTCTTTGATTTTGATTTTATATGTATTGGGGCGTGGTTTAGAATTAATCATTTTTTTGAAATAATTCTTAAAACCAGCAGGACCAATTAAAATCAAATCTTTAGTTCTATTAAAATTTGGCGTCCAGTCCAATGCTTGGAGGTATGAGCGAAGTTCACTAATGTGATCAGAATGGAAATGCGTCAAAAAAACAAAATCAATTGTCTTATAGTCAATCCTCGCTTTCAATAACTGGTGCATAGTTCCGGGACCGAAATCGATTATGACATCCTTATTTAAAATTTTCAAAAAATTCGACGGTGAACTACGCTTCAAAGATGGCACACATGTTCCGCTACCCAAGATTGTTAGTTTCATAAAAAAAATATTTAGGAATGTTTGTTAATGCTTCTCGCTTGGCAAAAGTCCATTTTAAAATTCAATTTCAGATAACTCGTTATTGTGCGATTTAATTGTTGGATAATATACTAAATTTGCATTAATTGCGAAGTTTAGTATACTATTTTTATAAGCTAAATATAGCATAAAATTTATGAAACTGGAAGAACTTTTAGGTAAAATCGAGCAAGAATTAAGATTGCGAAACTATAGCCGCAAAACCATTAAAAGCTACCTGCTTTGCTTGGTTGATTATTTCAGATATATCAAAAATGTTACCAGAAACCCTGATATTACGCTCATTAAAAAATACCTGCTGGAAAAACAGGACAAGAGACAATCTTCGCAAACAGTCAATCTCTATTTGCATGCGATTAAATATTTTTACCGGGAAATTTTTAAAAGCAACGTTTCCATAGATTTGAAATTTGCCAAAACCCCCAGCAAATTGCCTATTGTCTTATCCAGAAATGAAATTGAAAAAATCATCGACGCTATTGATAATAAAAAACACCGCCTGCTAATTTCCTTGTCCTATGGCGCCGGACTGAGAGTCAGCGAAGCGATAAATTTAAAAATCAAAGATATTAATTTGGCAGAATTGACTATCCACCTCAAAGACGCCAAGGGGAAAAAAGATCGCATTACTATCTTTCCGGAGAAATTAAAAACTGATTTAGTTAATATTATGGCGCTCCGCGACAAAGATGATTACGTTTTTGAAAGTAATCGCCTGGGAAAATTAACCGAAAGGACGGCCCAAAAAATATTTGAAAATGCCCTAAAAAATGCTAAACTAACTAAAGATGCGACTTTCCATTCTTTACGGCACAGCTTTGCCACTCACCTCTTGGAAAACGGCGTCGATGTGCGTTATGTGCAAGAATTGCTCGGCCATGCCAACATCAGAACGACGCAAATTTATACCAAAGTGACCAATCCTAGTATCAAAAAAATTAAAAGTCCGTTGGAATAAAAAATTATATGCAAGCCCAGATTAACGCCCTCAAAAAAGAATACCAGATAATTTCCGACCAACTCGCTTCTTTCGAGCTGGTTTCGGATAGACAAAAAATGACCCAATTGGGTAAAAGACAGGCCGAACTTTCCGAAGTTATCAATGTCATTACGGACTTGGAAAAAGTCCAGAAAGAAATGCAGGAAAACGCGGAGATTATCAATTCCGGTGAAGACGTGGAAATGCAACAGATGGCGATGGATGAAAATTCCAAATTGATTGTGACTAAAGAAAATTTAGAAAAAAAGCTGGAATTGCTTTTAATTCCCAAGAACCCCAATGATGCTAAAAATGTTATTGTGGAAATCCGCGCCGGCGCCGGCGGAGATGAATCGGCACTTTTTTCCGCGGAACTTTTCCGCGCTTATTCTAAATTCGCCGAAAAAAATGGTTGGAAAATCGCCATTTTGAATTCCAATGCCATTGGTATTGGCGGATTCAAGGAAGTTGTTTTTGAAATCAATGGCAAAAATGTCTACGGCAAAATAAAATATGAATCCGGTGTACACCGAGTGCAAAGAGTACCTGAAACTGAAAAGAACGGGCGCATCCATACTTCTACTGTAACCGTCGCTGTTTTACCCGAAGCCGAAGAAGTAGAAATGAGAGTTAATGAAAACGATCTACGCATCGATACTTTTTGTTCTTCCGGTCCGGGCGGGCAATCTGTCAACACTACAAAAAGTGCCGTCCGCATCACTCATGTTCCAACTGGCTTAATCGTATCCTGTCAAGATCAAAAATCTCAGATCAAAAATAAGGATAAGGCTATGAAAGTCTTGCGTTCTCGCCTACTGCAGCTGGAAGAAGACAAAAGAAACAAGGAATTGGGTGATACCCGCCGTAGTCAAATCGGTACTGGCGATCGCAGTGAAAAAATTCGGACTTACAATTTTCCGCAAGACCGCATCACTGACCACCGCATCAAAAAATCCTGGAGCAATCTACCGCATATTTTAGAAGGCAATTTGGAAGATATTCTTGAGGCTTTGCAAGAAGAAGACAAGAAGCTTAAATTAGGCCAGAAATAATTTTCAATGATCAATGATCAATTTACAATAAATTTACAATAATTCAATTTTCAATGTTTGAAAATTTACTAATTGAAAATTGAAAATTCATTGAAAATTGTAAATTGAAAATTGTAAATTTACAGTGTTTTCTATCTCAGATTTCCAAAAAAAATATCATCAAAAAATAGATTCTCTTGACTTAGATCTTCTTATCGCCGCGGCTATCAAAAAGCCGCGCGAGTTTGTTTTGACGCATCCGGAATACAAAATAAATAACTCTCAAATCTCAAATCTCAAATCTCAAATCTTACGTAGGATAAAACACGAACCTTTATCCTATATCCTGGGCAAAAAGGAATTTTACGGATTAGAATTTAAGGTTAACAAAAACGTTCTTATCCCCCGTCCAGAAACGGAACAAATCGTCGAACTCGCTTCATATAATATAAAACATGGAACATGGAACAGAAAAAATAAATTAATAGTTGCGGATATTGGTACAGGTTCGGGTAATATTATAATTTCCCTAGCTAAAACACTTAAGAATTATAATTTAAGATTTAAGAATTATGATTTTTTTGCTACCGATATTTCCTCAAAGACTTTAGCTATTGCCAAACAAAATGCTAAAAAGCACAAACTAGACAAAAAAATAAAATTCCTGCAGGGAAATCTCCTGGAACCAATGATGAAAACTTGTTACATGTTCCATGCTCCATGTTCCATGCTGATTATTGCTAATCTTCCCTACCTTTCCTCAAGAATCTACAATTCTGCGCCCAAAGATGTAAAAAATCATGAACCCAAATCTGCTTTATTGAGTAGAAATAACGGCCTGTACCATTATATAAACCTTTTTAAACAAATCAAGGAAATTAAAAAAAATTGTTCCATGCTGCATGTTTCATGTTTCATGGAAATCAGTCCCGAGCAAAAGACTCCACTAAAAAAAGCGATTTTAACCGCTTTTCCGCAAAGTCAGCTGATCTTTCTTAAAGATTTGGCTGGAAAATACAGAATCGTTAAATTTGAAATATAATTTTTTTAGAAAGTTTTTGCGTATTTCCGTGAGAAAGCAAACCCAAATATGACGCCATAGTTTCTGGCGTAAATTTACATTTAAGATTTTTGAACATTCTCCGTTTCGTTGATGTTCTCAAAACTCGATGATACGGAAAATTCACCCAGCCCAAAAAATCAACGCCGGAAGCCAATGTTTTTATAAAAACTTTGTCCGAGTGAAGCAATAGCCTAAGTTTAACTTTCAAGAATTCAGATATTTTGGGAATAAGACTTTCTAAATAAATTTTACTTTTGTATAAAATCACAAAATCATCGGCATAGCGTATATAATATTTAGCCTTCAGCTTATGCTTCACAAACTGATCAAATTTATTCATATAAATATTGACAAAAAGCTGCGAGGTTAAATTTCCCAATGGAAGTCCGACTTTTTTATATTGCTCCGACGAAAAACTGCCGATTACATTTTCCAGAAGTTTGATGATATTTTCGTCCGGAATGTATTCTTTTACTATATTGATTAAAATATCGTGATCGATATTGGCAAAAAACTTTCTGATGTCGCATTTTAAAACCCAGCATGTTTTAGTATTGTTTTTACTGACTTGGTAGAAGTAATCGCGGAATTTATTAATGGCTTTATGCGTGCCCTTATTATTCCGGCAAGAATATGAATCAGTAATGAAAGTCTGGTCAAAAAATGGATAGAGAATCCGATAAACGGCATGATGCAACAATCTGTCTCGGACTGTGGCTTTATGAATATCCCTGGGCTTGGGATCATTGATTTTAAATGCTTGATAACCGCCGTGTTTGTAGGTACGATTAAAAAGGTCGCTATGGAGCGAAAAAATATTATCCATCAACGCAAGCGAAAACTCCTGGACATCTTTTTTATTTTTTTTGCCATTAATAAATTCCTTCCAAGCTTCGAGCAGGTTTTCTAAACTAACAATATCTTCAAATTTATGGCTCAATTGAATTTTCATACTTTTAATACCCCCCCCCCAGCAAATTTCTCTGCTTCATAAAACAAAGAGTCTTTATCTTTTATGGTATAGCTATTATCGAATAATACCTAAAGAACATAGATACACTTTGGGACAAAAAGTGGATAAATTTTTGTTGGAAATAATTGAAGCGATTGCTATTGCCAGTTTTCTTTCAAAAGAAGAAAAACTACCATATGTCAGGTTGGCAATTAGAAAAACCGATGTTTTAAAAATATTTTTGATGGTCCTTTGGGAAACCAAATCTTTGGATAATAATAAATATATTCAACTCTCGGAAAAAATAAGCGAGATTGGAAAGATGCTTGGCGGTTGGAATGGACAGATTATAAAGCAAGACTCCTCCGATAAATTAAGGGAGGAGAAATAAAGAGAGTTGCGAGCAAGGCCGCAGGGTTATTGTCGTTCCAGTCATTGTCGAGCCAGTTGTAGTTCCGATTCCACTGACTGTCGTTCCAGTAGAAGTAACGAACATAGAGATCACCATCGGCATCGTGAAATGTATAAAATGCTTTCGATACCACCACCCTTCGAATACTCTCAAGGTTGAATCTGATTCGTGATCTAAAATCACCTAACATTTTATACCAAGTATCTTCATTTTTTAAAAGTTCTTGCCTACCGTCAGGCAGATCTGCATACATCACACTATTCCAAATCGTGATCGGGAATATTCCGGATTGTATGGATACTGGTTTCGACGGCGAGAAACCTTGGTCGCCCGCATATTTATCTACTTCCATCTTGTATTTTAGCACAAAAAAAGACCTCGCGCATTGTTGCAGGAGGTCTGGAATTGTATTCGCACATTTCCGAAGCGTTGCGGAAAAATTTCCGCGCTTCAAGAACAAAGGACAAAGAATCCAAAAAATCAGAAGTTCTTAGTCCTAAGTACTCGCGAGCAAGGCCGCAGGGTCATCGCCGCCCCAGTCATCGTCGAGCCAGTCGCAGCCCCGACCCCACCGACCGTCGCCCCAGCAGAAGTAACGAACAAAGAGACCACCAACGGCACCGCGAAAGATAACGGCCCAGAAGAATATGAAGCGGGTATTCCCATTTTCATCCTTCTTCCAGTCTTCGGGTATGAAACTCGGATACTCCAGGAGAGCATCCATGATATTCGGGTGGAGCACGGGTTTTCCCGAAAGCTCTTCCCGAAACTCATGTCCCTGAATTACATTCCCGTCCTTTTGGCGTTTGGACTGATGAAGAATGACCTTGCGGCCATCGACATACAGTCCGTCTCCGCGCTTCTCAACTTTTACCCAGCCGTTGCCGATTTGAAATTCAATCTGCGCGCCATCGAAGGGCAACTTGAGCGGTGCATCGAGATTGACCCTAATAATGGTCTCACTGATGACAATGAAATAAGTACAAATTACGCTTATACAATCTAAAAAATTACGACATAAATTCAGCCTACGCTAAAACTGTGTCGTAATTTTTAATTTAATCTTTCAAGGACAATGGTAATTAAAACTGGCAAGCTCGTTTAAGCTCTTGTAAGTCTTCCGGAGTGAGCGCCGGATTTTGCATCTCTTGCTCGCCCATTAAATAATACATAATGGCTTGCGGATTCTCTAAATGTCCCAGACCTAAAGCGTGGCCAAATTCATGGATTAAAGTCAAACGCAAATCGTCTTTTTCCTTATATTGATAGACATTTATTCCACCTCCGTCAAAAACTCCCTTTTCGAATTCCCGGCTTTCGCCATATTTGCTTTGATAAGTAGCCACATCCATATTGTATTCAGAAATCACCTGATTTTCTTTTTTTACTACCTGATTAGTTTGAGTAGCCAAGCCGTTAATTTCCAGCCGCTGCTTTTCCAGATTACTTGCTAATCCTTTGAGTTTTTTTCTTTCTTTTTTTAAATCTGCATATTCATCTTCCGGCGCACCTCCTCGATCATTCCAATATTTTACATCTTTATTGTATTTTTTTAGCTCGGCCTCATAATTTGCCGCCTCTTTTTTATATTCTGCCAATTTTTTAATGTAAGCATTATTTAACGATCCATATTGATTAATCAGCGCCTCACGTTCTGATTCTAAATTTTTTAAATCATTCCCTAGTTTTTCCGAATCGATTGTTTGCATTTGCCTTTCGTCAAAAATTAAATTTATTTTAAAAGTAGCCGTTTCATCATATTCAAAAAGATTGCGATTGGCTGATTTTTCCCACAACTCTTCCGCTTCGACTGTCAATAATTTGAATTCTTCCGCTGAAAGGTTGAATTGTGAATCAATTTGCCCTAGCGAATATTTTATTGACTGTCCACAAGGTTCTTTAATCAAAAAGTTTATTTCTTTCCCTAACCCGGCTTTTTGGACTATCCAAAAACCATTATAAAATAATGCTAGAATTATGATTGAAATTTTTATTATTTTTCCCATTTATTTATTATACCATTTTTTCCGTTTTTTAAGCCACTTTTTTAATAACGCAAAAACCCGCCTTTTAAGGGGGTTTTTGCCTTACCAGCATTTGATTTGTTAATCAAAAGTTGCTAATTTTTCTCGTATTCTGATCCGCCAGCTTCGCCATAGCCTCAAAGCCAGGCAAGCCGGTCAATTCATTAAACGAGACGTTCAAGGACATTCAAAAAAGACTATCCTTTTTTCTTCTTTTTTGCTGCTTTCTTTTTCTTCTTTGCCATTTGTGTTCACCGTCCTTTCTATTTTTATTTTTTTCGAAGTTGTTGAACTTCGATTTTATGCTTAATTTTTATTTTCGACCTTTTATTTTCCAAAACTATTTAAAAATTTTCTAAATAGCCTTGTTTGCTTAAATTATACAACATCTAAATTAATTTGCAAGAGAAAAAAGTTATCCACACCCCGTAAAATGAAATTTTTTTCAAAAATTTCATCACGGAGTAGTCGCGTGGTCACCATAGGCGACTTTACGCGACAGGTTGTTTTCATAATTATTAAAAAATATCTAAGATTCAATTTAAAATCATTTATTTTTCTTAATTTTAAATGAAATTAAAAAAATTTTAAAATTAATTTAAAAGTTCAATCTTT
>CAYTIK010000033.1:0-8538 GCA_964438025.1 uncultured Bdellovibrionales bacterium
TTCGCGGAGTTGACTTTTTGGCTTAGATGGAGTATAATTAAAGAAGATTAGGTGAGTAAAATTGGTGAAAATTGGCTAAAAAATGGCTGATTTAAAGAAAAAGGGTGTTTCTTGGGTGAAGCACTTTTTTGTTTTTTGTCTGAAAATTTATGATAAAAATACCTAAAAAAACTCAAAAAATATTTGGAGTAGCTGTTTTAACAGTTGTTTTATTTTTCTCTTTTTTCATCGAGGTT
Organism: uncultured Bdellovibrionales bacterium; assembly: GCA_964438025.1. GTDB lineage: Bacteria > Patescibacteriota > Minisyncoccia > Moranbacterales > UBA2206. The sequence goes on from CAYTIK010000033.1 coordinate 237, forward strand.
TCAGCTGATCAGACAGTAAGCATAACCTCAGAAGAAATAATTCGGATGGTCAATGATTCCCGCCAGGCAGCGGGTCTGGAAGTTTTAGCGGTCAACGAAAAATTATCCCAAGCCGCCAAAGCCAAAGCCGAAGACATGTTGAAAGAAGGGTATTTTGCCCATAATTCTCCCAACGGAAAAACACCCTGGTTTTGGATAGAAAAGGCCGGTTATGATTATCGCTATGCCGGGGAAAATTTGGCGATGGATTTTAAAAATGCGCAGGAGCAGCACGCGGCTTGGATGGCCAGTCCGACTCATAAAAAAAATATTTTAAATGATAATTTCCAAGAAATCGGAGTGGCGGTAAAAAACGGCCTGATTGAAGGACATCTGACGACAATAACCATTCAAGAATTCGGTACGCCGATGAGTTTTGTTCCCGTTTCAGTGCCGCAAAAAATTTCCCGTCCGCCGGTTAAACTAGCCGGAGAAGAAAGGAAATCTGATTTGAGCTCAATTCCGGTTTTGGATAAGAAGTTGCTGCAAAATGATTATCTGTCTCCTAAATTCGGTTCTGCTGATTGGCTGACTTTGGCTTTTATTACATTCCAGGCTTTGATAATTTTGATAATTTCCTTGATTAATCCGATCATCCTTGTTTTTTTAGTATTCCAATCCAGGAATTTTCAGCCTCCCGTGGCTAAAAAGTTGGAATTAAAAGAACAAACCAGCTAATTTTGAAATAAAAAAATAGCTTTTAAAATCCCTCCGCCAACTAGCGGGGGGATTTTAATTTTGACTCTAAAGACTCAAGAGTTGACCCGGTAGTGAATTTTCGGCCGTTGGACGATTACAAAGCCGAAAATCTACTACCGGGTTGACTTCCGGCTATATTTTTGCTAGACTAAGCGATAGTTGCCAAAAGACTAATAGAGGCTGTAATTAGGGAAGAATAGGGAGGAAGAAAGCGAATATTATATGGGTGATAATTACTTTCTGATGTATCTGCAGGGGTGGAGGAGCAGATTTGGGAACAGAAGAAAAACGGAAAAAAAGAATATTAGACTGGCCTTAGCTGTCTGCATACTCGGTATGGAGCTGTTTTTTTACGCCTGGGCGGAAGAAAACGCTTTAGCGGAAAAAAGAATCAATTCGCAGGAGATTAATTTAGCTGAATCGGATCCCTTAAGCCGTATTGGCAAGGGATTAGTAGCGGAAATTTGCCAATCGTCTAGAAGCTTGAATTTATGTGAAGGCTTGAAAGGGAAAACAGATATCTTGGAAGAAAGAAAAATTAAGGAGATGATTTCCGGCCATCCGATGGAACAGATGGCTCCGTATTTAGCCAAAGAAAATGGCCAAACTGCTTCTTTTTTGATTGCGATTGCCAAGAAAGAAAGCAATTGGGGCAAACATTCTCCTCAAAAATCCGGCCGGGATTGTTATAATTATTGGGGTTATCGCGGCGGTTATAAAGAAACAGAATCCGGGTATAGTTGCTTCGATTCTCCGCAACAGGCGGTAGAAACCGTGGGTGGGCGCATTGACAACTTGATTGGTAAAAAAATTGATACGCCGGCGGAAATGGTAGTCTGGAAATGCGGCCGGGATTGTGAGGCAGCCGGCGGACAGGCGGCCGCCAATAAATGGATCGCCGATGTGGGACATTATTATCGGAAATTGAATTAAGGCAAGGGCATTTTATTTTAAAAAGAGCGACTCAAAAAGTCGCTTTTTTGTTTTTTTTCGTGTAAAATGAAGCTATTAAATCATGTGTTCAGTTTTATGCCTTTTCCAAAAAATTTTTTATGGGGAGCGGCCATTTCTTCTTATCAGGTTGAAGGAAATAATTTTAACAATGATTGGTGGGAATGGGAGCAAAAAGGCAAAATAAAAGATAAATGCGGGAAAGCTTGCGATTATTGGAATCGTTGGCCAGAGGACCATGCTTTGCTTTCGGAGTTGGGAGTGAATGCTTTCCGTTTATCTCTAGAATGGTCGCGGATCGAACCGGCAGAAGGAAAGTTTTCAGAGGAAGTAATCGCTCATTATCGGGAACTTCTGGCAGATTTAAGAAAACGGAACATAAAAACAATTGTAACTTTTTGGCACTGGGCTAGCCCATTGTGGTTTCAAAAAAAATACGGTTTTCACAAAAAGGAATCGGCCGCAGTTTTTGTCAAATATGTGGAAGAAGTAACAAAAAAAATCGGCAGTCTGGTGGATATTTTTGTCGTTATCAATGAACCGATGGTGCCTTTGGGAGAAGGTTATCTGACTGGCCAATTTCCTCCCGGTTATCGGTCATTTTTTAAATTTTGGCAAGCTCTGAATAATCTGGCACAAGCTTATCGGGAATCTTATCAGAAAATTCATGAGATTAAAAAAGACGCAATAGTTGGCTTGACTTGCTTGTATAATTGGTATGATGCCGAAGAGGGGAATTTTTTGGAAAAAATAGCTAATAACATAGCTTTAGGATTTCAAGTCAATTGGTTTATGAAAAAAGTAAGCCAGCATCAGGATTATTTGGGCTTGGATTATTACCGGTTAGGCAAGATAAAATTTGATCCTAAAAATTCAGCCTATTTTGGCTTTCGCATAGCCGAAGATGAAAAAAATATCATGAAATGGATGGCTTATCCTGAAGGAATTTTTAGAGTTCTTAAAGAAGCTTGGGAGAAGTATCATTTGCCCATTTATATTATGGAAAATGGCTTGCCAACGGACAGAGGGCTTATGGATAAAGAGCGGGTAAATTTTATTCAAGAACATTTAAAATGGGTTGAGCGAGCGTTGCAAGCAGGAGTTGACGTACGCGGTTATTGCCATTGGTCGCTGCTGGATAATTATGAGTGGCTATCGGGTTTCCAAATGAGGTTTGGGCTGGCAGAAGTCGATTACCAGACTCTGGAGCGCCAGCCGCGAAAAAGCTTTTACGCGTATAAGGAAATAATAAAAAATAATTCTTAGCTATGCATTGGATTTTTATCGCTATTTTAGCTTATTTCTTGATCGCCCTGCAGATAGTTTTGGATAAGTTTTTACTTTCTTCCAAAAAAGTTTCCCATCCGGCTATTTATGCTTTCTATACCGGAATTTTAAGCTTGTTTACTTTGTTTTTGCTGCCTTGGGGCTTTGATTATCCGGGACTTTTTTGGGTCATAGTCTATCTTTTTTTCGGCTTAGTTTTTATTTATGGAGTTTTGAGCATTTTTTTTGCGATTGCCAGAAGCGAAGCCAGTAGAGTTTTGCCGGTCGTTGGGGTCATAATTCCCATCGTAACTTATAGCATTGAATATTTCTTTCTGGAAAATAATCTGAACAATTTGCGGATTTTGGGCATTGGGCTTTTGCTCATCGGCGGCCTAATTATTTCCTTTGAATTTCCGCTTCATCTCAAGCAGAAAAAATTTTTCCAGGGCCTGTATCCTTCTTTGATAGCAGGTATTCTTATAGGTATCGCTTTTTCGGCTTTCAGTTATTTTTATGATCGAGAAAGGGCTTTTATCAGTGTTTTTATCTGGACCCGTTTAGGACTGGTGGCCGGCGCTTTAAGCTTGCTGATTTTTACCTCTTGGAGAAAAATCATCCTAAATTCGCTTAGAAATTTCCAACAGGACAAAAAAGAAAAAATTAAGACCAGCAATCTTTTTGTCGGCAATAAAGTTTTGGGAGGAGCAGGTTCGATCCTGGTTAATTATGCTATTTCTCTAGGCAGCGTGACGGCGGTCAATGCGTTGATTTCCATCCAGTATGTCTTTATTTTTCTCATCGGGATTGTTTTTGCCAAAGCCTTCCCTCATTTTTTTGAAGAGAAGCATGATCGGATAAGCATCTTGCAAAAACTGGTAGCTATCAGCCTTGTAGGATTGGGTCTGGTTTTAATTGCGATTTAGAAATAAAAATATGCTAAAAAAGTTTTTTAAAATTTTTCTCTGGTTGGGGCTAGCGTGTTTAGCCGTAATTATTTTACTCTTGGCCTATTTTAACTTTCCGATTAAAAAAGGCAGCGAGAAAGTAGAATTGGGCGTGACTTTTTCCAGTCGCTACGCTCAGGACATAAAAGTTGATTGGCAAGCCAATTTTTTGGCACTGCTGGATGATTTGGGCGTGAAAAAAATCCGCCTGCCGATTTATTGGGATTTGGTGGAAAAAAATCCGAGTAAATATGATTTTTCCCAAGTAGACTGGCAATTGCAGGAAGCCGGAAAACGCCAGGCCGAAATAATTTTAGTTATCGGCCAGAAAGTTCCGCGCTGGCCGGAATGTGCGATTCCTGGTTGGGCGCAAGATAATGACCAAATAAGAAAATCCAGCCTTTTGAAATTTATTAGCACGGTAGTTAAGCGCTATAAAGATAATGCAACAATTAAGTATTGGCAAGTGGAAAATGAGCCCTTTTTAGGCTTTGGTATTTGTCCGCCGCTGGATGTGCAATTATTGGATACGGAGATCGGATTGGTGCGGCTGCTTGATCCGCAAAGAAAAATTATCGTAACCGATAGCGGGGAATTAAGTTTATGGATTGGAGCGGCCAAGAGAGCGGATATTTTCGGCACGACCATGTATCGTACGATTTGGAAAGAAGAAGTCGGATATTTTACTTATCCCATCGGGCCACGGTTTTTTCACTTTAAAAGATGGTTGGCGCAGTTTTTTTCCGGCCAGGAAAATTTTATCGTCATTGAATTACAGGCCGAGCCTTGGATTTCCGGCTTTACTACGCAAAGGCCCTTGGAAGAGCAGTTCCAATCGATGGATGCAGGTAAACTCAAAAAAAATGTGGAATTTTCCCAAAAAGTCGGCTTTCCCGAAGTTTATCTCTGGGGAGCGGAATGGTGGTATTGGCTGAAAGTGGAAAAAAATCATCCGGAATTGTGGAATCAAGCTAAGGAGTTGTGGTCTCAATAGATTTTTTCTTTGCTGTTTTATGCGCAATTATTTCTTGAGCATAGGTATTATTCTTTTTTTGATTTTAAGCGGGTTTGGCTTGATTTCGGTTTTTTATAATTATCCCCAAATTTTTGAGAATCAGGGAACGCTTATTAAAAAAGAAAATCTTTCTCCTAAAGAAGCGGTGGTGGTTGATTTTTCTTTTCCAGTTTTAAGCGATGCTTATGCCGGAAAAATTCAAGTATTTCCTAAATTGGCGGTTAATTTTCAGTGGGAAAATTCTGGGCAAAAGCTGATTATCCAGCCGGAAAAATTTTGGCAGCCGGAAACAACTTATCAAATTTATTTTTCCACAGGCCGCAATGCCTTATTTTTTCCCGTAAAACCTTTCAAGTTGAATTTTTCTACGTTAGCCTACCCTCAGGTTAAAAGTTTTTTGCCGGCCGATGGAGCCAAAGACATCATTTTTGATATTAAAGATCCCGTAGTGGTGGATTTCGATAAATCCGTAGCAGAATTTTTGGTTAAATTTGCCATTGATCCTTTCGGCGATTTAGCCTATCAAAACAATCCGGAAAAGACCCAATTTAAAATTCTGCTGAAAGAAAAATCCAAAGAAGGAGAAGTTTATCGTTTTAAGATTTATATCAAATATCGCCAAGACGCAGATGAAAATTACAAGGAGATCTACAGCAGTTCTTTTGAAACTTTGCCTCTCTCTCCTGCAAATTGGGAAAAAGATTTTGCGGCCCGCTTACTGCAAGCCAAGAAATTCACTCGAGCTAAAATTCGAGAAGGCAAGTATATTGATATTAATTTAGCCGTGCAAATATTAAGCGTCTTTGAAAATGGCAAAATCATTGATTCCTATCTCATTTCTTCAGGGAAAAAAGGCATGGAAACTCCCAAGGGCCAATATGCGATTCGCAACAAAACGCCTAGAGCTTGGTCCAAGGTTTATGGCTTGTATATGCCGTTTTGGATGGCTCTGGTATCTGATGGAAAATTTGGCATGCATGAATTGCCGGAATGGCCCAGCGGGTATAAGGAAGGCGCCAACCATTTGGGTGTTCCGGTTTCTCATGGCTGCGTCCGGCTGGGAATTGGGCCGGCTAAGGCGGTGTATAATTGGACAGAAATCGGCACGCCGGTAATTGTTTACTAGATTCCCTATGAAAATATTTAAAACAACTTGGCTAAAAGGAATAATCATAACAGTATTTTTAGTAGTCAGTTTGATTGTTTGGAAAGAAAAATCCGAGGCTCCAATATTAACAAAAAATGATCCACCGGCTAGCGGAGAAAATTATTCAACAGCCGGAGACGATTTGATTATAGTTAGTCAGGAAAAAACAAGCCAGAATTATGGTAAAAAAGAAGAAATTATCAGGATTCCTGCTAAAATTTTCATAGAAGTTCCTTTCACTTCCCAAGCACCTTTTAAGAATTGGGACGAGTATCACGAAGAAGCTTGTGAGGAAGCTTCCTTGATAATGGTGAAATATTTTTTTGACAACAGAAAATTAACTCCGGAAATTGCGGAAAAAGAAATCCAAGCTTTGATCAGTTTTCAACTGAAAAAATACGGCGATTATCGGGACAGTAACGCCGAAGAAATAGTCAAGCTTGCCAAAGATTTCTATGGTTTAGAAAATCTCCAAGTGGTTTACGATTTTTCCCAAGAAGATCTGAAAAAATGGCTGGCCAAAGGAAAACCGATAATTGTCCCAGCTGCCGGAAGGCTTTTGGACAATCCTAATTTTACTTATCCCGGTCCGCTGTATCATAATCTGGTTTTGACCGGCTATGTCGGCCGGGAAATAATCACCAATGATCCTGGCACGCGCCGAGGAGAAAGCTACCGCTATAATATAAACGTTCTTTACGAAGCTATCCATGATTTTCCGGGGAAAAAAGAGAATATAATTAAGGGGAGAAAGGCTATGATTGTGGTGGAGTAAACCCCCACACTAATTGTAAATAAGAATTTATGTGACATAAAGTTGTAAGGTAAAATCGCCTATCGGCTCTAGTTTGTGTTATATATAGTTTTTGCTAAAATTAGTGTGGGGGTAAAGACATGCTATAATAAAAAAAGAGAGGAGGTGTTGGCTTATGAAGTCGAAAATAGCGGAAATCACGATGCTATTATCAGTAATGGCGGTTTTAATTTCAGCGGTAGTTTCTTTTTGGCAGATAACTTTCTGGTTGGCGGGAACCCAATGGATTCTGATCGGTATCGCCCTGGGAATTTATGGCATCTTTCTTAAAATGAAAAACGCCTAGGTTCATCTATTTATTTAAATGAAAACAAATAAAAAATTCGCCATTTTTGATATTGACGGCACGATTTTTCGGAAAAATCTGGCTTTTGAATTGATTGATGAATTAGCCTGGATGAAAATTTTTAATATCAAAGTCAGGAATGAATTGGTCCGCTTGTATTCGCGCTGGCTCAATCATGAGGGCACTTATGAAGAATATCGCAAAGCCTTGGTAAACCTGTATGCGGAAAATTTAAAAGGTTGCCAGCAAGAAAAAATTATTCAAGCCAGCAAAAAAGTCATACCTTTTTATAAAGATCGCACTTATATTTTTACCAGCCAATTGATTGCCAAATTAAAAAAAGCCAATTATACTATTATCGCTATTTCCGGATCGCCTAACGAAATAGTGGAAGAATACAACCGTTATTTGAAATTCGATGCGGTTTTCGGCTCGGTTTATGAAGTGGATAAGCAAGGAATTTATACCGGGAAAGCGATATTTGAACCGACAATTCATAAGGGCCATGTAGCCAAGCAATATGCGCTGGAAAAAGGCTTAAAATTCAAAGATTCTTACGGAGTTGGCGATACCGAATCAGATGCTAAATTTTTGGAAATTGTGGAGAACCCCATCGCTTTTAATCCCAATTTCAATTTAAAAAAGATTGCCGAAGAGAAGGGCTGGAGGATTGTAGTGGAAAAAAAAGATGTTATTTATGAGATAGCTGGTAATTAATCCTAAACATTTTGAATATGTAAGACTAGACTTTTTAATAATAATTAGATTGGTAAGCCCGCCCGCCCCTGCCTATCGGCAGGCAAGTTTGGCGGGAAATAACTCAAAAATAAATTTAAGCTTATGAACGAAAAGGTACTCGGTTTTATCGCGATCGGCTTGGCCTTATTTATTATTTATTTTCTGATTGGCATGTTCCGGGCGAAAAATATCAATACTTTTCTGGACGAATGGATGGAAAGGACGCTCTGGCTGTGGCTACCGTTTTACGCGTTGTGGCGGTTAATTCGGGAAGTGATTTTGAGTAAAAGGTAAATCCTCCTTTTACTTTTTATTGTTTGTTTCCTGAGGTTTTGAAGACAAAAATTAATTAGTTCCTAACTTAATTCCCCGGGCGTAAGCCCGAGGGATGAAGTTGATT
>CAYTIK010000034.1:0-7464 GCA_964438025.1 uncultured Bdellovibrionales bacterium
TCCCATATGTCATTCCCGTGAAAACGGGAATTCAGAAAACAAAATTAAATTAATTTACTGGATCCCGGGTCTCCGCCAAAGGACGGATTCGCCTCCGGAGAAAAGCCCGGGATGACAATTACTAGGCTTTATTCCATTTAATAAATATATAAGCTAGACAGCCTCCGATTAAAGCCGTCAACAATTGCGGCCAACTCATCATTAGAGATACTTGCGAGGCCACTTCTTTCTGCAAAAGCAGATTAACCACGACGGCGCTGGTGCTGTATAAAAAAACAAATTTTAAAAGACTGGCCATAATCATTCCCTGCCAATAGCCTCTTTCTTTTAATAAATGAAAAGTTAAAATCATAATAGTGTTACTGACCATAATGAAAGGCACCATAGGAGCCAAGACCGGTGGTAAGAGTCCCGCCGAAAGTGCCACGACGCTAGGGATTAAACCGACCAAAATTCCACCCGAAACTCCCAAAACCGCAGTCGCTACAAATAGTGTCGCGTTAATAATCGGCCCGGTCAGCATTTGCTGGTGGAATAATGGCACAATTATGGCCACGCTTAATAAAGCCACTAGTTTGGTTAAAAAAGTGATTTTTTCTCTATTTATAGCTAATTCTTTTATATTGAGCATGTGTTTTTTGTCCCGAATATTCGGGATTTTTTTATTTTTTTATATCCTTGATTATATTTTATCCCCACACCAATTCTAGCAAAAATTACACATAACACAAATCCGAGCCGCTAGGCGGTTTCGTTTGATAATGTTCTATTGCGCAAATCTCTATTTAAAATTGGTGTGTGGGACCCATTCCCTATAACTATAAAACCGGTGGAAAAAGTATTTCTTCCGGATCCAGCCAACTGGTTAATTCTTTTTGACTGGAAACATAACCACGGACATCAATTTCGTTGCCAATTTTTATGCCTAAATGCAAATGTTTTCTTTCCCCATCCGTATCCGCGCTACCGCCGGCTCCGAGTACGGCTAATTTATCTCCCTTAAAAAAAGTTTTTCCGATTTCGGCCGGTGACTCGCTTAATTTCAAGTGGCCGAAAAGAACCGCCACTTTTTCTCCATCTAAAACACACTCTTGGATAATCACCCCGCCATAACCGGAAATTTTTTTCTTTTGTAAAATTTCTCCTTCACAAATAGCGCGCACTTCCACGGCCGCTTCGGCTTCTTCCGGAAAAATTTCCAGATCCGTTCCGGTATGGTAGTCGGAAAATCTTTCGTTTGGAATTGGAGAACTTTTCGGATTAATTAAAATGCCAAAGGGTTTTTTAGTGATTCTTTTCTCCGAACTGGAAAGCGGAATGTTATAATCGGTTTGTATTGATTTTGGTGTAATTGGCTCCGATTTTTTTCCCGCAGATATTTCTAATGTTGGCGCTTCTGTTTTTCTGCTTAAAAACCAAAAAGCCGCCAGCACTATTAAAATCACTAATATAATAATGATAACTTTTTTCATAATAATCTAAATTAATCCGTGAAAGTCATGCGCTTGTAAATTGCCCGTGTAGCCTCCACGTCGCGCTGGCAATACTGGGCAATTTCTTTGATTTTGCCTTTTTGGTAAAAATCATACACCTGCGATCCATCAATGCCCTCTTTAGGCGAAGGAATGCCGAGAGCCAAAGCCAAATGTTCCAAGCCTACGGAATTCATCGACCATTGCACCCATTCTTTCATCGTGTCAAAAATCGGATAACTACGGTAGCGGGCAAAACTTAAATCATAAGCCGGCTTGATTTTGTTTATAATCGAGCGCTGATAAATAAAGCGCAAGTCAAAATCCATCACATTATGGCCGATAAACTGGACGCCGTGATCCGGATAATTGGGATTATAGCTGGGCTTACTGATAGAACTGACGATTCCCCAAAATTCTTTGAGCAGGCGCGCCTCGTCTTGGTCATAGCATAAACAGGCCACCGGCTGGTCGTCAATCGCGTAAGCGATACACAGGATCCGGCCAAAAGCTCCGTCAAACGACGTACCTAAAAGATATTGTTCGAAATCTCCGATTTTTTCGCCATCCTCTCTCTTGTTTTTTTTGGCTTTTTTCTTTTCAAACAAATACTTGAGCGCTTCGTGATTTTTTTCGCCCGCCGGCAATGTTTCGATATCGAGATATAATTTACGCATAGAGATTTTTTAATTGCTTATGAATCAATTATAGCACAAAAGTAAAAAACCCCGACTTTCATCGGGGCTTTTACTATCTAAGGGTATTTGATTACACTTTTGATACTTTGGTAGCGTTCGGTCCTTTCGGGCTTTCGCTTACTTCAAATTGAACAGCATCGCCTTCGTGCAGATCTTTGAATTCTACGCCTTGCAGTTCGGTTGAATGGAAGAAAAGGTCTTTTTCTTGACCTTCGCGACTAATAAAACCGAAACCGCGGTCTGCTACCAAGCGAGCAATTTTTCCTTGTTCCATGGTATATGTTTGAGTTAGTTAGTACACATATTTATGGCTAGCAAAGAAAAGTCCGACCTAAACTAATATTGCAAGCTCGTGTGTCTTATTGATAATAGCATACTCTAAGATTTTTGGCAAGGGCTGCTTTATTTTACTTCTTTTTTCTTATCCAGTTTTTCCAGCCCCAGCATTTTAAAGCCAAAATAGACAAAAGCGGCGACGATGACGAAATCAATGATAGTGGAAATAAAAGCGCCGTATTTGACAGATGCGTTGCCAAAAGTAAACATTTTATCTACTAAGTTAATTTTTCCTAGCGCTAAGCCAACTAGCGGATTAATAATATTCTCCACTAGCGACGCTACGGTTTTCGACACCACCCCGCCCAAAATGAAGCCGATGGCCAATCCCATCACGCCTCGTTCCCGGATGAAATCAATAAAGCCTTTCATAAATTTTTATTTATTAATTAAGCTTAAAATGATGCTATTTGAATTTTATCACAAAATAAAAAACCCCGCACCTATGTAGATAGTACGGGGTTCTTCAACCAAATCACGAGTATTTTTGTAGTATTTTCTAAGTCTGACTTTTGCACCCTACCGAAGGAATGTTGCGATACAAATCGTCAAGCCAACGGCACTGCCAATACCACGAACTCATACCTTTGGCTAAAAAAAGTATGCCGCGTTTACCGTCAGGATCTCGCAGAACCTGCCCGAAGAAAGTCATACTATGTATCCCGAAATTTTTACAGATCCATTCCAAGATGCTATCCTCAGCGCCATTCTCATAATCGATCCATAAACTGAGAAGAACGTTGCAGCTAAAGCGAACGAAATCAGTTTTTTTCTTCAGTCTCAGTAGCTCTGCTTCGATTGTAATTACAATCTCGTCTTCTTTGGGACTTTCAAAAATGAATTCGGCAGGTTTGACTGCAGTAAAAGCTACTGCGCGCGAGTCAATATCCTCTTCGCCCGAAAGTCCATCGCCATCAGCATGGCCCCTCCATGTCGTCCAACCCTCTCTAAGAAATTCGGCTGGATCGAATGGTTTGGCCATAATTAACCTCGGGTCACCGGTGACAAATCGGGCACGATTTTTCAAAAATAACTCAAACTGCTTTCCGGCTCTAACGGGGTTCCTGATGATAGCATTTTGCAATTCGTGCTTTTCGAAGTCAATTGACTTCCAATCAACATTCGTCGCAAGTGCCGCCACTACTTGTTGGGATTGATCAGGTGTGATTTGTCCCATAATAAAACCTCCTGTCTCTTGTAATTTGGCTGCATCATTACAGCTTCCAGAAAACTTACTTTAAATTCCCTCAAAGCTGTAATGATTCTCAAAATTTTAAAATCAAAGAGCTATTTTATACTAACCTAATAGCATACACCCAAAACGACTTTTTGTCCAGTCGTTGTTTGTTCTTAGCTTAAATAAAAGATTTTACTTTAATGTCGGGGTGTGGAGAATCGGACTCCAGCTACAAGACCCCCAGCCTTGCGTACTACCATTATACGACACCCCGAAAATTTTAGATTTAGTAAATAAATTAATTTTAGATTATTACGGATTAGTCAATTTATGGCATATGCAAGATTTTGACTAATGTTAATACGCTAATTAAAATAAATTTTACCAGCTGCTGCCGCCTCCGCCACCAAAACCGCCGCCACCTCCACCACCCGAAAACCCACTGCCGCCGGAAGCGGCGGAACTCGGATTGGAATAAAGGCTGGAATTAGCCTCGCTTGAAAAAGAATTCAAACTATTCACAAAAATCAGCGAATTGAAAGCAGAAGGATGGCCAGTTCCGTCTTCGTACCAACCAGGATTTTGCTTATAAATATCCTGGAATTGCTGTGCCCATTCTTTTTCTACTCCCAAAACCATAGCATACGGTAATAATTTTTCAAAGCGCTGGGGATTTTTCTCGGGGGCATTATGAAATTCCAAGCGGTCTTTTTCCGCCACGCTTAAATATTCCTTCAAACCTAAAATATATTCTTTAGCCGCTACGCCTTTGAGGGTTTTTTGCGGCATCAAAGAACTGAAAATCATCACAATGCTTCCGGAAAGAATAAAACTGACTACACTTAAGGCTCCCCAAAAATTAATCAGAAATAATCCCGCAAATAAAATGCCTATCCCTGTTCCCAAATAAATTTTTCGAACTTTATCCGGATTTTTAGGAAAATAGCCCTTAGTGCAAACATTTGCGTAAATTTTTTCATTAATTTCCTTTAAATTTTTATAAAAAGTATCTTTCAAATCAGAAATTTTCACACTGTTGCCATCTTGAAAAAAGGCTTCCATTAATTTCTTATCAAAATCGTTCTCTAAATCATCGGCATTTTTTAATTTTTCTAAAACATAATCTGTCGAGGTGATAAATAAAATCTTGCTTTCCGTCTTTTTTATTTTCAAATAGCCCTTAACTGCCAGATAGATAATTTCCGCGGAAATATCTTTTTTATCGGCTTTTTCATCTACTACTGTTCCCACTTCCAAAGGCGTCAAATTGTCCGGCGCGTCGAACTGCGCGATAATTGTGCCTCGGCCTTGCGGATCCCGGCCTTTTTTTCGCCAGAGCCACAGCATCCCCAGCAAGATAATCAGCGGTAAAAATAAAATCCCATTGTCCCTAAGCATTTCTAAAAATTTTTCTCCGGTCGATGGCTCATGCACGATGCCTTTAGGAAAGCCAAAGACCACCGTCAGGCCTTCGCCGGGCACCAGTTCCCGATTGGCAGCATAAAATCCGGCGGCATCGGTCAAGTTATGCTGGCATTTTTCCTGGCTGCCAAAAATTCCAACAAAACATTCGCTTTGTAGAAGTCCGCTATCAACATTTTGGGGCAAAGAAACTTTAAGCGTGGCTTTTTTAATGGCTACCGGCCAGCCATTGCCCGTCGCGTTCCAATAAAATTCATCGTAAGTATCAAAATAATTAATGGCGCGTTTAATTACGTAATTAATTACGTACATCTTTTTCCCGGACACTAATTTATCGGCATCGCCGATTTTTATTTCCAAATCCTGATCCGGATAGCTGGTGGTAAAATTATAGCCAACACCATTTTCATCTTTGACGGAAATATCACTCACACGTAAATTATAATTGCCACCGCGCGCCTGATATTTTACCGGAATATCGCGAAAAATTCCGTGTTTCTGGGCCGCGCCAAAATCGTATTGGATTTTTTCCGAAACATTAAAACTGGCATCGGCGTTTATCTTGACTTCCGCGTCAAAACTGTCAACAATTTCCGGCTGGATACCTTGCGCGCCAGTTATTGGCGCCAGGAATCCCCAAAAACTCAAAAATAAAACGAAGATTATAACCTTTTTTCCGCCAAAGGCGGACCAGCCGTAGGCTGGCATATTATTATACATATTCTATTGATTAAAAACATTGCTTCTTAAATTATACACCTTTTCCCAATCGCCCAATAGCCCCCCAACGCCATCTTTTTTATCCACACCTTGCAGTTTAATATGCTTGATTGTATAATAATTAAGGAATGGAGCTAAAATAAAAAACAAATCCCGCACTAACTTTGCACTGCGCCGAAGGCGCAAAATATCGGATGGTGCAAAGTTAGTGCGGGACAAAAAGAAAAACCAAAAATGACAGACCAAGACTTAAGAGAAAATAATAGCGAAAAGATCAAATCTTTGCGGGAGATGATTTATGCGGCTGAAAAAACATTGCAAGGCGCTAAATCGATGCTTTTGCAGTTGGAGGGCAAGAAAAAAGTCGGACGCAAAAAGAAAGATCTTTCCAACGATGAAGATGGAAAGATTGTCGAAGGAACTTTTGACGGCCAGATCATGATTGGCACTGATGGCAAACAATATCCGGTTCCCGCTAATTACGCTTCCAAATCGAAATTGGTCGAAGGCGATATTTTAAAACTGACCATTACTCCAGATGGGTCTTTTATTTATAAACAAATCGGGCCGACCGAAAGGAAGCGCGTCATCGGCACCGTTAACCAGGATGGCGAGGGTAATTATTTTGTCCTAGCGGAAAACAAGCCTTTCCGGGTCCTTTTGGCGTCCATCACTTATTTTAAAGTGGCGCCGGGCGATGAAGTGACCCTGATTACTCCGCGTGATATTGATTCTGATTGGGGCGCTATTGAAAATATGCTGCTTGGCGTCCGTAATAAAAAAAGCAATGAATCTGAATTATTGGCAAAAACCGTTCCTGAAGAAAAAACCTCGTCAATTATGGATGAATGGTTGCCTAATTTGGAAGATTTAAAAAAAGAATTAGACGAGAAAGCCCCGCACTAACTTTACACTGCGCCGAAGGCGCAAAATAAAAGATATCTATTTTTATTTTTTATCTTAAACTAAAAAAATAACCGCCCTGATTTTAAATTACTACCTAAGGTGCAAAGTTAGTGCGGGGTAAATTTTATGCCGAAAAAAGATTTATGGTTCAGCTTAGGGGCTGGTTTTTTAATTGGAGTTTTATTGATGCCTGTTCTCAAGGTGGCGAAACCCGGCTTATTTGACACGCTGGCTTTTTTTATTATTCCTTTCTTTTTGATAGCTACTCCCCTCGGAGCGCTGATTGTTTACCGGATTGGCACACGATTAGCTATTATTTGGCAAATAGCTAAATATGTAGTCGTAGGCGGGATGAATACCCTGGTAGATTTGGGCATCCTAACCATAGTTATTTTGGTTTCTAAAAATCTTGGCATTCAAGCAGAAGATTTAATCTATTCGGGAATATTGGCGATAACTTTTTATTCGATTTACAAAGGCTTCTCTTTTATCCTAGCCAATATCAATAGTTTTTATTGGAATAAATATTGGACTTTTTCCCAAAAAGATGCGACGCAAAAATCTCCAGCGCAATTTATCCAGTTTTTCATAGTGAGCCTGATTGGATTACTGATTAATGTCGTCATCGCTTCACTGGTTTTCCGTTCCGTGCCGCCTTTTGCCGGCTTAAGCGCGGATCAATGGGGATTAGTTGGAGCGGCTGCCGGCAGTCTAAGCGGCATGGTTTGGAATT
>CAYTIK010000035.1:0-7255 GCA_964438025.1 uncultured Bdellovibrionales bacterium
ATAAGATAAAAGTCGTGACGGATGAGATAAAAATCGCCGTGGCAGAAACACTGGCGAACTTTTTATCTAAACGCGAACTAAAAGTAGATAAAATATTACCCAGCGTCCTCAATAAAAAAATCGCCCCGGCTATTTCCCGCCGGATGGCGAAGTTTAAGAAACTTTAAAAGGTCGAATTTTAATACGTACTTTAATACGTATTAAAGTAAATACTAAATGCCGAATGATAATCCTTTTCGGTATGTTTTATTTTTAGAAATAAAAAACCCGAGGGTGATAATCGCCAGGATCTGACGAATATTCCTCGGGTGGGTTCCTATACGCTCAAATAAGGTTTAAGCGCCTGCAACTGATCGGAGTATCGGCAAGAGCTTTTTTTCCACTCTCACAGGATGCCAGCCTTTAATATCGGTGGGTATTTGAGGACTAATATCAACGCCTGCAGGAATCGTGATATTAATTCCTATTATATCTCCAGTCGGACTATTTGAGATAAAAGAGTATCTGAAGTCCTTGGGTACTCCAAATTTTGCGTTAATATCAAAAAGAGTACCCTCAATCTCGTCTATCATACCTTGCGCTTTTTTTCTAGTACACATACAGCATCCTCCTTTTGGTTGAGTGTTTAGGGAATATTTTTTGCAAGGAACCCATTTATCTTTTTAACATATTTTTAATTTTTTGACAAGCAAAATTGTTATTTTGGAAAATTTTTGATATAATTTTATTTATGGCTAATCTAATCGAAAAAATAATAAAATCAGGACTGACTGGACGAGGCGGAGCGGGTTTTCCAACGGGTAAGAAGTGGGAGGCGGTTAAAAATGCTCCGGGAAAGAAAAAATTCGTGATTGCCAACGGTTCGGAAGGCGAACTCTCTGTCGAAAAAGACGGCTGGCTGCTGGAAAATTATCCGGAAGAAATTATTGCAGGTATCAAGCTGGCGCTCGAAACATTGTCGGCGCAGAAAGCCTTTATTTATTTGCGGAAAGATTATTGCGAAAAATATCGGGAAAATTTGCAGAAAATAATTGGCGACTTGCCAATCGAAATTTTCCGCGAGCCGGGCGGGTATTTATGCGGCGAAGAAACGACGCTGATCGAATCGCTGGAAAATCGGCGTCTGGAGCCACGGAATAAACCGCCCTATCCGACTGAAGCGGGATTGGAAAATTGTCCAACATTAGTGAATAATTTGGAAACTTTTTACGCGGTTTCCAAAATTGCCAAGGGCGAATACAAACAAGAGCGTTTGTATACTCTTTCCGGCGATATTCCGCATTCGGGAGTTTTTGAGTTGCCGGAAAATTGGGGAGTGGAAAAAATATTGCATAAAACTTTGAATTGGCCGGAAAATGATTTTTTTGTCCAAACCGGCGGGGGAGCCAGTTGAGTGATTATGACGATGGAAGAATTGGTAAATAAAGTAACGGGTTCCGGCGCCATTGTAATTTATGACCAAGTCAAAACGGATCCGAAAGCGCTAATGCAAAAATGGCTGGATTTCTATTTCCGGGAAAATTGCGGCAAATGCGTCCCGTGCCGGGAGGGTGTTTATCGTTTGCGGGAATTATTGAACCAGAAAGAAATCAATTGGGAATTAATTAAAGAAATTTGCTTGGTTTTGCGGGAAGCCAGTTTTTGTCCATTGGGTAAAAGCGTGGCGGCGCCGCTAGAAAGCTTAATAGCCAAAATGATTAAGAAATAAAATATGGAAAAATTTAAAATAAAAATAGACGGCCAAGAATATTTAGCTAATCCCGGACAGACGATTTTGGAAGTGGCCAAGGAAAATGGAATTGACATCCCCTCTTTATGTTCCCATCCGGATTTAGAACAGCGAGCAACTTGCCGGATGTGTCTGGTGGAAATCAAAGGCCAAAAAAATTTACAAACTGCTTGTTCGACAAAAGTAGCGGAAAATATGGAAGTATTGACCGAATCACCGCGGATTAATAGAGCTAGAAAGATAAATTTGGAACTAATTTTTGCCCAGCATCAGGAAGAATGCCCTGATTGTGTGTGGTTTTTTAATTGTCAGTTATTAAAACTGGCGAAAAGATTCAAAGTTAAAATTACCCAGTTTCCAGACAGGAAGAGTTCGCGGAAAATCACGCAATGTGGACCGCTGGTTTTCGACCAGACCAAATGCATCGATTGCCGGAATTGCGTGGATGTCTGCCCAGTGGATTTTTTAAGTGTGGAAAACCGCGGAGCGGATATCAGCATTGAAAATTCGCCGGACGAATGGAAAGACTGCATCCATTGCGGGCAGTGTATTTTGCATTGTCCGGTCGGGGCGATTGAAGCCGCCGGAGAATTTGAAGAAGTGCAGAAAATGGAACCCTCAAAAAAGAAAATCAGAGTCGTCCAATTCGCGCCGGCCATCCGCACTAGTATCGGTGAAGAATTTGATTTACAGCCGGGAGAAATCGTAACTGGGCAATTGGTAGCGGGCTTAAGAAAACTGGGTTTTGACAAAGTTTTTGATACCTCGGTCGGAGCTGACTTTACGACATATGAAGAAGCGGGGGAATTATTGGAAAGACTGGTCAGCGGCAAAAACTTGCCCGGTTTTTCTTCCTGCTGCCCAGCTTGGGTAAAATTCGTGGAATTTTATTACCCGGAATTTGTGCCGAATTTATGCACTTCCCGTTCGCCGCAAACAATGCTGGGAGGCGTTATCAAAACTTATTGGGCGCAAAAAGAAAGAATCAAGCCGGAAGATATCGAGGTGGTTTCCGTCATGCCTTGCGTGGCGAAAAAATACGAAATCAAAAGAGAAGAAATGAAGATTGATGGATTATTTCCAGTCGATAAGGTGCTGACGACGCGTGAGATCGCTTATCTGTTCAAAAAAAATAGAATTGATTTAAAAAATATTCCAGCCGAAGACGCGGATGATCCTTTTGGTCTGCCCTCGGGAGCCGGTGTGATTTACGGAGCTAGCGGGGGAGTTTTAGAATCAGCTCTGCGGACGGTTTATTTCAAAGCTACCGGAAAAAATCCGGAAAGGGACGAGTTTAAAAAGGTGCGTGGGCAGGAAAGGATTAAGGTAAATGAAATAACCATTGGCGATAGAGTTATTAAATCTGTCGTAGTTAATGGAATCCGCAATGCTAAAAAAATATTAGAAGAATTAAAGAAAAATCCTCAAGCTTATCAAGCGATGGAAGTAATGGCTTGCCCAGGCGGCTGTATCGGCGGCGGCGGCCAGCCGGTGCCGACGAATAGTCAGATCAGAAAAAAACGCGCTGAAGCTTTATATTTGATTGATGCGCAGAAAGAAGTGCGCTGCGCCCACGATAATCCGGCGCTGCAGAAGGTTTATCGGGAATTTTTTACTAGTAAAGAAATAATTAAACCCATTTTGCATACTAGTTATTTCCCCAAGAAAAAAAGCGCCGTCATGACGCTCAAAAATTCTCAGGAAACAGAATAAAAACTTTTTAAAAAACCTCTTTGATTTTTTTAGAGGTTTTTTATCTGGGAGGACCAAAATCAACGGTTCTATTATTATTTCTATTTTCGGGTAAAGGATTTTCAGGATTTTCTTCAAAAAGCAATCCTTGTTCGGCATGATTTCTTCGATATTCTCGTTCCCGCTCTCTTTCCTGTTCTCTTATTCTTTGCAGAATGTAATTTTTACAGAAAAATCTATCTCCTTCATGAATTTTGTAGTTATCAAAAACAGTGTTTCTAATTCTTTCGTCTGATAATCCGGCATTTTCTTCTCTGGACTTTTCTCTTAAAAAAGCTTTAAAAAGTTGTTCTTTTTTTTGCTCTCTCATAGTTTTATCCTCCCTTAAAGTTTATTTTTTTACCCCCAACCCGCTTATAATATAGCATAAAAACATAAAAATTAAAGGGGTGACGGAGTAGACTTAAAAGTTTGTCTGGCAACGACAATCGCCGAAACTTTCCGGGCACCGGCGGCTTTTAAAGTTCGGGCGCATTCCAAAAGAGTGGCGCCGGTCGTGGCAACATCATCCACTAAAAGGATATTTTTGCGCCTGATTTCTGCCGGTTTTAGAACGATAAAAGCGCCTTGGATATTTTTCTGCCTGGCTTGATAATTTTTGATTTTCATTTGGGAAAGCGCAACGTTTTTTCTTTTGAGGGCATCTTTGATAATTGGAAGCATCATTCCGGGAGCTAGATTTTCTCCCAAAAAATCAGCTAAAAGTTCCGACTGGTTGAATCCGCGGGCACGGAGTTTTCGGGAATGAAGCGGAACGGGAATTAAGATATCCGGCAAAGGAATTTGGTGATTGATAAACGCAGCCACCATAATTTTCCCCAGCGGAATCTGCAGATCTTCGATAAAATTATATTTGAAAAGATGGATCATTTTGGCAATTATGGCGGTTGCATATTGGCTGGAAACTACGAGCGCTTCCAAGGGAAAATCTTTATTTTCTCGTGATAATCGCTGGCAACGCTGGCAAAGCTTCCCGCCTTCAATAATCAGTTTTTCACAGCGCGGACAAACCTGAAAAGATAGGATTTCTATTTGAGAAAAACATTCTGCGCAAAGCCAAAAACCTTCCTGGTGACAGCCTAAGCAATAAATGGGGAAAATGGTATCTAAGGCCGAGTTTTTTAGAAGCGCTAGCAAGAGATAAATAAATTATTCAATAACAAATATTTAGCAGAGATGTAAAATCTGGCATATGCCAGATTTTACATCACGATATTTATTTCAAAACAATTTTTTTCTTAATAATGCTGGCGCTGATTTGATTATCTTTGACTTTTTCATAAACCAGCATTTCGGCAATGGGATTTTCCAACAATTCCTGGATATTTTTCCTAACCAAGCGTGCACCTTGATTTTTAGCCAAACTTTTTTCGCTGATAAACCTGACTAGTTGCGAATCATATTTTAAAAGAATGCCTTGTTTGGAAATCTGGCGGATTAATTTTTCCAATTCCAATTCGGTAATTTTTCCAATAGATTTTTTATCTAAAGCGTTAAAAACTAAAATATAATCCAAGCGATTGAGCAGCTCCGGTTTCATTTTTTCTCGCAGTTCCTTTAAAACAGTTTCTTTTATTTGCTCGATTTTTTGGGCATTTTTAGCATTTTTTCTGGTATAATTAAAGCCGATTTGTCCGGCGGCGCGAGTAAAATCCTCTGTGCCGATATTGGAAGTCATGATTACGATAGTATTTTTAAAACTGACCGACAAACCTTGCGCATCGGTTAAAATCCCATCTTCCAGGATTTGCAAAAGAATATTAAATACATCCGGATGGGCTTTTTCGATTTCATCAAAAAGGACTACGGCATAAGGATTTTTTCTGATTTTTTCCGTTAGATTGCCGCCCTCGCCATAACCGATATAACCGGCCGGAGAACCAATGAGCGAAGCAATACTGTGCCTTTCCATCAACTCACTCATATCGATGCGGATCAGCGATTGCGCATCGCCGAAAAATTCTTGAGCCAAGACTTTGGCCGTCAATGTTTTCCCGACGCCAGTCGGTCCTAAAAAGAGAAAAGAGCCTAACGGTCGGTCGGGATTAGAAATCCCCGATTGAGAACGTAACAGCGCGTGTGCTAGTTTTTCGATAGCTTCTGTTTGTCCGATAATTTTACTAGCGAGGGTTTTTTGAATATTTTTAATTTTTTGGCTCTTAGCTAAAGAAAGTTTTTCTTGCGGGATGCCGGAAATTTTAGACACCGTATCAATGATGTCGGCAGGAATTATTTGAGTAGCGTGTTTTTTTTCTGTTTGGAATTGTTGCTTTCGCAGGAGGCTTATTTTTTCATCTAAGAATTTTTCTTGTCCGCGCAATTCGATAGCTTTTTCATAATTTTCCTGGGAAACCAAATTCTCTTTTTCCGAAAGCAGGGCATCTTTTTTTCTTTCTAATTCTTTAATTTCTCGGGTAAAATCGGAAACTTTTTCCCGCGAACGGACGAAAGAAGCTGTTTCATCAACAATATCGATGGCTTTGTCGGGTAGAAAGCGATTTTGAATATATTGCACGCTCAAATCAACAGCTAATTTAATGGCTTCATCGGAGAGGGAAACATTGTGAAATTGTTCATAATTTTTTTTGATTCCCAGGAGAATTCTTTGAGATTCTTCGAGCGTCGGTTCTTTAATATAAATCGGCTGGAATCTTCTTTCGAGCGCCGCGTCTTTTTCAATATATTTTTTATATTCTCCTAAAGTGGTTGCTCCGATAATCTGAATTTCCCCTCGAGAGAGAGCCGGTTTGAGAATATTAGCTAAATCCAAGCTGCCCGGCACATTGCCGGCGCCAATAATAGTGTGGATTTCGTCGATAAAAATTATAATGTGGCGATTGGCGGAAGCTTCCTTGATGATTTCTTTGAGCCGAGCTTCAAATTCTCCCCGAAAATTAGTGCCGGCAATTAATTGGGCGACATCCAGATTCATCAGAGTTTTTCCAAACAAAGAATCTGGAACTGAACCGCTATTGATAAGCTGGGCCAAGCCGGAAACTAAAGCTGTTTTGCCTACGCCCGGTTCTCCAATTAAAAGAGGATTGTTTTTGTTCTTTCTTCCCAGGATATTGATTATCCTTTCCAATTCTTTTTTCCGGCCGATGGTAATTTCATTCTTTTTTTGAGTTTCTTCATTGATATTGAAACAAAATTTTTCTATGAAAGGAATCCGAGCAGATTTGGTGTTCGTTTTTTTGCTTAAATTAAGCTCTGGGAGATTGAATAATTTTGCGATTTGAGCCAGTTGATTATCTTCCAGAAAAGATTTGGCAGAAAAAGGCGGGTGGAAAGACAGTATTATTTTTCGAATAAAGGGGTCCGGAGCCTCTAACAAAGCTTGCGCCAAGTGTTCAGTTCCGACATAAGGGTAATTAAAATTTTTGGCGATAGCATAAGCCCGGATAATGGCCTTTTTAATTTCTTCAGAAAGAATAGGGCAAGTATTTTTTTGCAGTTTTTTTTGCAGAAGATTTTCCCGGAAAATCCTTAAAAATTCGGATTTTTTTAAATCAATATCTCCCAAAATGTTTTTCCCCAAACTGCCTCTTTCTAGCATGATGGAGAAAAAAAGATGCAAGCTGAGGACTTGATCGTAGCCAAATTTTTGAGCAATAAGCCCAGCCCTGGAAAGAGAGTTTTTAGCATGGATAGTCAATTTTTGCAGGGAAGGCTGTTTTTTCAACCAATCTTTTTCGCTGCTCATAAAAATAATAAAATTATTCGAACTGCTGCTTAAGTATAGTTTATTTTTAAAAAACCAAGCTGTCAAACTAA
>CAYTIK010000036.1:0-5256 GCA_964438025.1 uncultured Bdellovibrionales bacterium
AACTGGAGCTATTGCGAAAAACGCTAAAGTAAGATTTATTAATGATCTAATACGAATACTACCTAATTCATGCTCCATGATCCATGTTTTATGTTATATGTTTCATGTTACATGTTCCATGTTTTTTGGTTTGATTTCCCCTGAACAAACTGATACTATTGCCATACAACCATAAAGCATAAAACATAGAGCATGAAGCAAAAAAAGAATGTTCCATGTTCCATGTTCCATGTTCCATGTTCCATGAATAAGGTATTTATCATCATCCCCGCCTACAACGAAGCTCCCGTCATTCAAGACGTTATCCGGGAAATCCAAAAAGCTGGTTACCAAAATATTATCATCGTTGACGACGGCAGCCAGGATAGCACTTTTTCCAAGATTCAGAGTATTCCCGGCGTTATCGCGCTAAAACACAAAATCAACCGCGGCAAAGGCGCGGCCACCAAGACCGGCATTGAGGCGGCCAAGCTGCTGGGCGCGGAAATTATCGTCACTCTGGACGGCGACGGCCAGCACGATCCGCAAGATATTTCCAAATTAATCCAGCCGCTTACCGAAAAAAAATGCGAAGTGGTTCTGGGTACCCGGCTCAAAAACCCCGCCGGCATGCCTTGGTATAAAATTATCCATAATAAAATCGGGAACATAATCACTTGGTGGCTTTTTGGATTATATGTCACGGACAGCCAATCCGGCCTGCGCGCTTACTCGCGGAAAGCCTCGGAAATGATTGATACGCGCTACGACCGCTACGAATACGACAGCGAAGTCATCCGGGAAATTTATCTCCACAAGCTCCGCTTCCAAGAAGTCCCTATAAAAGTCCGCTATACCGCCTATTCTCAAAGTAAACTGGAAAAACAAAACCTCTTAAACGGCCTCAAAACTTTATACAAAATGATGTGGAAGTTGATAAATTAGTTTTAAAGTTTATAAAGTTATAACGTTCATAAAGAAAAAAATAAAGTTTTTAACGTAAAATTTATGGGAAAAATAGAAAAATTTGAAGATATTTTAGCTTGGCAAGAATCGAGAGCTATGGTTGAAGCAGTTTATGGCTTATTTAAAAATTGTAGAGATTACTCTTTTCGCGATCAACTACAAAGGGCAGTTATTTCAATCATGAATAATATCGCTGAGGGATATGAAAGAAAAGGAAATAAAGAGTTTGTAAAATTTTTATACATCGCCAAAGGCTCTTGCGCCGAAGTACGTTCAATGCTTTATATTGCTTTAACTTTAGGCTATATTAACAATAAGAATTTCGACACATATCAAGATAAGTGTTTGCATATATCTAGCATGCTTTCAAACTTTATAAAAAAATTAATTTAAACGTTACGACGTTAAAAACATTAAAACTTTAAGAACGTTATAAACGTTATAACTTTATGAACTATCCTATGAACCTCCACCTCTACCAACTCGTCATCGCCCTCATTTCCGCCTTTATGATTTTCCAGGGCATCAAAAATTACCTGAAAGGCCAGACCGGACAGACTTTTACCAAAGTTCTCATCCGCATCGTCATCTGGGGCGGTATGGCAACGATCGCCCTGTTCCCCAAAATCACCAATCTTTTGGCCGCTGTCATCGGACTGGAAGGTAATATCAACGCCGTCATCCTGACTGCCTTTCTTTTAATTTTCCTCATTCTATTCAAATTGCTTTCCGCCATTGAAAGATTGGAGCAACAAATTTCGGAAGTAACCCGGAAAGACGCGATAAAGGAAATAAAAAAAGAAGGGTTTTAATAACAAAAATCCTTAAAAAAGTACTATTTCAAGGATTACAACTCCTCATAATTGACATATTTCAAGGAGTATGCTAATATTAAGACACAATTTAGTAATATAATCAATATGAAAATTTCCAGAATTTACGATAAAATTGAAAATCTTCTTGAACCAAACAAGGTGCTCGTTATTTATGGTCCCCGCCAAGTGGGAAAAACCACCCTAGTAAAAGATTTTTTGGCGCGTACGTCCATGAAATGGCGCTATGAAAACGGCGATGATACCCGCATCCAAGAATTGGGCTCTCTTAATTTTGATATCATAAAAGAATTCGCAAAAGGATATGACATAATCGCCTTTGACGAAGCTCAGCGCATTCCTAATATTGGCATGGTACTTAAAATAATAGTTGATAATGTTCCCGACATCCGCCTCATAGCCACGGGATCTTCGTCTTTTGAACTTGCCGGACAAATAGGAGAACCGCTCACGGGAAGAAAAAGAACGCTGTCGCTCTTCCCCATTTCACAGCTAGAGCTTAGCAAAACATCCAATGGTTTCGATTTAAAGAAAAAACTTGAACAACAGCTCATTTATGGAAACTACCCCCAGGTTATGACGAGAAAAACAGATAACCTCAGACGAGAAATAGTCGAGGAAATAGCTCATTCCTATCTGCTTAAAGACATCTTGGAATTGGAAAAAGTAAAAAGTTCCAAAATTCTTTTGGATCTTTTACGCTTGCTCGCATTTCAAATCGGCAATGAAGTTTCACTTTCGGAACTTGCTCAAAAAATCGGCATTGATACAAAGACAGTGGCGCGCTATCTCGATCTTTTCGAAAAATCTTTTGTACTCTTAAATGTGCGCGGCTACAGCGGAAACCTCCGAGATGAAATAACCCGGAAAAGTAAATATTATTTCTACGACAACGGCATTCGCAATGCTTTAATCGCAAACTTTAATGAACTGCCGCTCAGAGACGATATTGGAGCTCTTTGGGAAAATTTTATTTTCATGGAACGCTTGAAGAAACGTTCTTATGAAAACATATCCGCCAATGTTTATTTCTGGAGAACTTGGCAGCAACAAGAGGTTGATATTGTTGAAGAACGCGAAGGAAAACTTTTCGGATATGAAGCTAAATATTCCGCTAAAAACGTCCGCCTACCATCTCAATGGAAATTAAATTACCCGGATGCTTCCTTTGAGGTGATAACAAAAGAAAACTACGTTGATTTTGTAACTTGATTAAACATTTTTCAATCATTGAAAGATTAGAATGGAAAAAAATAGCCCTCAAATTTCTGTCTTGCTGTCCGTTTTCAATACGCCGGAAATTTTTTTAAGAAAATCCATTGAAAGTATTTTGTGTCAAAGTTTTCAAAATTTTGAGTTTTTAATCATTAACGATGGCTCGACTGACAAAAGATGTTTGGAAATTCTGGCAGAATACGCCCGGAAGGACAGCCGGATTAAATTATTGTGCAACGAAACCAATCTCGGTTTAGCTCAATCGTTGAATTTGGGATTAAAAAAATCCGAGGGGAAATATGTTGCCCGCTTGGATAGTGACGATTTAGCGGATATGCGCCGATTGGAAAAACAATTGGAGTTTATGGAAAAAAATCCCGCCTACGCGCTGTGCGGTTCCTGGGCGCAGATTATCGATGAAAATTCAAATATTACCGGTGAAAAAAAATTTTTTACCGATTACACGAAGATTAAAAAAAAGCTGCTGCTTTTTAATTTTTTTACCCACTCGTCGCTTTTTTTCCTCCGGGATTTGGTCGCGGAACTGGGAAATTATAATGAAAAGCTGAAAAAAGCCCAGGATTACGATTTACTGCTGAAAATTTCCGCGCGTTATCCAATAGCGATTATTCCCGAATTTCTCTGTTCCAATCGGATCTGGCCGGGCAGCCTGACTTCGCAAGGCAAGAAAAAACAAGAATGGTGCGCGCTTAAAGCCCGTTGGAATGCTCTGTGTTCATATGGTTATCCGAAAAGATATTTTTACCAGCTGATTCCACCAGTTTTGTATTTCTTATTTATCCCCTACTTTATAGAAAAACAACTTTTTAAAATCCTTTGGCAAAAATAATGTATAATTTTATCCTGAAAATTCTCGTCTGGATCCATAATTTTTCTTACCGGCTTATCGGCGTTTTGGCCATCAAGGAAAATGGAGGAATTCACCCAAAGCACAAAATACAAAATTATTCCGAGTTTTTTCTCAGCAACATTTCTCCATCTGACAAAGTTTTGGATATCGGCTGCGGCAACGGTGTTTGTACCCATGCCGTGGCGGAAAAAGCGGCTAAGGCCATTGGCATAGACATTTCTCCAAAAAATATCGCGATGGCGAAAGAAAAATTTTCCCATGGCAATTTGGAATATATCATCGGTGACGCTACGACTTATGAATTCAAGGAAAATTTTGATGTAATCATGCTTTCCAACGTCTTGGAACACATCGAAAATCGAATTGAATTTTTGGAAAAAATAAACAAATTGGCGCCGAAAATTTTGATACGCGTTCCCCTGCTTACCCGCGATTGGCTGGCAGTTTATAAAAAAGAGAAAGGCTGGGAATATAAACTGGACAAAACCCATTTTATCGAATATTCTGAAGAAAGTTTTAAAGATGAGCTAAATAAAACCGGATTAAAAATTGAAAATATTCGTATCCAATTTGGAGAACTATATGCCATCTGCAAAAACAATCTTTCTTAAAAAAATGAAAATTTTAATAAATGCTAAGCTGCCTTCTACAGTCTGTGAAGTAGCCAGGGAAAATATAGGCAAAAATTACGCGAAAGAAGGTCACGAAGTTTTTTTTGATAAAAAAGACTATGCTGGTTTTGATATTATAATGTTCTTTTCATTAGAAAGCGAGGTGAAAAAAGCTAAAAAACAAAATCCGCAAGCCCTTATCGGAATCTTGGACCCGAAGCTAAATAATAAAAGAGATGAATTGGAAGCAGGAGAGGCCGATTTTTTGTTAGTTAGTTCACTGGAACAGCAAGAATTCGCGTTAAAATTCAATCCGAATGTTCAAATTTTCAATTGGTTTTTACCGATGGAACCGAAAGAAAAAATACACACAAAAAAAGATAAAATCATTATCGGATATCATGGAAATAAGATCCATTTAAATTGTTTTATTCATCACATAAAAGACACTCTGGAAAAAATAAAAGATTCCGGATGTAACATTGAACTTCACGCGATATACAATATTAAAAAATTAGGCTGTTGGAAAATAGGCGTGCCGGATATTACCGTAAGACATATCCAATGGGAAAGAGAAACATATTGCGATTATTTGTATAATTGCGACATCGGAATTGTTCCCAATATTCTGCCGGTTTCCCATTGGAGAACGGATATGCTAACAAGACTAATCAGTCATCCTATATCATTCAATTATAATAAAAAGGATTATTTTTTAAGATTTAAATTTAGTTCCAACCAAAATAGATTTTATGAATTCAGCCAATTAGGAATTCCGGTA
>CAYTIK010000037.1:0-5045 GCA_964438025.1 uncultured Bdellovibrionales bacterium
TTTCCTGATCCATTCTGGCGAAAATGCTCATATCATCGCTTTTAATTCCACTCCAGTCTAAATGTAAAAAGACATTATTGGCCTTGGAAGCGAAATTTTCATGCCAGAGTAAGGCCCAACAGCTACCTTTTTTGGAAAGACAAGGTCCATCTTCGATATTTCCTTCGTTATTGATACCAACTCCACCTTCAATGTAATCAAAAATTCTCAAATATTTTTCATCAGTGATATTATTAGTTTGAGCACCGATAAAAATTTCTAAGTCTTTCTTTTTAGCGTAATCCCTCATTTCCTTTACAATTTCCGGAGCGATAGATTTTCCGGTGCTTTCTTGGAGAGATATCTGGCCGAAAAGAAAACTCTGGATGCCGATATCCATGGCCTGGCGAGTAATAAATCTTAAATAACTGCGATATTCTTCTCTCTCGAAGCTGGGATTACAAGTTCGGAAACCCCAGGCGCCAGCGCTGCCCTTGCGGCACATTTTATTAAAATCAAAATATCGTTCCTCATGCTCATTGTAATATTTAGCTTTTTCATTAAGGGCTTCAGCAATGAACATGCCATAAACAACATTGGGTCGATCGATTTTTTGCATCATTTCTTTGGCAAAATAAAAATCCGGAGGAACGAGCCAGGTTTCCAAAGCACGGTGCAGATAATAACATTCTGACCTTTTTATTAATTCAGCCAAATCATCGGCGTATTTTTTACCGTAACTGGAAAGAAACCCGTCGGCCACGCAACCCCGAATTTTCATTTTTTCAATTGAGAGCGGTTTGGGTTGAAACTGCCATTTTTCCTCGGGAGAATGGCGGTAGCGTTTTTCGCGGGGAGGAATTTTAATAATAGGAACATCGTAAGAAATATGGGAAGCCATTATTAAAACTGCGGTTATTAAAATAATCGAAAGAATAATCAAAAGCCCCGCGGCTTCAAAAAAAGGCACCGGTTTTTTCCAGAAGGAAGTTGATTTTTGGGGAGTGTGTAAATTCATAAGAGCAAGTTTTATAATAGCACAAAATTAGAAAAATTTTAAGACAAATAAAAAATTCCAGATAAACTGGAAATTTTTTGATTTTAGGCTATAAAATTTGCCTCTCAGCGCATCTGGTCGTATGTTTTTAATATTAGACCTCGTATTAGCGAAGTAATTTGACTAGATAATCTTTAAATTTCAGCTGTTCTTCTAGAGTGTTATATGTTTCGATAGCAATTACCTCGCCAAATAAAAATTTAGGCAAGGTCTTTAAATAATCGAATTGTTTTAAACTTGAAACTGTGTGTATGTCACAATTTTTTTGATAAGAATATCCATTTATGTGATTGCAAATAAAATATCCATTACTTTCTTTTTTAGATAAAACATACAGGAATTCTTTTGACCATTTTTCTTCCCCTGCCTTAAAATGAGAAAGATCTATGCAAAATCCTCCTATTTTATTAATTTCTACATATTCCGCAAGACGGTTGTCATAATTTAATTCAAGAAAAAAATTTTTGTGAAAACCCCTCCACTTATCTAAATATTTAAAGCTATCTTCATGAATAGTGAAATGTGGTTTTTTGTAGCGCTGGCGTAAAAAGGAAAGCTCGTCTTTCTGCATGTTATTTCTAATGTGGATAAGCGGGATTCTCTCAATTGTTGATTTTTCAAGTTTGGCATAAATTTCTTGCCGTTCTTTCTTGGTTGCGACTTGCTCTAAAAATAAGGCGGCTTCTTTTATTTTTAATTTATTTATTTCCGCCAATTTATTTCGCCAACTGCCATCAAAATTATTTGTGATTCCAAGAACGATTTTTCTGGAAAGATCCATATTTATGCTAATTGTATTTTTTTATTTTTTACATTTATAATTTTAGCATGAAACACAAAAACGGCCTATCGGAGCCGTTTTTATATATTCTGGAGCTGTTTTTATGCGGAAGCTCGCCTGCCTGCCTTTGGAGAGAACTTTTTTTGAAATAAATTTTTGATTTCCCGCTCTCATTTTCTACCGCTACCAAAATTTTTACAATATTTTACTTATAATAATTTTTTTATCTTATCTGTTAAGCAATTTATAAAATGTTTTAATTACTTTTTCCAAATCTTGTTCAATTTTACCAAAAATCCACGGTTTTTTACCATCTCTTTTCACTTTTATTCTCCAAAGGCTCAAGTGCGCCAACTGCATAGCAGCTTTATTTTTTGCCTCCTCTAAAATAGGAGTTAAATTTGGTCTTTCTTTTTCCCAATTCACATTTGGCAATAAATCCTGTGCCTTTAAATCATTAGGATGCTTTTCTCGATTGGTTTTCCCATAAAAGAAATCGGTTAATACTCTTGAATGGATCGCCAACGATTCTGTTAGTATGTTTTTTTCAAATTGGCTTTCTATATTATCCCATCCTTGCAATCGCAAACATGTTTTTCTAAATATATCTATTTCATATTCAAGAAGTTCAATTTTTTCTTTTGGACTTGCTTTTATTTTCATTTTGTCATCCCAATAATCCTTTTTGTTAACAGATGGTTGACTTGCCATAGTTCTTTAAGTAAAAAATTGAAAATTTTTTTGCGCTATCCGTTTATTTTTTACCAGTTAAATTCAACTTGCCATTATAATAATCCCAAGCTAATGAATCTTTGTCCAAAATAGGCTTGCCCATTTTAAGTAAATTTTCAGAATCTCCTTCTAATAATTCTCTCAATTTTCCCGGCACGCCTTTAATCGGCGGAAGTTCCGCCTCATCATTCATTATTTCTACCCAAATTCCTCTGCAACCGTCATGAAAGGAATCTATCTTTGCTATGTCATCATCTATCGAAATAATTCTGCCATCCATTGATAGACAAAAATTACAAATATCTTCATCAAAAATTTCGCTTCTTTGCAAAGCATAAATATTTAATCTTTTTGCTTTATTTGTCCACATTTGTTGAAATAGAGATTTTATATTTATACTTTATTCTATTATTATTGACCATTCACCATCAGCCGAGATATCTAATAAATGCAAGTCTGATTTACTAATACCAACGGCTTTTGAGCCATCAAATTGGCCAGTTGTATTTACAAGTAATTCTATATATTCTCCATTTTTATCCAAGAGCACTATTGAAAAATGTCCAGTTCCAGAATGTTTCA
Organism: uncultured Bdellovibrionales bacterium; assembly: GCA_964438025.1. Classification (GTDB taxonomy): domain Bacteria; phylum Patescibacteriota; class Minisyncoccia; order Moranbacterales; family UBA2206. The sequence goes on from CAYTIK010000037.1 coordinate 3,132, forward strand.
TTTTAAAAGTTTTTAAGCCCTTATCAATTTTTATAAGTGGCGATACTTGCTGTCCAACACCAGTAAAAGTATTAGCCTCGCTTTGAGCAATTTTCGTTCTAGGTTGTTCAATTTTTATTGTCCATTTTTCATCTGCAGAAATATCCATGACATATTCTCCCCTTTTTTCTATTCCTATTGCTTTCGAGCCATTAAATTTACCAGTTGTATTTACAAGCAATTCGATATATTCTCCGTTTTCATCTAAAAGCCTTATTGAAAAATGTCCAGCTCCGGAATAAGATAGGCGAAAAATTGACAATCCACTTTCAAGATTAAATTTTTGAGAAGCTTGTTGACCAGTTCCTGACAATTCAATCAAGGCCGGCTCTGATACTGCTTTTTCTGTTGGTTCAGAATTTCCAACCTCTTCAACTTGCACATTTTTCTCCTGTTGCACCTTAGCTTCATTAGTTTTCTTCTTAGCGTCATTAATTCCACTACTTCCTATTACATATAATACAACTAAGCCCAAAGCAATTACCCACCATTTTTTATACCAAGGTTTCTTTTCACTTGATTGTATTTTGCTAACTGATTGTTGATTTTGATTATCCATATTTTTTATATTAAAATTAAAAACTTATTTAATTAACTTATTAACACTAACATCAAGCGTTTTGGAAATTTGTTTGAACTCAGTCTAAAAACAAGCGCTCTGATCACCATAGCAAACCTGATGTTTCATATTCCAAACTAAATAAGGAATAAATGATGAAGAAAAATCCTGGGAATCATTGTCGCTGTTGAGCAGTTTTTTGATGTTTTCAGCAAATAACTTTTTGGATTTTTTGCTTGCGTTGGAAACATTGTTACCCTTGACCAAGGAAATGGAAAGTCTATTTGACGGATCAAGAAAAAGACCGGCTACTTTGTCATTTTCTGGACGCGCTATTTTGCTATCATCATTGAAAAAAACAAAATCTTTCAGATAGCCGATAAAAGCAGTTGCTCCCGCTTCTACGCTTTTTGGACCCAAGTGAGACGCGGATTTGCAAGCCAATGCGTAGACTATTTTACCTTTAAAAATTTCTTCATTATCTCCGACTTTAACAAGCACTTCATTATTATGTCCCATCACGCAGTCGCTGTCGCCATGGCCATTAAGCAAAATTAAAACAGGATTAACTTTTTTTATCCTGCCTATAAACTCATTTTTTATTGCTTTTTCTCTTTCTAAATCCAAAACATTGATTCCCTTATCAGTAGCCTCTTTTATAACTTTTTTATTCCAGACATAAAGATACCGTGTTGTAATTTCATAATTCGGCCTAGTTATCAAAAGCGATTTGCTCATATAGTTTTCCGTTTTTAAGATCGCGCAAGAATTCCATATCTATTTCCACCATACTTTTACCGATTTCATCTTCATCTTCAATATGTTTTATCAGATCTTCCACTTTAAAATTTCCCTGTGAACCGACAGAAACGCTAAATCCTTTTGGGATAGCGCTCAATCTCATTTTTACTAGATCCTTTATATCTGAATCTATTTTCTTTTTTTCGTCGGGATTATTTTTCTTTTTGTTCTCTTCCATTTTTTGAAAGTTATATTAATTCCAAGCTTATCATCTTGTTCAATATTTCTTCTCCTAAAGCAGTTTCATTTTCTATTTCAATATAGGCGACATTCCAGGATATGGGTTTTTTGCCTCCATTGTCATCAATTACCAAAATAATCTCCTCACGAAGTTTAATGGGAAGATTGGCGTATACTTTTAGAAATCTTGCCTTGTCCATATTCTAATTATAACACAACAAATAACTATTGCCATTTTTGAGCGGGTAGCGGGAGTCGGACCCGCATCTCTACCTTGGCAAGGTAATATAATAGCCGCTATACGATACCCGCCTTCGTCTCGCCAAAGCGAGACT
>CAYTIK010000038.1:0-4895 GCA_964438025.1 uncultured Bdellovibrionales bacterium
CTTTCTTTTTTAGCGACGATTGGAATCGTTTATTTTTCGCCTTTTTTGGAAAACAAGATGATGAAAAAATATCGGGCTTTCGGAATTTGGGAAATTTTAATTTTAACGCTCTCGGCGCAAGTTTTTGTTTTGCCGATTATTCTTTTCAATTTCCAGAATCTTTCACTTATTTCGCCCTTAGCCAATGTTTTTGTTTTGCCGATTATTCCGCTCACGATGTTTTTAGGGTTTATATTAATGATTTTTCAGTTTATTTTTCCACCACTCGGAACGGTTTTTTCCTGGCTGACTTTTCTGCCGCTCAAATACGAAACCGCAGTCATTCAATTTTTAGCTAATCTTAAATATTCCTCCATGACAATGGAAAATTTTCCGTGGTATTGGGTAGGGCTCTGGTATATAATCATAGGTGTTGGTTTATTTTTGCTAAAAAATGCCCAGAAGAAAAATAATTTATAGCGGGATTCTGGTTCTATGTATTTTTTCTCTGATTTTAAGTTGGATAATTTTTCCTCATTCTTCAAAATTAAAAATTTATTTTCTCAACGTGGGGCAAGGCGATGCAATTTTAATCAGTCAAGGAAATCAGCAAGTATTGATTGACGGCGGGCCGAGCGAACAGATACTCATGGAAAAATTAGGACAATTTATTCCTTTTTGGGATCGGAAAATCGAAGTGCTCATCGCCACGCATCCGGACAAGGATCATATTGCGGGACTCATGGCAGCGATGAAAAATTATCAAGTAGGCGTCATTATTAATTCTCATGTTCCCGCAGAATCGGAAATTTCCCAGGAATTTGAAAAATTAGTCAGCCAAGAAAAAATTATGGAGATGACGGGTGAGCCGGGTTTAAAAATCAATTGGCCGGAAGGCGCTAGTTTGAAAATATTGGAAGCTAAAGAAACCAAAGATTCCAATGAAGGAAGTATCGTAACTCGTTTAGATTTTGGGGAGAACGCTTTTTTGTTTACAGGGGACATTACGGAAAACACGGAGAGAGATTTAATTTCTCGCATTCCCGATTCACTTGCTGCTGATTTTTTAAAAGTGGCGCATCACGGCTCCAAATACGCCACTTCGGCTGAATTTTTAGATGAAGTTAGACCCAGAGAAGCCATAATTTCGGTAGGGAAAAATAATCGCTACGGCCATCCGACGCCAGAGGTTTTAGGTCGATTGGAAGAAAAAAGCATAACCATCTTAAGAACCGATCAAAATAGGGATATTGTCTATAATTGTCCTGAGATAAAAAAAGATTGTTTTAGAGAAAAGTAATCTTTCTTGCGCGATAGTTTTTTGTCTGGTAATATTAAAAAGAAAACAGCCTTTGAATTTTAGAGGGCTTTTAATTAACATCACGAAAAAAACATGAAATACGAAAAAGAATTTCCGCTTTTTCAAACGAAAGTGGAGGGTGTAGAGAAAAAATTCAATCTGTCCGATCTACAAGGGAGGAGGGAATATTTTGAGGCCAAAGCTGGAACAGAAATCGAGAAACTGAAAAATTATTTTTACGCAGGCAAGACTTTTATCGCTTATTTACTGGGAAAGAAAAATGCTGGCAAAGGTACCTATACCAAACTCTTGATGGAAATTTTTGGCAAAGATAAGATTGAGCATATTTCCGTGGGCGATATTGTCCGCAGTGTCCATGAAAGCATGGAAGATAAAACTAAGAAAAAAGAATTGCTGGAATATCTACACCAGAATTACCGCGGCTATATCACGCCGGAGCAGGCCATTGACGCGCTCCTCGGCCGGGACACCAAAACCTTGCTGCCGAATGAATTTATTCTGGCTTTGGTTAAGAAAGAAATAGACAAGGCCGGAAAAAAAGCCATTTTTCTGGACGGTTTTCCCCGCAATTTGGACCAGGTTTCTTATTCTCTATTTTTCAAACAACTGGTGGATTTTCGCGAAGACCCGGATATTTTCGTGGCTATTGATATTCCCGAGTCGGTTATTGATGAACGGATGAAAAACCGGGCGGTTTGTCCGATTTGCCACACGCCCAGAAATATTAAACTTTTTGTGACGGAAAAGGTCGGCTTTGACCAAGAAAAAAAAGAATTTTATTTAATGTGCGATAATCCGGCATGCAACAATGCGCGCATGGGGGCCAAAGAAGGTGACAGTTTAGGAATCAGTTCGATCCGCGACAGGCTGGAACTGGATGGGAAATTGATTGAAAAAATATTTTCTCTGCACGGCATCAAAAAAATTCTGCTCCGCAATGCCGTTCCAGTGTCCAAGGTCAAAGAAACCGTGGATGATTATGAAATTACGCCGGAATATTATTATGAGTTAGACGAGGCGACAAAAGAAGTAAAAACTTTGGAAAAACCCTTTGTAGTCAAAGATGACGAAGGGGAAGAAGTCTATAGCTTGCTGGCACCACCGGTGGCCGTATCCCTGGTCAAACAATTGACGAAAATTTTAGGAGTATAACATTCTTAGAAAAGGTCAGTAAAAAATCGTCTAGCATGTGCCGGACGATTTTTTATGTTGAAAGAGGAGGGGGGGTTGACCCCGCACTAACTTTGCGCCATGTAATATTTTGCGCCAGATCTGCCTGCCGGCAGGTCTGGCGCAGTGCAAAGTTAGTGCGGGGTTGACAGGTTTTAGGGAACTGTTAGGATGTACCTAGGGGGGAGGTGTATGCGGAATATCAAATATCAAATATCAAATATCAAATATCAAATATCAAAACTAATAATTATATTTAAAAAATTCACCCTGTTAAATAATTTTGCTTTAGCAAAATTAAGATTTGAATAATTTCAAAATTACAGGTGTGTTTTATGAATAGAATAATTTTTTAACACAAATAAGATGTATTTTTTATAGAAATACAAATCTTATTTGACAGGGTAAATGGAAGAGGATAAGCAAATTTTAGTGGCGCTTAAAAAAGGTCAGAGCCATCTAGGGAATGTGATTAAGATGGTAGAGAACAAAAGATATTGTATTGATATTTTGCAACAGAATTTGGCGGTCATTGGACTTTTGAAATCGGCCAATGAAAAATTGTTCAAACGGCATCTGAATAGCTGTTTTATCAGCGCGATGCGCGGGACCAATGAAAAGCGCAAAAAGCAAATGATCGAGGAAATCATTAAGATAAATAAAAATAGCCATTAATTTTTTCGAAGATTAATATGCGACCAATGAAAAAAACAAAATTATATAAAGCATCCTTATTCTTACTGGGTTTGATATTTCTGGTAAATTTTAGTTTTTGCTGGATGCCTCTGGCTGTTTCCGCCCAGACTTTAAATCAGCCCAGAGAAATAGTTCCAGAGATTCCGCAAAAAGATGAGCAACTTGGCGCAGAAAATCGTTGCGAAGATACCAGCCAGGATTATAAAGCGGATCAAGCCGAACCCCAAGAAACACAAACCGAGCAAAACAATAATACGTCTGATAAAAACGCCGTGCTGCCGTGCTGCCTGGATCACAATAAGGTTACCAAGATAAATGACGCTCCAAAATTGGAAGTAAACAATCCAATATTTTATGCCACATCAGAAAATAATATTTCAAATACTGCGACGCTAATCCAAGATTCTTCTTATATTCAACCACTTGATTTGCCGCCTCCAAAGACGGACATCCTTGCGTCTGTCTTTAAAAAAGAATAATTTTATTTTCTTACCGAAACATCCGGAGTTCTTTTAAGGATGTTTTTATATTGCGTAACTAAATAAATTATTAAAAAAATGAACAAATTAATTATCCATATAACCGGCCTGCATTGCCGGTCGTGCGAGATGCTGGTTGAAGATAAACTATCGGAAATTCCTGAAATTAGCCGAGCAAAAGTAAATTACAAAAACGGTACGGCGGAAATTTTCTACGACTCACAAAAACCTAACGATCAAGAAGTGGTAGAGGCTATCCGTTCAGCGGGTTATGATATTGGCGTGTCAGACAAAAAAAGCTGGTTTAATCAAAATCCCAATGACTATAAAGATTTGGGCATTGCTTTTTTATTTCTGGTGGGAATTTATTTCATCGCGAAAAATTTCGGACTGACCAATCTTAGTTTCGGTTCGGCCAATGGCAATCCGGAAAGTTTTTGGGTGGTGTTGCTAATTGGATTGACCGCCGGAGTTTCTACTTGTATGGCACTAGTGGGAGGATTAGTCTTGAGCGCCGCCACTCGGCATGCCGAGGCGCATCCGGAAGCGACAGTTATCCAAAAGTTTATGCCGCACGTCTATTTCAATCTGGGCAGAATTATTGGATTCGCCTTACTGGGCTGGATGTTAGGATCGCTGGGATCATTTTTCCAAGTTTCCGCTTTTGCTTTGGGGATGCTGACTATAATTGTCGGACTGGTGATGCTGCTTATGGGTTTGCAACTCATTGAAATTTTTCCCTGGATTAATGGCCTAAAATTTACCTTGCCTAAATTTATCAGCCGGATGTTGGGAATCAAAAAACACGAGAAAGAATATAGCCATAGAAGCTCGGCCATTATGGGTGCTTTGACTTTTTTTCTGCCCTGCGGATTTACGCAAGCCATGCAACTTTATGCCGTCAGTACCGGCAGTCCATTAACCGGCGCGCTGGTCATGGGAATTTTCGCCCTGGGAACGGCTCCGGGATTATTAGGCATCGGAGGACTTACGGCGGCTGTCAAAGGGATGTTTGCCAAAAGATTCTTTAAATTTGCGGGACTTTTAGTAATAGTTTTCGCTCTGTTTAATCTGACTAATGGTTACAATTTAACCGGATGGCAATTCGGTTCGCGGTTCACTGGAAATAATTCACAGACAATTAAAATCGATGATCCGAATGTAAAACAAGAAAATGGAGTGCAGGTGGTAAAGATGAAGCAGTTAGCCAACGGTTATTCTCCCAATAAATTCACGATTAAAAAAGGCAT
>CAYTIK010000039.1:0-4517 GCA_964438025.1 uncultured Bdellovibrionales bacterium
TTTTAAATGAGCTAACGAAACGAGCTACGGTAAGATTTTTCGTGAACTAATTCGTATCCTTGCATATGCGGGAATAGTAAACTATAATTAAAAGCAGATTTGAATAAATAAATTGGAAATATGGCAAAAAAAGGAGAATATAAAAAAATTCCTCAAATGAAAGTCGGTAATTATGCCGAAATGAAGGAAAAAGTTGAAGATTTTTTACATTCCGACAGTTTTCCAGCGACAGCCACGAAATTTATTTTAATGTTTTTGGCCACGAGTTCGATCGTTTTTGGAGGAGCTTTGCTGGTAGGTCTTTGCAAAGCATTAAAAAGCTTTAACGAATTAAATGACAGAGAAGAAAAATTTTCTCAAAAAACAATAAAAAGCGCGCTTACCAATATCACCCGCCAAAAATTGGTGGAAATTTTGGAAGAAAAAGACGGAAAAATTAAAATTTCACTTAATGATAAAGGGAAAAAGAGAATTAGAGAATATTTATTGGAAGATTTAAAAATCGGGGTGCCGAAAAAATGGGATGGCAAGTGGAGAGTATTGATATTTGATATTCCCACCAAGCCGAAAATATATAATCAAGCTCGGGAAGCTTTGCGAGGAAAAATAAAAGAACTGGGTTTTTATCAAATTCAAAAAAGCGTATGGGTATTTCCGTATGAATGCGAAGACGAATTACTTTTTATTGCAGAAATATTTGGGGTTCAAAAATACATAGAAATCCTAACAGTAGAAGAATTGCTTAATGGAAGAAAATTAAAGCAGATTTTTAAATTATGATATTAAATCAAGCTAATAATTATTGACTGCAGTTTACTATCCTTGCATATGCGGGAATAGTAAACTATGGGTAAAATACTTAGCGTGTTTATATTAAAATAAGTAAAATGAATAGTAAATGGTAAAAGATAAATAGCAAGAGATAAATAGTTAACCGGGAAGCTTAAAATTAATAATTTTAAGCTTAAATTTAATCACATGCTCGGAATTTTTGACAGCGGTATTGGCGGACTGACTGTCGCTAAAACTATTAAGAAAATTTGCCCCCAGCGGCCGCTGGTTTATTTTGGCGATACGGCGCGCTGTCCTTGGGGTGATAAAGATGCCCAGACTATTAAACGCTATACCAAAGAAATTGTAAAATTTTTAATCGAGCAAGGAGCGCAGGAAATTGTCATGGCTTGCAACACTTCCTCGGCTTTGGCAAAAAATTATTTGGAAAAGCAATTTCCCCAAGTTCATTTTTATAATGTCATCGATCCGGTGATTGCGAGAATTGGCGCGGAATTAAAAAAATCTGAAAAATCTTTAAAAATCGGTGTCATCGGCACGCAAGCCACTATTAAGAGCCGGATTTTTGAACGCCAGCTGAAAGCGCTCAACAAAAATATTTCCGTGAGCGTTAAAGCTTGCCCGCGGCTAGTGCCGCTCATTGAAAAAGGGGAGACAAACAAAAAGATCATTGATTCAGTTTTAAAAAATTATTTATCCGGTTTTCTGAAAAATCCGGTAGATTATTTGGTTCTTGGCTGTACTCATTATGCCTTGCTCAAAAAACCGATCTGGAAAATTTTAGGAAAAAAAGTAAAACTAATTTGTTCCGATCAAGAAACCGCATTGGCAGTCAAAAAAAATATCCCTGCGAATTTAAAATCAAAAACGCCAGATCGTTTCTATTTTTCCCGGCTGGATTCAAACAAACGCCAATTAATCCAGAAAATTATGAGACGGAAAGTTTGGATGGAAGAAAGATTGTGTAGAAATTAAATAATATTGACAAGGCAAGTCGTTTATGCTAATGTTTGCTATTCTTTAACAAATTCAAAAAGCGAAGATGTATATTAGGTAAAAACCTTAACGAAACTCAATCAAACAAAGGAGGAAATAATGGAAACGTATATGTCATATGTTTGGTATGCGGTTGTCGTAGTTGGGTATATCATTTTTAGTATCATCCTGTTGCTTTTAAACAGAAAGTGGAAATGGATTTACGAAAACAGGTTTATTGAAGATCTACCGCTCAATTTTGGTCATGCGATAGAGGTAGCGAAATTGTATAGCGATCCGGGCCTTATGGCGGTATTGGCATTATTCGGTCCGATACTAGCCATATTTAGTCTGATATTCGCTATAGGGCTACTTGTAATCGCCTTATTTATGGCTATACTTATCACCCTACCAAGGCACCTGATTAATAGGTGATGCAACCAAGAAAAAGTTCCTTCGAAAAAGGTGTGGGTGGACAAATTCCCCCCATGCCTTTTTATTTTGGTAGCATAATTAAAACAGACTCGAAATAAATATTCCAAGCACTTGATTAAGTACTTGCTCGAGCACGTACTTAATTTTATCCATACGTTTAAATCAAATATCTCAAAATTACAACAACTAGGACATTCTCACATTCTCGAGAATGTGAGAATGTTGTGGTATAATGGAGTTGGGTTAAGAAACTAAAAATAAACATGCTAGTCAAAAAAAGAAAGAAGGATTATGGGAGACTATCATTACCTCAAAAAAAATCTCCCAAACAAATGGAACGGCATTTGAAAGGCGTATCAAATCATCGAAGGATTGAAATTCTTTTTTTGATTGCCGATAATAAAGATATTTCTGTCGACGATATTTCCGAACGACTTCATTGCAATTTAAAAACAATTTCCGGCCATATTTGGAGGCTTACGCAAGCCGGCTTAGTACACAAAAATTACCAAGGTCGGGCAGTTGTCCATGAACTTTCGCCTTACGGAAAAATATTTTATAAATTTCTGACAACCTTTCAATGCTCAGTTTAAAGAATAAGAAACAGCAAAACGATATTCTCATATTCTCGAGAATATGAGAATATCTGTAATGATTTTATTGTTGAGGGAAATTAAAAAATTTTAATATTTAAAATAATGACTCAAAAAATCGATTTGCACATCCATTCGACATTTTCTGATGGCCGGGATACGGTCGAGGAAATAATCGAATCAGCCAAAGATCAAAAAGTCGGAATACTTTCTCTGACCGATCATGATTTAGTTTCTGGCGCAAATAAGGCGATGGAATTGGGCAAACAGGCGGGGCTCAAGGTCATTCCCGGAGTGGAAATCAGTGCGACTTATCGTGGAAAACTCTTGCATATTCTGGGGTATTTTATTGACATTAGAAATACAGAACTTTTGGATTTTTTGAAAAATAATATTGCTGAAAAAAAGCAGCATTTTAAATTAGAAATTAATAAAGTTAATGCGGAGCTGACCAAAGTTGGGCAAAAAGAAGTTGATCTGGAAAAATATAGTGCGAAAGAAGATAAATATTTTTCTTTACCTGGAGTAGCTTTTTATCTTCACGAGGAGGGTGTTTTTGACAATACTAACAACGCTTTTAAATTTTTGGAAGGAAAAATCAAGGAGCCAATATTTTCCCAGGAACCTAAGGATGTTTTTCGGATTATTAAAAGAGCCGGGGGGATTTCTGTTTTGGCTCATTCCCTGGCTTCCAAAATTTCTCTAAGAAAAATTACCAATAATCCAGTGGAATGGGATAAAATAATTTCCGAGTTTAAGAACCAAGGATTAGACGGGATAGAGTGTTATGGTTTTGCTCACAGCGAAGCAGAAGTTAAAGTCATTATAGAATTTTCAGAAAAATATAATCTCTTGCTTACAGCCGGGAGCGATTGGCATGGCAGTTTTGCAAAGCAAGGAGGGGATAATATTAAAAAATATCTGCCATTTTATACGGGAAAATTTGAAGGGATTGAAATTTCGGATAAAATATATGCTTATTTTAATAAGTAATTAATTTAGTATAAAAAAATGGAAAAAATAAAAATCGAACAGCATGGTTTTACGGCGTTCTCTTGGTGTGCTGGGTGGTTATTTACGATTGGTTTCTTGCACTTGCAGCTCTGGCAAAGTATGCTAGCCATCGTGATCTGGCCATACTATATCGGTGTAGCCTTAAGTGCTTTAGCGCAATAGCAAGTCTTTTTTACTGTTCCATGAAGTTAAGCGTAATCGTCTGGCTGGTGCCGGTAATTTGGGAAACAGTTAATTGGACGTATTTCTGGCCGTTATTGTATTGGGTGGCGTAAAGAGTCTCCGTGGCTTCGTTTTTGGCGGGCATTATCCAGCCCAGTTTCGTCATTTGTTCGTCATAGTAAGCGGCGATGGTTTGCACGTCTTTTTTACTTTCTAGGCGCAACAGGACGCCTTCCTTAAGTGTCGGTCCATTAGTAATGACTTGGACTAAATTAGCTTCTGGATATTGAGGAAGTTTTTCATCGGTATAAAGTTTTGGGTAGCTGATGGAGGTTGTGCCACAGCCGGCTAATAGCAACACTCCTAGTGCCAGACTCAAAAGAACGGCTTTTTTCATAGTTTTTTTATTTTAATATTTATTACTTTTATTATTTAGAGGACCGCGTTTTTTTCTTGATATTTTGAATACCTCGGTTTTTGACCTTGCCTTCCAGGCGCGAGGCCCGGTGCAAGTTGCCTTTGCCGATAATGCGCGGATCTGGCTTG
>CAYTIK010000040.1:0-1537 GCA_964438025.1 uncultured Bdellovibrionales bacterium
AGCGAAGCTTGCACTCGGATAGAAAACCCCGAGCGTAAGCTCGGGGATATTTATTAACTTAACTGAAATATTATGACACTTAAATTCTTTAAGCCCAATTGGGTAAGCATTATCTTGTTTGGAATAATCATAGCGTTGCCAATCATAGATGGCTATCCCGCAATAGTCTTGATTTTTTCTTACTTAAAACTTGGCGAGTTTGGCGCTCTCATGCTTATGCTTGGCTTTACTGTATTCGCCTATGTTGTTGCATCAGCATTGTCGCAACTAACAATAGCGATTAAAAATAAATTGCCAAAAAAATTATAATAAGGACTAGAAATTTCTGGCTACATCGCATAACAACGCATATCTGGAAAAACCGATCACGAGACAAGTCGGTTTTTCGCAAATTGCCGGTTTTTCTTTTATTTGCTATACTGGTCTCATATGACACGGGAAAAAATACGCGAAAAAATTCATGAACAGCTTCCTTTATTAAGGGAAAAATACCATGTCAAAAAGATCGGGATTTTTGGCTCTTTTGTCCGTGGAGAACAAAAAAGGGGCAGCGATTTGGACATTTTGGTGGAATTTGAAACACCCATCGGATTTTTTGAATTTGTTCGGCTGGAAAATTTATTAAGCCGCGCTTTGCGCAAAAAAGTAGACCTGGTTTCTAAGAAAGCTATCAAGCCGGCGGTAAAAAAAGAAATTTTTAAAGAAGTGCAATATGTCTAAAAGAGGAATAAAACTTTATCTGGAAGATATTCAGGATTCTATTCGAAAAATAGAAAAATATACGCGTGGCTCTGATTTTGAGAAATTTTCCAGAGACGAACAAATGATTGACGCGGTTGTCAGAAATCTCTCGATTATTGGTGAAGCGGTCAGAAACATTCCCAAGGAAGTAAAAGCCAAAAATCCCAATGTGGCGTGGAATGAAATTAAAGGCATGAGAAATAAAGTTGTTCATGAATATTTTGGCATTGATGAAGAAATTTTATGGAAAACTATTCAAGACGACTTGCCAATCTTCAAAAAACAAGTCGCTAAGCTTCTGAAAACTATAAAGTAAAAGAAAAATCGGCAACTTCAGATAATGCGTGAACGTTGTGCAAAATGTCGCTGCTTCGCGCTCCATTTTGCACAATGCGCAGCTCTGCTCTTGGGCTGTGAAATAAATCAAGCTAGAATATAATCAAAGGTGCAGCGACGCATCCCTCCAAAGGCGGGCAGGCGCACAACTCCCGCTATGCGGAAGGCCCAAATTCCGCCTGCGGCGGAACATCGCATAGCTGCGCATTATATGAAATTCAAAAAATATTTTCCTTTTAATAAGGAATTTTGACAGAATTTTTTAAAGGGGAATAAATTTGTTTTTTATTTATTAGAAAGGAGTAAAAGGTGTTTTCTCCACTCCGCTACGAAAATACAATTCATATTCATTCTATTAAATTTTCCTAATTATATTAATCACAAAGCCATTAAACAAAATAATTTTAAATAGTTTTTAACAGAAGGTAATCCACCAGTTTTACTGGTGAGACTCGAATAG